>NZ_JBFAAH010000010.1:0-177829 GCF_040639635.1 Promicromonospora sp. NPDC023805 | reverse complement strand
CGGCCGCCCACTTCTCGGCGGCGGCCATCGTGTTGTAGGGCAGCATCGGGTGGCCGACGTGCGGGAAGATCGAGAAGTCGACGACCCCGAGCGTGGCGTCGTCGTTCGTCGGCGGCGTCCACTCGACGAAGTACTCCCCGATGCGCGGGGTCATCACCATGCTGCCTGCGCTCATCCCCACGTAGACCGTCTCGGTCAGCGACGGCAGGAGGTCCGCGAACCCGGACTCCCGCATCCAGTGGTTCAGGTAGAGAGCGTCGCCGCCCGCCACCAGGAGGACGTCCGCCTCCCGCACCTTGGGGACCCAGAGCTCCTCGTCGATGGTGGGCAGCGCGGTGAGCTCCAGCAGTCCGACCGACTTCCAGCCCAGCTCGGCCATCGGTGCCTCGGAGCGCCCGGCGGCAAAGCGCCATGCCTCGACCCCCGGGCCTACCTGAGGATGCCCGTACATCGCCGTCGGGATACAGAGCGCGTCGCAGTCGGACACCGGTCGGCCGAGAAGGCCGAGCAGCGCGTCGTGGATACTCGGGTTCTTGACGCCTGCGGACGTCAGAAGAAGCTTCACGGTGTCTCCTGGTTCGAGTGTCGGAGGGTGACGAACCGTAGACCCTGGGGACGCCCCGGAATCATCGCTGCGGACGGCGGCGTCCGGGGACGTACCTCCCGGCGAAGTTCGCCCGCCGGACGGCTCAGAGCCGCGCGAACCGTGCCCGCGCGAAGGAGTAGAGACCGAACGCACCGATCCCCAGCCCGACCACGAGGAGGAGCGCCGTACCGAACGGCTGCTCGCGCACGGTGCGCAGCGCCTCGTCGAGCCCGCCCGCCCGTGACGCGTCCGTCGTCACCGCGGCAGCCACGATGAGCCCGCCCACGACGCCGAGCGCGATGCCCTTGGCGACGTAGCCCACCTGGCCGAGCCGCACGACCACCGGTCCGACGGCGGCACCGCCGGTTCCGGCCAGGTCACGCAGGAACTTCTTCCGCACGCCCTTGACCACGTGGTACACACCGACGCCGACGATCACCAGGCCCACGATCCCCACGAGCCAGGGGCCGCCCGGCATGGTCAGGACGTCGGCCGTCATGCTCTCCTCACTGCTGCCACCACCGGAACCCTGTGCGTACCGGGCGCTGCTGGCCGCCAGGACTCCGTAGAGCACACCCTTGGCCAGGCTCTTGAGCCGTGCGCCCGCCTGGTTCTGCGCACCCGGCACGCCGAGGGCGGCCGTCGCGAGCTGCCACACAGCGAGCGCGGCGAATCCGACGGCTACCGCCCAGAGCAGGAGCTCACCGCCGGGTGCCTGGGCGATCGCGCTGAAGGCGCCCGACTCGTCCGCCTGGCCCGAGGGCTGGCCCAGCGCGAGCTGGACGGCCAGCCAGGCGACCAGCACGTGCAGCACGCCCGAGGCGACGTAGCCGCCGCGCGCCAGCGTGCGCAGGGCGTCGCTGTTCTGGGCGCTCCGCGCAGCGTTGGCCGGTGAGTTCTTGGGCACGCGCACCTCCGTTGGCGCCGCGCAGATCGCGACTTAGTACACCGTCGCGCATTTCACCGCAATTCGCACGTTGCGGAGGTCAGAGCAGCCCCATCAGGGCCGCCTCGTGCGGCACGACAAGCCAGCGTCAGCCCACCTGGTCGGCGTCGTCGTAGCCGATCCGGCTGCTGCACGTCGCCACGACCTCGCCGTCTGCGATCAGTCGCACGTCGGTCCACACCTGTGTCCCCAGGGCACCCAGATCGCCGTCGGACTCCTGGAACTCGACGTCGGCGACATGGACGTCCCCGTCCGGCGAGACGTTCCGGGTGTGCGTGTACGAACCGTCCGACGAGGGGTCGCCGTCGACGCCGCCCGTCCCGACGTCCCAGGACCGGGAGATCACCGGCTCCCCGTCCTCCGACGACGGCCGGGCGTCGATCTCGACGCGGTAGCCGACGTCGCGCACCGACGGGTCGCTCGCCCAGGTGACCGTCGCGCCCGGGTGTACGGTGCGGCTCGCCTTCACCGTCCACATCCGGCGCTCCTGCGCCTCCCACACGGACCCGTCGAGCGCGATCTCCCCGGTGGTCAGGTACGGGCCCGGGCCCTCAAGCTCGCAAGCCACGACACTCTCCGGAGCCCCCGAGGAACCGCTGTTGATGGGGAAGCAGTACCCGAGCCCGAGCACGACGGCGACCAGGGCTGCCCCGTACACGGCGATCCCCTGCTTCCGCGGAAGGTCGGGGAGCTGCTGCACCACGACGGTGCGGACGATCCCGTCGGCGAAGGTCTGCCGCTTCTGGTGCCACAGCGGCCGCAGGTAGCCGATGAGCAGGACGGCGTCGAGCACGTGCAGCGCCCAGCGCGCCACCGTCGTCCACAGGCCGGCCGGCGCGGACGACTCCTCGCGAACCACCCGGATGCCGACCACCAGCTTGCCGGGCGTCCAGCCGGTCAGGGCCTGGAGCACCAGGAGGACCGCGACCGCACCGAGCGGTATCAGGATCCGCGGGTCCCAGGGCCAGCCCTCGGCGTCCGCCGAGAGCACCGGGGTGAGCGTGGGCAGGAGGTAGCCGCTACCGAGCGCCAGCCAGGTGACTCCGGCCAGCATCGCGTCGTCGAGGAGCGCCGCGACGACCCGCTGCCCCCAGGTCGCGTATACGGGCGCGGCGGCCACACCGGGCACCGGCTCGGCGTCCGGTACGAGGCCGACCCCGGACGCGCCGGCCTCGTCGGCCTCGTCGGGCCGGGAGCCTTCGCTGGTGAGCATGGTCGGATCATGCCAGCGCTGGGTGTCGGCGGCCCAGGAAAGACGGCGACAAAGGCAAGAGACAGTGAGCCGCCGTCGGCCTCCGGCTGGGCCTGCTACGGGCAGCCGGCTAACCGGCCAGGCTCGCCAGCAGCTCCGCCGCCGGGCGCGGCCGGACCAGCCACAGCAGGTGGCTGGACTCGAGGGTGTGCACGTCGTACCGGTTGTCGGGGGTGAGCGCGTCGGCCTCGCGGATCATCCGGTCCTGCATCGCGACCGGGATGCTCGTGTCGCCGCTGAGCCGCACGTACGTCCTCGGGACCGTGCCCCAGGTCGCGGCCTGGACCCGGTCTGCCGACGTACCCGCGTCCAGGTTCTCGTCCGGCTGGAAGGTGCTGAGGAAGGTGAAGAACTCGTCGTCGGTACCGTCGGCGAGGAAGGCCTCCTTGAGGCCCGCGAGCGCAGCCGGGTCCGCGGTGCGGAAGTTGGCGCGCAGCAGGCCAACGGCGGCCGGGTCGGCCGCCAGCACGCCGGCGAGGACCGCGGCGTCGACGGACGCCATCTCGGGTTCGGCGTAGTACTCGCCCACTCCGAGGTCCACCGGGGCCCACGCGGAGACGTACACGATCCGGTCGATCAGGTCCGGACGGGCGTTGCCGACCGCGGTCACCGTGGCGCCGCCCCGGCTGTGCCCGACCAGGATCACCGGGCCGTGCTCCTTGGCGCGCTCCAGAACCTCGATGACCCGGGCCACGTTGTCGGCCAGGGTGACGCCCTTGATGCTGCCCGGCGCGGTCGCGAGGCCCGCGAGGTCCTGCGGTGCCTGGTACGCGGCCGGGTAGGTCGCCGCGAAGCCGTGCCCGGGCAGGTCGACCGCTGCCGAGCGGTGGCCCAGCAGGGCGAGCTCCGCCTGGAGCGGCGCGAACGAGAACGAGTTGGCGAAGGCGCCGTGGACCAGGACGAACGTGGGGGACATGGGGCCAGATGCTACCGAGTCAGACGCCCTCCCCCCGGCCTACCGGCTGAGGGCCGCCTCGAATCCGCCGCCGTCGGCGAGCCCGATGACGTTGCCCGCTGGATCGGCGAACCAGGCGCCGTCGCCCCCCTCCATGAACCCGCGCACGATGCCCTTCTCGTCCTGCTCAAACCCTTCGTAACGCTCGAAGACCACACCCTTGGCGATCAGCTCGTCCACCACGACGTCGACGTCCTCGACAGTGAGGTGCAGGACCGTGAACGACGCCGGCGTGTGGTTCTCCTTGGCGTACACGAACACCGAGGTACCGCCGTCGAGATTGAGTGCAAGGCCCGCCCCCTCAGGGAGGACCGTCACCCGCAGTCCCAGCGTGTCCGCGTAGAACGCGCGGGCCGCGTCGATGTCGTTCGCCGAGAAGCTCGGATACACACTGCGCACAGTGACCATCGCTGTCTCACTCCCTCGTGACCGGCGGTGACCGCACCGCAGGGCGCGCCACGGGGCGTCGGTCCCTTCCAGAGTCCCACCGTGGGACGCGGCCGCAAGGCAGTCGGCCCCCGCCGGCCAGACATCACCCTCTGATCACCCGTCACGTCACGACGCGCTCAAGTCACCCCTGGTAGCGGAACGCGTCCCACGCGCCGAGCAGGTACTGGATGCCGAGCGCCCGGTCGTAGAGGCCATACCCGGGGCGGGGCTTGTTCGTGGTGTTCTCGTCCCAGAGGTGGCGTCCGTGGTCGGGCCGGATGTAGCCCTCGTAGCCGGCCTCGGCGTACGCCCTCATGATCCCGGTGGTGTCGACGCTGCCCTCGACGGCGCGATGGGCCACCTCGGTGAAGTCGCCGTTGTCGAAGTGCTTGATGTTGCGCACGTGCGAGAAGTGGATGCGGTCCATGAAGGTCCGCACGGCGTCGACGGCGTCGTGCTCCGGGTTGGCCGAGAAGCTGCCGAGGCACAGCGTCAGCCCGTTGTACGGGCTCGGGTTCAGGTCGAGCACCCGAGCCAGCCCTTCCTTGGTCGAGACGACGCGCGGCCAGCCGAAGACGTCGAAGGGCGGGTCGTCCGGGTGCACACCCAGCTTCACGTCCGCCTCCTCGCAGGCGGGGATCACCGCGTCGAGGAAGTACTTGTAGTTCGCGTACATGTCCTCGTGGGTGACACCCACGTAGGCCGCGTTGAGCTCGCTGAAGCTCGCCAGCCGCTCCGGCTCCCAGCCGGGCAGGGTCAGCCCGTGCGTGTTCGCCTCCATGTCGGCGATGAGGCTCTCGGGCGACATCTTGTCGACCACTGCCTTCTCGTAGTACAGCGCGGTCGATCCGTCGGGCAGCGGGTGCCACAGGTCGGTGCGCAGCCAGTCGAAGACGGGCATGAAGTTGTAGCAGACGACCTTCACGCCGGCGCGGCCGAGTCGCTCGATGGTCGTGACGTAGTTCGCGATCGCCTCGTCGCGGCTCATGCCGAGAACGGTCCGGCCGAGCTTGATCGACTCGTGGACGTTGACCGACTCGACCACCTCTGCGTCGAACGTCCGCGTCACGCCCTTGGCGCGGGCCTCGTCCGACAGACCGGTGATGCGGGCGACCTCTGCGTCGATCTCCGCCTGCTCCCAGACCTCACCGGCCTGCTTGTGGTGCAGGCTCCACACGATGGTCTCCACGCCAGGGATCTGACGCACATGATCCAGGGTCACTGTGTCGTTGCCCTCGCCGTACCAGCGGAAGCCCATCTTCACGGCCGCACTCCTCGTCGTCGTTCTTGTATGTCCAATCTTGTATACATCATGCCCGCCCCGCGGTGCGGGGCGGGCACGTGTTCACAGGGTGGTGAAGCGCAGCCGCATCCGGACGGGCGCCGCATGGAGCTGCGCGTTCGCCAGGACACCCGGGCCGCACGCGGCGCTGCCGACGCCGTGCTGCGCCGCGTCGAGGTGCAGCCACAGCTTGCCGTCCGGCACGAGCTCGTGCGGGTGGGCCGCACGGTCCAGCGCCTCGTCGGACCACGGTCGCAGCGACAGCTCGATCCCGAGCTGCGACCGGGCGCCGACCGTCACGTCCCCGGCGTCGATCCGCAGGCCGGTCCCGTCCGTGAAGGACAGGACGGCGCTCGTGACACCACGGCGCGCGCCGTTCTCCTGCGGGTGGGTGTACCTGGTCTGCCAGTCGGCGACGGTGTGCTGCCACGAACCGCCGAGCGCCGCCTGCCTTGAGTCCGCGTACGACTCGTCCGGCCCGAGGCCCGTCCAGCGGACGCCGGTCTCCGCGGCCGCCGGCTCGTCGAGCGCGAGCGCCACCCCGAGGCGAGCCACGTTCTCGGGCCAGCGGCCCTCCGGCCGGAGGTCGACGAGCAGGTCGACCGCGTCCGGCGCGTCGGTGACGGGCTGCCAGCGGTAGCGCGTGGCGAAGCCCGCACGGGTCGCCGGGCCGGCGATCCTGGCGTCGATCTCGAGCGCACCGTCGGCGCTGACGCCGACACCGTTCTTGCGCTCGGCGAGCAGGTGCAGGCCCGCGTCGCGCCACTTCTCCTCGTCGGCCGACCCCTGCCACTTCGCCGGACGGCGGTCGTTGTCGGTCGGCGCGCGCCAGGCGTCGACCCGGAAGTCGTGCACCGTCCGGCCGGCGAGCTCGCGGAGGTCACCGCGGCCGTCGAACCGGGCGGGACCGGCGCGGAACCCGCCGTCGGCCTCCGTGGACACCCGGCCCACCGGAGCGGTGAGCGACGCCGGCTCGACCAGGAGCAGCTGGCCGGCGCCGAGCTCGAAGCCGGGCTCGAGCCACGCCTCCTCGAGCGCCTCCGCCTTGTGCTGGACGGCGCGCACGGTCCACCAGACCGGGGCCTCGCCCGGCTCCGGGAGCACCAGGTCGGACGGCGGCCGCACCACCGTCTGGGTCCCGGCCTCCAGCACCAGGTCGAGGGTGCCGGTCGCGAGCTGCTCCGCACCGCGGTGCAGCGTCCAGCCGATCTCCGCATGGCTCGTGTCGCGGAACGCGTAACGGTTACGCACCAGGAGCGTGCCGTCCGGCTGCGCGTCGATGCGGATCGGCGCGAACACGGCCGCCGTCTCCAGCAGCCCGGGTGACGGTGTGCGGTCGGGCAGCAGCAGGCCGTCGGCGATGAACGTCCCGTCGTGGAACCGCTCGCCGAAGTCGCCGCCGTACGCCGAGAACAGGTTCCCGTCGGCATCGGCGCGGGTCAGGCCGTGGTCGATCCACTCCCAGATGAACCCGCCGAGCAGGCGCGCGTGCCGGTCGAAGGCCGCGTCGTAGTCGGCGAGGCCGCCCGGGCCGTTGCCCATCGCGTGCGCGTACTCGCACAGCACGAACGGCATGGCCCGACGGCGGGCGTCGACGTCGGCGCGCTCCAGCGGCGGCTCGATGCCCTGGCCGATCAGCTCGACCTCAGCGCTATCGGCGTACATCCGCGAGTACACGTCCACGTGGTCGCTCGAGTAGTCGCCCTCGTAGTGGATCGGCCGGCTCGGGTCGAGCGCCCGGACGGCGTCGACCATCGCCGGGACGTTGCGCCCGCCGCCCGCCTCGTTGCCCAGCGACCACATGATGATGCTCGCATGGTGCGCGTCGCGGCGCACGGTCCTGGTGACGCGGTCGACCAGCACCTCTGTCCAGGCCGGGTCGTCCGTGGGGTTGCCGGCCCAGCTCTCGCCCAGGAACCCGTGCGTCTCCAGGTCGTTCTCGTCGATCACGTAGAGGCCGTACCGGTCGCACAGGTCGAGGAAGTGCGGGTGCGGCGGGTAATGGCTCGTGCGGACTGAGTTGATGTGGTGCCGCTTCATGAGCAGCACGTCCTCGAGCATCCGCTCGGGCGTCACCGCACGGCCGCGCAGCGGGTCGAACTCATGCCGGTTGACGCCGCGCAGCTTGATCGGCCGCCCGTTGACGAGGAACACGCCGTCCTCGATGGAGACGGTGCGGAAGCCGACGGCGAGCGTCACCGTCTCGGTGTCCGTAGAGACGACGACGTCGTAGAGCCGCGGCTGCTCTGCGCTCCACGGCTCGACGGCGACCTGCAGCTCCTCGCCGGCCACGCCCTCGATCCCGAGCTCCGGCACCGCCACCCGTGCCGCTACCGCGCCGGGGGCGGCCACCACCGTCGTGGCGTCCACCCGCAGCGTGCCGACGCCGGTCGTGTGGTCGTAGTCGGCGTGCACGCGGACGTCGTCGAGCGCGTCGTCCGGCCGGTGCTCCAGCGTGACGCTGCGGAAGATCCCGGAGAGCCACCACTGGTCCTGGTCCTCGACGTACGACATGGCCGACCACTTGGTCACACGGACCGCGAGCAGGTGCTCGCCGCCGTCACGCAGCTTGTCGGTCAGGTCCACCTCGGTGGGCAGGCGGGAGCCGTGCGACGTGGCGAGCAGCTCGCCGTCGAGCGCCACCTGGAACCAGGAGTCCACGCCCTCGAAGCGCAGGAGGGTGCGGCCGCCGTCCGGCCAGTCCGCGGGCAGCCGGAACGTCGTGCGGTACTCGCCGGTCGGGTTGTCGTCCGGCACGTGCGGCGGATCGACAGGGAACGGGTAGAGCACGTTGTTGTACTCGGGTACGCCGTAGGGCCACGCGTGCGGGGCCTCGGCGAGCTGCCAGTGTCCGGGCACCGCGAGCCGGTCCCAGTCGTCGCCGCGCTCGGCGCGGTCCACCCCCGTCTCCGGATGCGGGAACAGGCGGAACCGCCACTCCCCGTCGAGCGACAGGGTCGCTGAGCTGGAGGCGCCGGCCGGCGGGCGGAATCGTGGGGCAACGATGCCGTCCGGCGTAGCGACGGACTCGTGGGTGGTGGTCATGACTCCTCCAGGCGGAGAGGGTGGGGAAGCGGGCAAGCAAAAGCGCCGGTCGAGACGGTACCCCGCGCGGCCGTGCCGACGGGTGCCCGGAGCCAGATGATGGACAGATGGCCAGTCTTCTGCATGTCGTCCGATCGGCGGTCGCTCCCCTGACGCGCACGCGGGCCTTCCGCGCCGTCGGCCCTGTCCTGCTGCCACCTGCCGAACGGGCACTCGCCTGGCTCTCCCGAGGGCGGCTGCAGGTCAGCGCGCTGCTGGTGCCCTCGCTCGTACTGCATACGACGGGTGCGCGGTCGGGAGAGCCGCGCGACACCTACCTCATGTACACGCCCGACGGGCCCGGGCGGGCAATCGTCGCCGGGTCAGCGTTCGCGCGGGGGAGACACCCGGCGTGGACGTACAACCTGCTCGCGCACCCGGACGCGAGCATCAGCGTGGGCGGACGGCGGATCCCGGTCCGCGCGACCCTCGTCGGGGACGACGAGCGCGACGCCGTCTGGGCCCTCATCGAGTCGCAGTGGCCGGGGTACCGCGGGTACGAACGGGACTCCGGCCGGGTGGTGCGGCTGTTCCGGCTGGAACAGACCGGCCCTGCGACGCGCGAGGAGCGCACCGCCCGGGGATGACGCGGCGGACATAGCCTCGGATCCATGGCATACGACCTCGCACTGGCGGACGAGATCCGGAGCGCTCTGGACGGCGCGCCCGATGTCACCGAGCGGCGCATGTTCGGCGGGCTGTCGTTCATGATCAACGGCAACCTCGCGGTGGCGGTGCGCGGCTCGGAAGGGATCCTGGTCCGTGTCGGGCCCGACGCCGCCGAGGAGCTGGAGCGCACCACTGCCGCGACGCGCGCCGTGATGGGCGCGCGTGTCATGGCCGGCTGGCTGGCGATCAGGCCCGACGCCCTCGGCACTGAGGATGAGCTGGCCGGTTGGGTGCGACGAGGCGTGGACCACGCCTGCTCCCTACCGCCGAAGTAGACGCCGGTCCACGTTGACCATGCACCTGCTGCCAAGAACGGGTCTGCGTGGCAGCAGGTGCATGGTCACCGGCAGAGGGCTCAGCCCTGTCGCGCCAGCATCTCCCCGATCACACGTGCACCCTCCGGGAAGGCCCCGGGATTCGGCCCGGAATAGTTGAGTCGCAGATAGGCACCGGTCGGTTCGGCGGGGAACCACTCGTCGCCCGCAGCCACTATGACGCCGGCCGTCTCGCAGTCCCGGACCAGGCGCGCGACGTCGGTGGTGTCCGGGAGCCGCACCCACAGGTTCAGGCCACCCTGCGGCACCGTCTCGACGCGGGCGGTCGGCGCGTGCTCCCGGAGCGCGCCGAGCAAGAGGTCGCGCCGGGCCGCGAGCTGCTGACGCAGGCCGCGCAGGTGGGTGCGCCAGGCGGGCTGGGTCACGACGTCCAGGGCCACGACCTGGAGCATGCCGCTCACGTACATGGCCTCGGCCTGCGCGTCCGCGAGGATACGTTCGCGGGCCGGGCCCCTGGCGACGAGCCCTGCGACGCGCACCGCAGGCGAGACGCTCTTGGCCAGCGAGCGCAGGTAGACCACGTGCCCGCCGTCGTCACGGGCGGCGAGAGGGACTACCTCGTGGGCCATCCCGAAGTCGTGCGCCCAATCGTCCTCGATCACGAAGGCGCCGTGCTCGCGGGCCAGGCGCAGCACCTCGTCGGACAGGCCGGGCGACCAGCGAGCGCCGGTCGGGTTGGCGTAGCTCGGTTGCGCGTAGAAGGCGCGCGCCCCGGTCCGGTCGAAGGCCCGTGCGAGCTCGTCGGGGTCCGGGCCGTGCGGGCCGCTCGGCACCGGTACGAGCTGCACGCCTACCTGCTCGGCGGCGAGGATCGCGCCCCAGTAGGTCGGTGACTCGACGAGGAGTGGTCGGCCGGCGCCTGCCAGGGCGCGGAAGACCGTGCTGAGGCTGGACTGGCTCCCCGGGAAGACGACTACGTCGCTCGGGGTCGGCGGGGCGATCCCGGCGGGCGCCGCGCTGCCGAGCTCGGCGGCGAACCACGCCTGCAGCTCGGGCAGCCCTCCGGCGGGTGACGCGGTGACGGCCGCGTCGCTGCGGGCGGCCCTGGTGAACGCGGACCGCACGAGGCGTTCGGGCAGCAGCTCGCGGTCCGGGTACCCGGAGTGCAGCGCTATCACGTCGTTCGGGGCGGTGTGCAGGGCCCGGGAGAGCTGCTGGACGGGTCTGGTGCGTGGGCCGAGAGCCGCCGTCTGCCAGCCGTAGTCGTGGGGGCGCGGCACGCGCACCGCCCGCACGAAGGTACCGACGCCCGGCCGGGCCTCCACCACGCCCTGCGACACGAGTGTGCGCAGCGCCTTCTGCACCGTGACGGGGCTCGCCCCGTAATGCGCCACGAGCGCTCGGCTGGAGGGCAGGCGGGCCCCCGGCGCGGCGGCGGTGATCCACTCGTGCAGTCCGGCGACAATTCGAGCACTGCTATCGTCATACATGACAGCCAACAGTAGCGCTACTCTTCAGTCTGCACTGCCGCTATCCCCGGCACGGGCAGGTCTCTGGTGGGGTCTCCTCGGGGTCGCGGCCTTCTCGTTCACGGTCCCCTTTACCCGCATGGTGGTCGACGGCGGAGGCATGTCACCGCTGTTCGTGTCCTGCGGCCGGGCCGTCGTCGCGGCGGCGCTCGCGGCGGTCGCCCTGGGAATCACCAAGCAGCGCCTGCCCCGAGGCACGCAGTGGGCGCGGCTCGCGATCGTCGCGGGCGGTGTGGTCGTCGGCTTCCCGGTGCTCACCTCGTTCGCGCTCGCGACGGCGTCGGCGAGCCACAGTGTCGTCGTCATCGCGGTGCTGCCCGCGGTGACGGCGGTGCTGGTGGTGCTGCGTACGCGCGAGCGTCCGCGGGCGTCGTTCTGGGTGACGGCGGCGCTGGGTGCGGTAGCGGCGGTCGGTTTCGCCGCCGTGCAGGGCGGCGGGCTCGGGGGGCTGCACGGTGCGGACCTGCTGCTGATCGGGGCGGTCGTCGCGTGCGCCATCGGCTACGCGGAGGGCGGGCTGCTCGCCCGCGAGCTCGGCTCCTGGCAGACCATCTCGTGGGCGCTGGTGCTCGCCGCCGTCCCGATGGCGGTGCTCACCGCTGTCTCGGTGGCGCAGGACCCGCCGACGGGTACCCCGCTCGACTGGGCGCTGTTCGGCTACCTCGGGGTGGTGAGCATGTTCCTCGGCTTCTTCGCCTGGTACCGGGGCCTCGCTATCGGCCCGATGGCACAGGTCAGTCAGGTCCAGCTGGTCCAGCCGGTGCTCAGCATCTGCTGGGCGGCGCTGCTGCTGCACGAGCAGCTCACCTGGGCGACCGTGCTCGGCGGGGCGGCGGTCATCGCCTGCGCGGGCACGGCCGTCCGATCCCGGCTGCGGTAGCCGGGAGGCGGGAGGCGCGGAACACCGTCCGGCGTCGGGCAGACTGGGGGCACCACCCGCTTCGCCTCCGGAAGGTTCCGCATGCCCGCGATGTCCCGTCTCGGCCGCCTGTTCGCCATCGTCGCCTGGATCGAGGCGTTCACCTGGGCAGGGCTCCTGGTCGGCATGTTCCTCAAGTACGTCACGGAGACCACCGAGGCAGGGGTGTGGCTGTTCGGCCGCCTCCATGGCGGTGCGTTCGTGCTGTTCGTCGCGGTCACGTTGTTCGTGGCGGTCAAGCTGCGCTGGGGCTGGTTCCGCACGCTGGTGGCCCTCGCCGCGTCCGTCCCGCCGCTGACCACCCTGCTCGCCGAGTGGTGGCTCAAGCGGACCGGCCACCTCGCCGACCCGGCCGACCGCGAGGCGGCGGCGCGGACGACGGAGCTGCAGCCCACCCACTAGTTTCCGGTCAGCGCAGGTACACAGCTCGCCGAGATTCCGTACGGGCTTGAACCTCACGCCACGTGAGGGTCGACGCTGGCGTCATGACCGATACATATCCCGCTTTCGACATGGGCCCCGTGCCCCTTCCCGCGCTCGACGCCGAGCCTGCCGAGCTGTTCCGTGGCATCTACGGCATGCCGATGTTCGTGAACGCACCTACCCGGGACATGGCAGCTTCCGTCGAGTTCTGGACGCACGGCCTCGGCTTCTTCGAGCTCTTCGCGGCTCCGGGCCGGGTCACCCATCTGCGTCGGTGGGCGTTCCAGGACATCCTGCTCGTCCCGGCCGAGACCCGGACGGAGATCCCGACAGGCGTCCCGGCCGGCCCGCCGGCGGTGACGGTGACCTTCTCGTGCGTGCTGAGCCAGGTGGACCAGATCGCGGCGGCCTGCGAGGAGCTGGTACCCGGGAGCACCACTGGTCCGCGTCAGACGCCGTGGAACACGATCGACGTGGAGGTGGTCACGCCCGAGAACCTACGGGTGATCATGACCGCTGCCCGGCCCTACGACCCGGCCAGCGCCGAGGCCCAGACCCTGCGCGACGAGCTGGGCATCGAGAGGCCCTCGGCGTGAGGCCGTCCCGGTGACCGCGACGGCTGCGAGACTTGCCGTGATGACGCACCGGAGCACTACGGACGCGGTGCCGCCGGACGGCCTGACCGTCGGCGGCGCCGCGTCCGTCGTGGGCGTCACCGTCCGGACGCTGCACCACTGGGACGAGGTGGGGCTGGCCGGCCCGTCCCAGCGCACGTCCGGCGGGCACCGGCTCTACGACGCCGCCGACGTCGCCCGGCTCCACCGGGTGCGCCTCTACCGCGAGCTCGGTGTCCCCCTCGCCGACATCGCAAAGCTGCTCGACGCGCCGACCGGCGACGCGGAGGAGTCCCTGACCAGGCAGCGGGACCAGGTGCGCGAGCACATCGCGCGCCTGGAACGTTCGGCGGACGCCCTGGACCGGCTGATCGAGGCCCGCCGCTCGGGCATCCTGCTCCCGCACGACGAACAGGTGGCCATCTTCGGCACGACCTGGCAGCCGTCCCGGCAGCTCGAGGCCAGGGAACGCTGGGGCGACGGCGAGCAGTGGGCGCAGTACGCCGAACGAGCAGCGGACCGGAGCCCTGAGGACTGGCGTCGCATCATGGCGGACGTCGAGGTGCTGCACACCGACCTGGCCAAGGCTCTGCGCGAGGGCGTGCTACCGGGAAGCGAGCGGGCGAACGCCCTTGCCGAGCAGCACAGGGCCTCGATGGGTGCCTACTTCGACTGCACCCACTCGATGCACGTCTGCCTTGCCCGCTCCTACGCCGAGGAGCCGGGCTTCCGTTCCTTCTACGACGGCCTCGAGCAGGGTCTCGCCGAATGGCTCCGCGACGTCGTGAACGCCAACGCCCTGGCGCACGGCGTCGACCCGGAGACCGCGACCTGGACGTGAGCAGGGTCGGCACGCGGTGCGTACGCGGCGGACGCGGCCGTCAGCCTGTGGCAAAAAGCACGTGTACCGCGCAGGGTCCGTGTCGTAGCATCGACGAGTCGGCTGTGCGGCGATCTTGCCCGGCCGGCCTCAGGGATCACACGAGGAGCGAGAGATGCGGGTATTCACCGCGGGATGCGGGGCGGCCGTCGCGGCCTGCTCGGGCAGTTCCCGGACCCGCGTCACGACTCTCTGAATCGCCCCCGGCACCGCACCGACCGTTTCGACGGTCACGCGCACTGTCGCCGGACGTCGGAGGGCGGGCGCGGCGTCGTCCCCTGCCCTGCCGCCTGCCGGCCCGGTGACCGAACGAATCGGTGACCGAGGCGTTGTCGCGCTCTTCGCGACGGCCGATGCCGGCCGGTGGCCTCCGAACGACCGGAAGCCGATACCCCATGAACCCTCTGACCGAGAAGCAGATCCGCGCGTCCTTCCTGAACGCGAGCAAGCGGGAGGCCGCCCAGGCCACCCTCCCCGACCTCTACACGCTCGACTGGGAGCGCCTCGACTACCTCGGGTGGCACGACCGCAAGGCGCCGCTGTCCGCCTACGTGGTGCTCGAGCTCGACGGCGGACCGACCGGCGTGCTGCTGCGCGCCGCCGAGGCGAAGTCGAGCAAGCGCACCAAGGGCGTGTGCGCCTGGTGCGAGGACGTCGTCGTCACTGACGACGTCTCCCTGTACGTCGCCCGCAGGGGCGGCGCCTCGGGACGCAACGGGAACACGATAGGCACCCTGATCTGCACCGAGTTCGGCTGCTCGCGGAACGTGCGGCGCAAGCCGACCTTCACCGAGGCGGGCAACGACCCGGCCATGCGTGAGCTGATCACCGACCGGCGCATCCTGGGTCTGCGCGAGCGGGCCGCACGGTTCGTCGCAGAGGTCGGCAGCACGCGCTGACAAAAGCGTCGGGCGCACAGGTCCCGTAGGCCTGTGCGTCCGACATGCGCGGATGCCGGCGATCGGACGGCGCCGGGGCGCACCACCGCCGGTTCATGCGGGCCAACCGGCCCCGGTCCGCAGGCGCGCGGCGGCCGCGACCGCGGCCTCGCACCACACGACGGCCGGCCGGTCGACGGCGCCGTGGACCACTATCTGGCGGCACAGCTCGCCCAGGCCCTCGGTCGCCGCCCGCTCCGCGTCGACCCCTGGGTACATCCGGCGCACGGAGAAGACGACGGCGCGGCGGTGCGCCGCCCACTCCGAGGGGTTCGAGGCGAGGCCGTAGGTCCTGCTCCTGGTCTGCGTCATGCAGTACAGACGCACCAGCGGCACGGATGTCACAGCACTTCCGCGACCAGGTTGTCAGTGCCTCGAAGTAACCTCGCCCCGTGCCCCTCTCCGACCGCGAGCCACGCCTGGACACCGCCGACCCGGCCACCCTGTTCACCGCCTACCTGGACTACTACCGGCACGCCGTGGCCCGCAAGCTGCGCAGCCTGTCCGACGACGACCTGCGTGCCTCCCGGCTTCCCTCCGGCTGGTCGCCGCTCGAGCTGCTGATCCATCTGGTGCACATGGAGCGGCGCTGGTTCCGGTGGGGCTTCCTCGCGGAGCCGGTAGACCACCCGTGGGGTGACCACCCGGGTGGAGACCCGGACGGACCGTGGGCGGTGCCCGACGGCGTAGGCCTGGAGGAGCTGCTCGAGGCGCTGCACGCGGGCGGCACCGTGACCGGCGAGGTGCTCGCGACGCACTCCCTGGACGAGCACGGTGCGGTCGGTGGCCGGTTCACCGACGATCCACCGACGCTCGCGTGGATCTGCTTCCACGTGCTGCAGGAGTACGCCCGCCACGCGGGCCACCTGGACGTCTCCGCCGAGCTGGCGAGCGGTGTGACCGGCGAATGAGCAGACGCGCAGCTCTGTGGACGACGACGACGACGGTCGTCGCCGTCCTTGCCGTGCTCGGCGTGCTCGTGGCGAACGGCGTCGTCTGGCCGAACCGGATCCTGGCCGCCCGGTACGACGTGCGAGGGGTGGACGTCGCGCACTACCAGGGGGAGATCGACTGGGACGTGCTGGCCGCACAGGACCTCGACTTCGCGTGGATCAAGGCCACCGAGGGCGCCTCGCACACCGACCCGCGGTTCGCCGAGAACTGGGCGGCCGCCACCCAGACCGACCTGCTCGTCGGGGCGTACCACTTCATGAGCTTCGAGAGCTCGGGGGCCGACCAGGCCGCGCAGCTCGCCGCCGAGGTCCCGGCGACCCCCGGTACCCTCCCGCCCGTGATCGACCTCGAGTTCTACGGCTCGTACTTCCAGAACCACCCGACGCCGGACGAGGTGCACGCGATCCTGGATCCGCTGGTCGCCGGGATCAAGGAGCACTACGGCGCCGACCCGATCGTGTACGCGACGGAGGAGGCCTACGACCTCTACCTGACGGGCCGCTACCCGGACCTGCCCGTCTGGATCCGGTCGGTCGCGTGGGCGCCCGGGCTGTCCGACGGTCGCGAGTGGACGGTCTGGCAGTACTCGAACCGCGACCGGCTACCCGGCTACGACGGCGTCGAGCCGTACATCGACATGAACGTGTTCGCGGGCACACGCGCGGAGCTCGAGGCCCTCACCCTCGACTGACTCGCCGGCTCCGTCGTCAGGGCCGGCAGCGTCAGGGCAGCGAGATGGTGCCGACCAGGACACCGCCGCTGTCCACCACCTTGAACCCGATGCGCTCCAGGGACTTCCGCACGATCGCCGACCGCGCAGTCGTCCGCGCCACCAGGCGCTTCGCGTCCATGGTCTGTGCCGCGGCGAACGCCCAGTAGGCCACCTCGCCGGAGATGCCCTGACCCCGGTACGACTGGCCGAGCCAGAGGCCGACCTCCCGCGCGGCCGGGTCGCCGTCGACCAGAGCCAGGCGCGCGGCCCCCACGATCCTGCCTCGGGCCTTGACCGCCCAGGTCACCTCGGGAACCGGGGAGTGCGGGTTCACGCGGCACCGGCGGTGATACTCCCTGAACGCACCCTTGCGCAGGTCGGTCCAGGTCATGCGGGGTTCGGTGGCCGTCTCGCCCGAGGCGGGCGGCATGACCTCGCCGGGCAGAGCCTCGGCAACGGCCAGAGCCAGGAGGCCTTCGAGCACTTCCTCGTCCACGGGAACCAGGTCGACCATCATCTGCGACGTCACCTCGCGGATGATAGTCGCATTTCGGACTTGCTGGGACTGGTGAAACTTTCAACCACCTGACTATGAGTCAGGAGGGGCAGCTAGGCGTCCCTGGCGTAGTCGACCCGGCCCAGCCCCAGCCATGCGGCGAGCAGCTCCACCTCTGCATGCACCGCGTCCATGGTGGAGCCGTCGAACGGCAGGTCCTCGTGCACCGCGAACACGTTCAGCACGCCCGCCTTGCGGTCCGCCTTCGCGTCGAGCTTTCCCACGAACCGTTCCCCGTGCAGGATCGGCAGCGCGAAGTAGCCCCAGCGGCGCTTGCCCTTCGGCTTGTACATCTCGAGCGCGTACTCGTAGCCGAAGAGGTCGAGGAGTCTGGGCCGATCGGCGGCCATGGCGTCGAACGGGGACAGCAGCGCGGTCCGGGGCTCGAACTCGTCGTCCGCCCGCTCGAGCAGCTCTGGATCGGCGCGCCACTCGCCGTCGACCCCCTCGATCTCTACCGCCTCGCCAGGCATGTCCACCCACCAGCCGCCGTCGCCCGAACGGCCCTGCACCCGCTTGCGGCAGATGCCCTCGGCCGCCAGGCGTCGCGCCACGCGTTCCTGGAGCGCCTCCTCCAGCGGCACCGCCTCGACCTGCGGATAGACCCGCTCCGCCAGGTCCCACAGGCGCTGCCTGCCCTGACGCCCCACCATCGCGAGCTTGCCCTGCATGTTCAGCGCCTCGAGCATCTCGGCGACGCTGCGGCGACTGCTCCATCCCTCGGCGCCCCAGGTGTACGGCACGCGGGCGGTGTCCGGCACGTCCTTGGCAAGCACCGGCCCGTCCGCCTCCACCAGAGCCAGCACCTCACGCTCGAACTCGGCGTTGTCGGCGAGCCACTGCCGCATGGTCTCGTGCTGGGGCCAGCCGGCCATCTGCTCCAGGTACAGGGGCAGGTCGACCATCGACCGCACGGTGCCGCGCAGCTGGAACAGCATGCGGTCGGCGATCGCGTCGTCGACCGCGCCCTGCCAGTACTCGTTGCCGAGCCGCGACCAGGCCACGAGGTCCACCGCGGGCGCCACCGCCGACGTCGGGTCCACCGAGAGGTACGTCAGGTCCTCCACCAGGTGCACGAGGTCCACCGGCCGGCGGGCGTCGAGCAGCTGGGCGCGCAGCGCGATGCGGCGCCCCTGCTGCGCGGTGAGCCGATGCGTGGCCATGCCGCGAGGATACGGAAGGGCACCGACAATCTCCCGAGCGGCCCACTCAACCTTTCGTGGTGCTGGACCGTGAAGGAGGCATGAGCATGCCAATGGTCGCGGGGCGTTCGAGCCCCGACAAGGTTCAGGCGATCGACGTGGTCGTGGTGGGGGACAAGGAGGCCGAGTTCGCCGGCTTCATGGCGCGGTCCGCCCCGGCCCTCGCACGCACCGCCTGGCTGCTGTGCGGCGACACGCACGTCGCAGAGGAGCTGGTGCAGCAGGCCCTCATGAAGACGTATCTGGCCTGGCCGAAGGCACGCCGAGGCGAGCCGCTCGCCTATGCGCGCCGGGTCCTGGCCAACGCGCGGATCGACACGTGGCGCAGGCACCGGCGGGAGGTCCTCATGGCCTCCGACGCGCTGCCCGACCGGTCGGGCGGTGGCCCAAGCCCGGCCGACCGGCACGCCGAGCGCGACCGCCTCAGCCGCGCCCTGCTGACGCTTCCCACCAAGCAGCGCCGCATCGTGGTGCTCCGACACCTCGAGGGCCTGACGGAGCGTGAGGTCGCCGACGCGACGGGTGTCTCGGTCGGCACCGTGAAGTCCACCGCGTCACGCGGCCTCGCCCGCCTCCGAGAACTCCTCCAGGCGGACGGCGCGGACACCGCCGCACCCACCACAGGAACCACCACGAGCACCACCACGAGCACCACCAACGGAAGGAGCGGGTCATGAACGACGACGAGCAGTTCGCGCAGAGCCTGCGCACGCAGGCCACTCGGGTCGCACCCCAGATCGACGTCGACGTCACGCGCGTCGTCCCCGCTGCCCGACGGCGGCGGGCCGCCCGGGTGGGCGGCGTCACCCTGGCCATGGGGCTGGCGCTCGGCGGCGGGGCCTGGGCGGCCACCACGATGGAGCTCCCCGGAACAGCTCTACCGGGCGGTTCGACGACGATGGCGGTGGAGCCGTCGCCGGCGCCCAGCGGCCCGCCCGTGACAACGAGCGAGGGCGACCGGCTGACCGACCTTCCCGACAACCTGCCCCAGGGTCCGGTCGTCCCGCCGGAGGGCTGGCGGGATGCGACGTACTTCCATGTGGTGACCCGCAACGAGTCGGCGAAGCAGGGCGAGGAGGACGACGGTTACACGCCGCTGGGCATCGAGCGCTGGTACGGCGACGGCGTGGTCTTCGAGCTCCTCAGCTACGGCCCAGCGCTGCGCGACGAGAACAGCTACCTCGTCCTGGAAGGCGCAGACCCCATCACCTTCACCTGGGCGGAGCTCGCGGCGCTGCCCACCGAGCCGGCGGCTCTGCACGACGCACTGCTCGACAAGTTCGAGCCCACGGGCATGGCCGAGGACGCGGCACTCAACAGCACAGCCAGACTGATCACCGATGCCCCGGCCTCACCGGAGGTGCGCGCCGCGGCGTGGGAGCTGCTCACGAGCCTGTCCGCCGTCGACGTGGAGCAGAACGTCCAGGACTCGGAGGGCCGCGCAGGAACCGCCGCGACGTTCGAGCTGTGGGACCGGACCACCACGGTGATCTACGACGAGGGGCAGAACGCCCCGCTCGAGTCGGAGGAGTCGATCGGCAAGATGCACTCCCTCACGACGTTCCTCAGGACGGAATACGTGCCCCTTCCCGACGAGGTGGCCGACGGCGCCATCGAGATCCCCGACTTCACCGCGATGACCCGCGAGGACGCCGAGGTCGCCTGCCTGGAGAAGCACCTCGCCTGCACGTTCCAGGACACCGAGTCGGACACCGTGCCGGCGGGGTCGATCATCTCGTCCGACCCGCAGGCCGGTGCTCTGGTCATCTGGGGAGCCCCGGTCACGCTCCAGCTCTCCACGGGTTCCTGACCCTGTTCGCCAGTTCCTGACCTGCTGGTTCGCCACGGGCCCCAGGCCACGCCGGATGCTCTCGAGCCCGGCGTAGCCTGGGGCCCGTGGCCCATGCGTACCGCACCAGCACCCGCGTAGCGGCGCCCGCCGACGTCGTCTGGCAGGTGCTGTCCGACGTCGAGCACATGCCTACCTGGACCGGCTCCATGACCGGCGTGACGATCCTGGGGACCGAGACAGCCATCGCCGTCGGCTCCCGTGTCGAGCTGACGCAGCCCGGCCTGCCACCCGCGGTCTGGGAGGTGGACGGCTTCACCGAGGGCAGCGGCTTCTCCTGGTCGAGCAGCACACCGGGCGTGCGGTCCGGGGTGGCCCACCGGATCGCACCGGTGTCCGACGCCGCGTGCGAGGTCACGCTGGCGGTCGCGCAGAGCGGGATGCTCGCCGGGCTGACCAACCTCGCGCTCGGCTCGCGTGCACGGGAGCTCGTGGACGCGGAGCTGGCCGATCTGAAGGCCGAGGCGGAGCGTCGCGCCCTGGAAAAGGGCTGACCCACCACTGCGGATCGGCGTGTCGCATTGTTTCTCGCGCCGGTTTCCCATGGCGCTCAAAGGCCATATCGGTCAAAAGAATGGCCCTTACGCTGGGAAAAGACGACTGTCGAAAAGTTACCCACGTTTCGCGCGCCTTGGTACTTCACGACAAGTGTTATCTGATCGAGACAGAGTGGTGACCCGTATGTAGCGTCGGATCCGTTGTGCCACCGGAGGCACAATCGCGAGCCCCATTCCCCAGATCGGTACGGGCCCGCGAAACCGGCGACTTGGAGAACTTCGGTGAGTACCACCGTCCGACGCGGTCGACACCGCGCCGTTCACGCTCCTAGCACTCCCCTGATGACCGTGACCCGTAGTGCCGCCCGCTCGGGTGCGCTGATCGCGGCATCGTCCGGACTTCTCGCGACGGCGTTCGCACCCAGCGCACACGCCGTCATGGGAGACGGTTCGAACCGCCTGGCAAGCAAAGAGCTGGCAGCAGCGCCGGCCGTGCAGGTCGCGACCGACGCGAAGCTCAACATCGAGAGCAAGGCCGTCAAGGTCACCCCCGCTCCCGAGCCCGAGGCCGTCATCGAGGCCGTCACCCGCCCCGAGCCCGAGGCGGTGGCGGAGGCGGCGACCGAGGAGGTCGAGCCGGCCACCCCGGACTACGCGTCCGACGGCTCCATCGGCGCACAGGCCGTCGCGATCGCCATGCAGTACATCGGTATCGCCTACACCTACGGCGGCGAGTCACCCGGGTCGGGCTTCGACTGCTCCGGGTTGATCAAGTACGTGTACGCCCAGCTCGGCGTCGACCTGCCGCACTCGTCGTCGTCCATGGTGGCGACGGGCTACCAGGTCGCGTCGCCCATCCCCGGCGACATCGTGTGGACCCAGGGCCACGTCTCCCTCTACGCGGGCGAGGGCATGGTTGTCGAGGCCGCCAACTACGGCACCCCGGTGCGCCACACGGCCCAGTGGCAGGACTACGCGGTCTACATCCGCCCCTACTGACCTGATTCGCGAAGTAGAGCGCCTGTCCGGCTTCCGCACGGGGTAGACCGTGCGGAAGCCGGACAGGCGCTCTACTTCCGCTCTACTTCGCGGATCGGGTCAGTACGCGACCGCTGCGGCCGCGTCGACGATGCCGTACCCGTACAGCGGGGTCCACACACCGACGAGGCCCAGGAGCGGGTCGCGCGCGGTGCCGAGGATCGCGTTCTCGACCTCTGCCATCGTCCGGCCCTGGCCGTAGAGCAGCGCCGCGACCCCGGCCACGTGCGGCGTCGCCATCGACGTGCCCGCGTAGGCGTCGTAGCTGCCGCCCGCGCACGTGTCCGAGCCTGTGCCCACGGGCACCGTGGACCAGACGTCGCCGTCGCACCCGTTCAGACCGCCCGCACCGCCGGGCGCCGAGACGCTCTTCAGGTCGAGCTTGATCGGGAGCTCCGAGTAGTAGGCGTGGAGGCGGGCCGAGTCCGTGGCCCCCACGCAGATCGCCGAGCTGGTGAACGCCGGGTCGGTGCACAGCGGCGTCGACGAGTTGCCTGCCGCCGCGACCGTGAGCACCCCCCGCTCACGGGCGTAGGCGATGGCGTCGCGCATCAGGGCGTCGACGCCGATGATCGTCAGCAGCTGCCCGCCAGGGGCCGAGCCCAGGGAGAGGTTGATGACGTCGGCGCCGTTGTCGGCGGCCCACCGGATACCGTCCGCGATGTCCTGCGACGAGCCCGAGCCCGCCTCGAGGACCTTGACCGGAAGGACCTTGGCGCCGGGGGCCACACCCGCGACACCTATGCCGTTGTCGGCCGCGGCGGCGACGATGCCTGCCACGTGCGTGCCGTGCTCGTCGCCGTCGTTCTGGCCGTCGGGGCCCCTGAAGTCCCCCTCGCCGCACGGGCGCACGTCCGCACAGCCGGAAAAGGTGGCACCTGGCAGGAGCTGGCCGGCGAGGTCCGGCTGATCGAAGTCGACGCCCGTGTCGACGACGGCCACCACCGCGCCCTCGCCGGTACCGACCGACCAGGCGGCACCGCCACGGCGAGCGCCGCGGAGGTGGCGACGCCGACGAACGGTTTCCTGTTCATGTATGCCCCCATTGTCCGCTCGTGGGCCGGATACCCCCGAACTGGGACAAACCTATGAGGACCGGACAAGCGTGGAACAGGGCCGACGACGCGCGGCGGGTGAAATTTACATGATCGCAATCAGCAGGGGCGCGAGCTGACGCCTCAGGCCAACGCCTCGGAGAGCTCGCCCTCGTCCCCCGCTTCCCGGGCGAGCCGGAGCGCTGCGATCGCCGCACCGAGCAACAGGGCGACCACCCAGGCGCCCAGCTGGTGCCTGTCGGGCACCATGGCCGCCGAGGCGAGCTCGTGCCCCACGATCGCCGCCGCGGACAGCGGGTTCTCCGTGAGCGCGGATCCCGGCCAGATGTTCTCCTGCACGGCCAGGAGGGCCGGTCCGGCCGCCTGCAGCACCCACACGATGCCCGCGGTCGGCAGCCAGCCGAGAAGCTCGATCGGCCGGCTGTCCACCGCCAGGCCGAACGCGATACCGAGCGCCACCGCGAAGGTCCACCACGTGCCCGTGGGAGACACCAGGTTGCCCGGCACCAGACCCCACAACCAGCCGTCCAGGAGCACAACAGGCAGGGCCAGGGCGGGCCCGCGCAGGGCAGCCGGGCCCAGGGCCGTCAGGAGGCCGGCCGCCAGCCCTACGACCCCGGCAGCGACGGTGACGACCAGCATCCCGAGCGGCGCGGCGTCACCGGGAGCACTGCCGCGGAGCGCGAGCAGGCACGAGGCGCCGCCCGCCGCGGACATGGCGAGCAAGGTGCCCGTCGTCGCGGCAGCCGCGCCAGCCCTCGCCGAGGCCGCGATACCCGCCGTGAGACCGCCGAGGAGGCCGCCGATCAGAGCCATGATGACCAGGCCGACCACCGCGTCGTCGGTGGTGAACGGTATGGGCAGGAATTCGGCAGAGCGCACTGCCGAGGCCTCGGTAAGGCCTATGACCTCGTACAACGCCTGCAGGAGCCAGGGCAGAAACCCACCCACCCACCAGACGACGGCACTGATGGGAAGCACCCACCAGGCGGAGACGCGATATGCGCTTTCACCCATGCCGCCGAACGGTAGCCGATGTGTGTGATGTCGGTCATAGCCCATGAAGACCGGAACGGCGCAAATCTGCGCCTTCTGCGGGTGAGACCGGAATGCGTAACCCGATCGTGACTTTTCTGGGGAACGTGTGTACTTTGACTTCTGCCCCACCACATCGGTGGGACCGTGAACCGGACGCCGAATCCTGTCACCGGTTCATGACCAGACGTTCGAGACAGGAGCGGGGGACCCACCTTCCCGGACGACAGCACCATCGTCGCCCTCGGGGTGAAGCCGGACGGAACCCCCCAGTAGCCGTGCGGCCGGGTGTGTACTCCTACCCGAACCCGACAGCTGACCTCGCAGGCGGTACAGGAGACATTTAAGGTGACGAACTCCCTTCGCGGACGGCATCGTGACAGCCGGCCGGCCATGACACCGCTGAGCATCCTCGCTCGTACCGCCACAGAGAACGCAGGCACCGTAGCCCGCCGAGGAGCCATCGCCGCAGCAGCCGGTGGCGTCCTGATCTCGACCATCGCGACGACGGCCCACGCGGCCCCCGCCATGGACCTGAAGACCGACGTGAAGTCCGCCAAGCTGAACACGGTCGACCTGCACTCCCTCACCGCGGTGGCCAAGCAGGCTGTTGCCGCCGCCCCGACCGTCACCGTCCCGTCCGACGCGAAGATGCCGATCGAGATGGAAGCGCTGGGCACCTCGTCAGCCGCCGACGGCAAGAAGGGCGACGGCCCCGCCGTCGTCTCGGTCGACGCGCCGGACCCGGTCCCGCTCGGCGAGCAGGCCATCAACCTCGCTTTCAACTACCTCGGCATCACGTACGTGCTCGGTGGGGCGTCGCCGGCCGAGGGCATGGACTGCTCCGGCCTCGTCCAGTACACGTACGCGCAGCTCGGCGTGAGCCTGCCGCACTCCTCGAGCGCGCTGCTCAGCTCCGGCTACCAGGTCACCTACCCGGAGCCCGGCGACATCGTCTGGACGCCCGGCCACGTGGCCCTGTACGCGGGCGACGGCATGATCATCGAGGCGTGGGCCGCCGGTATGCCGGTGCGCTACACCGAGATGTGGCAGAACAGCCCGACGTTCATCCGCGTCGTCTGAGCCGGAGCGGAACCGCAGGCTCGGACGACGCGGATAGAGCCTGAGCTACCGCAGTACATCGACCGCAGTACATCGCGAGGCGTCGCCTCCGCGCCGGGTTTCCGCCCGACGCCGGAGGCGGCGCCTCTCGCGTGTCCGGGGTCGCTCACTCCGGCCAGTCGCAGTAGTCCGCGACGAAGGAGTAGAAGTCGGAGCGCGCGGAGTCGGGCATCGGCACGTGGACGGGCTCCTGCCGGACGCCGCCGACGCGCGCGGACACGGGCAGGAACGTGCCCCGCTTGTCCTCGGCCACCGCATGGACGTCGCAGCGGGCGGGCACCACGGCCAGGACCACCTCGCCGGTCCCTTGTCCCGCCAGGTCCCGGCCTACCCAGCCGGAAGCGTCGCCACCCGGGTCCGCGTTGCTCATCAGGGTCGTCCCGGCGATCCGGTCGACGGTGACCTCCGGGCCGCCGTCGACCGGCTCGATCCGCAGCGTGACCAGGGCGGTCAGCTCCCCGTCGCGGGTCTCGACGGGGACCTCGGGGTCGACGGTGAGGTCGGCGCCGGCCGCTACGGCCGCTGCCGAGCAGTCCGCCGCATGGTTCCGGGCGAGATGTCCTATGGGATCGCCCACCTCGTCGACGGGGACGTCCGTTGCCGGGCCCAGGTCGTCGCCCTCGCCGAGGGCGAGCGTGATCGTGGCGGACGGCGCGGCGCCCCCCTCCGCCGCCGCCAGGTCTGCGCACCTCGCCTCGCCGAGCCCCAGGAAGACGGCGCGCGTGGCCCCGGGCCGCAGCACGAGGGTGCGCCCCTCCTTGGTGGGGTGTGACGGCCCGAACTGCTCGGACCGCAGGGCCCCGGAGAGAAGAGTCATCGTCTCGTCGGAGCCGTTGGTGACCTCGAGCCGGATCTCCCGCTTGGCGTACTGCTCACGGCCCTGCGCCACCTCGACGCCGAGGTGGGCGGCGACGTCGTCGGGCACCGGGCCCTGCGCGGACGACGGCGCTCCGCCGCCCGTACACGCGACCGCGGCCGCACCGACCACCGACGTCAGAAGGACGAGGATGGCGGCGCGGCCGCGGCGTGCTGCGATCAAGCGGTCTTGCGGCGGCCGAAGATCGCCTGGACGATCAGGATCACGATGATCGCGCCGATCACCGAGAAGAGCCAGCTCTCCCAGGACCAGAACTCGTCGAGGCTGACGTTGAAGATGAGCCCGCCGAGCCAGCCACCGAGCATGGCGCCGAGCACACCGAGGAGCAGCGTGAGCCAGAAGCCACCCGGCTGCTTGCCCGGGATGACGATACGGGCGATCACGCCGGCGATCAGCCCGAGGATGAGAAACGCAAAGAAACCCATGATGTGTTTCCTCCAGAGTGGTGTGGCTTGCTTGCGACTACCTCAGCACTGATCGGGCCGACTTGCCACCGGACCCGCCGAATCACTCCCAAATTGGGACATTGCGCCCAGCGGAACCCCTTGGCAAACGCCCGCGCTACAGTTCGGCCGGGCAAGGGCCTGAGGCAGGACCGGGGCAAGGACTCCGGGCACGTGACAGCAAGGGAGACCGCATGAACCAGGTGATCGGCACACCTGCCGAACCACGGATCGAACCGCGCACCTGGCGGGGGCGGCTCCGCGCGTTCCTCGACCAGAGGTGGTTCGTCAACCTCGTCCTTGTGGTGATCCTGGCGAATGCCCTGATCCTGGGCGCGGAGACCATGGTGAGCGGGGCTGCGCACACAATCCTGATGGAGATCGACCGGGTCATGCTCGGCTTCTTCGTGGTCGAGCTGCTCCTGCGGATAGTCGCCCATGGTCGCGCGTTCTTCCGCGACCCGTGGAACCTGTTCGACCTCGCCGTCGTCGGCATCGCGGTACTCCCGCTCCCGGCCAGCGAGTCCCTCTCCGCACTGCGCGCCCTGCGTGTGCTCCGCGTGCTGCGCGTGATCACCGTGGTGCCGTCACTGCGCCGCGTCGTCGACGGACTGCTGCGTGCCGTGCCGGGCATGGGCGCCGTGGGCGCGCTACTGGTCCTGGTCATCTACGTGTCAGCGGTCATCGCGACTGGCCTGTTCGCCGACGCAGCACCCGAGTACTTCGGGCACCTGGGGACCTCGCTGTTCACCCTCTTCCAGGCCATGACGGGCGAGGCCTGGCCCGAGATCGCCCGCGCGGTGATGGAGGTCCATCCCTGGGCGTGGATCTTCTTCGTGGTCTACATCCTGGTGGTCGGCTTCGCGGTGCTGAACCTGTTCATCGCCGTCATCGTCAACGGCATGGAGGAGATCTCCGAGGAGGAGCGCAAGGACGACCAGCAGAAGGACGAGCGGCTCGACAACCTCGCCGCCCAGAACCGCGAGATCCTCGCCGAGCTCCGCTCGCTGCGCGCGAAGCTCGACGAGGGCGGCACCGCCTAGGCCAGCACCACGTTGACCAGGTGCGGCGGCCGCACGACTACCCGCCGCACCGTCCGGTCACCCACCGCCCGGGCGACGGCCGGCCGGGCCAGGGCGGCCCGCTCCAGCTCGGCCGCCGCGACGTCGGCGGACACCGGCAGCCGGTCGCGCACCTTGCCGTCCACCTGGACCACCGCCTCCACCTCGGTCGTCACCAGCAGCGCCGGATCGACCGTCGGCCACGGCTGGGCCGCGACCGGCGTCGTGTGCCCCAGCCGTTCCCACAGCTCCTGGGCGGTCTGCGGGGCGAACAGGCCGAGCAGCACGGCCACTGCCTCGACGGCCTCGCGGTAGGTCTCGTCAGGAGAGGTCTCCGCGCGCTCACCCGCCCCGCCGTCCGACGCCGCCCGCCGCACCTCGCCCACCAGCTCCATCAGCCGGGCGATCGCCACGTTGAACCGCCCTGCCTCGACCAGCCCGTCGACGTCGTGCACCGTGCGATGCACCGCCCTGCGCAGGCCCTCCGCTGGTCGACCTTGTCCGGGTCTCGACGAGCTCGGCCGACGATCGTCCAGGCGCAGCACCCGGGCCAGGAACTTCCGCATCGCCTCCGGCGAGACGTCCGCCCAGTCGACGTCGTCCTCCGGCGGACCCGAGAACAGCATCGCCAGGCGGACGGCGTCCACGCCGTGCCGGTCCAGCTCCGCCGCCAGGTCCACGCCGTTGCCCAGCGACTTGCTCATCGCCTTGCCGTGGTTGACCACCTGGCCCTGGTTCATCAGGCGCGCGTACGGCTCGGGTGAGGGCACCAGGCCCATGTCGTACAGCACCTTGGTGACGAACCGCGCGTACAGCAGGTGCATCGTCGCGTGCTCCACCCCGCCCACGTACAGGGCGGCGGGCATCCAGCGCGCGGCGTCCTCCGGGCGGAACGGGCCGCCGTCGTAACCCGGGGACAGGTAGCGCAGGAAGTACCAGGACGAGTCCACGAACGTGTCCATGGTGTCGGTGTCCCGTTCGGCCGGGCCGCCGCACCGCGGGCACGTCGTCCGCACCCAGTCGCGCGCTCCGGCAAGAGGTGAGACGTCACCGGAGACCAGCTGGTCGCCCTCCAGGTGCGGCAGCTCGACGGGCAGCTGGTCGTCGGGCACGACCACCTCACCGCACTCCGGGCAGTGCACCACGGGGATGGGCGCGCCCCAGTAGCGCTGCCGGGACACCAGCCAGTCGTGCAGGCGGTAGGTCGGGCCGTCCGGACCGTCCTGCCGGCCGATCCAGTTGCGCTGCATGGTCAGCACGTGCGGCGGCCAGCCCGGCTCCAGCAGCTCCATGTCGTCCAGCAGGCGGTCCGCGTACGCCGTGATCCGGAAGAACCACTGCGTCAGGCTGCGTGCGACGACGGCGGTGCCGCACCGCTCGCACGCGCCGTCGACCACCTGCTCGTTGGCCAGCACCGTGCGGTCCTGCGGGCACCAGTTCACCTCAGCCGCGGCTCGGTAGGCCAGCCCGCGCTCGTACAGCCGGGCGAACAACCACTGGGTCCAGCGGTAGTACTCCGGCTCATGGGTGTGCAGGCGCCGTGACCAGTCGAACGAGACGCCGTAGCGCCGGATCGACGCCGCCTGGGTGGCGATGTTCGCCTCCGTGTACGCGGCCGGGTGCTCGCCACGGCGGATCGCCGCGTTCTCGGCAGGCAGGCCGAACGAGTCCCAGCCGACGGGGTTGAGCACGTCGAAGCCCTTGGCCCGCCAGTACCGCGCCACGACGTCCGTGATCGCGAACACCTCTGCGTGGCCCATGTGCAGGTCGCCCGAGGGGTACGGGAACATCGTCAGCAGGTACCGGCGAGGGCGGGCGTCGTCGTCGGACGCCTCGAACAGGCGGTCCTGCGCCGAGCCCTCGTCGGCCGGTCGGGGGGTGGGGTATGTCGCGCTCATCGCTGTCGCTCTCCGGTGCGTCGATCGGGTCCGGGCACGAAGAAGCCCCTCACAAGGAGGGGCGGCCGCACCGGGTGTGCCCGATCGGGGGCTGGTCCGGTGCGGCTATGTAAGCAGCGAGCGTGCGTTGCGCATGCGGCAACGATATGTGCACCCGTCGAGCCGGGTAAAGGAAACTTCGGGCAGACGCCGCTCCTGGTCACCCAGGGCACGAGCGCCGGGTCGGTCCGCCGCCAGCGAGGTCCGAGCCGGCGCTCGCGCCGTTGGGCGAGAGCCATGGTTCGGTGCGCGAGGGGTGCACTCCGAACCATGGCCCCGTCCGACGCGCTTAGCTCGGCCCGCCCCCAGCGAGGTCCGAACTTCGTCCGCGTCACAGCTAAGACGCGCGCGCGCCCCGGAAGTCACAGCACTTCGGGGTGCAGTGGCATGTGGCCTGGATCACAGGCCCTGCCGGACGGCGATACGCGGCGCGCGGGCTGCCGGTTCGGCGCCCGATTCGACCCCGGAGAGGGCCGAAACGGATTTCTCGGGAGAAATCGAAGAAAAATCCCCGAAGTGCTGTGACATTCCCGCGCCTCGAGCGTCTGGGCTGCATGGAACACACCGAGCACCCCGAACTCGTTCGCCTGGGCGCCCAATACCTGCGTGCATATGCGGAGGGCGATGCCGTCAACCTCTACCGTCTCGCGGACGCGTGGGGGGCGAGCGACCTGATCGCCGCGACCTGTGAGGTCGCGCTGGCGGTCATCCACGCGACGTCGGGGCCGCAGGGCCTCGACGTCGTATCGACCACGTTCGCGACCAACCGGAGGTGAGCACCGATGAACCGGACAGAGCCTGCAGCCGAAGAGCCCGAACACTTGCGCGGAAACAGAGTTGTGGTGCGATCATTGGCCAGCGCAGCAAATCCGGACACTATGCGCAGAGGGGGGCAAGACCGCGTGACCACGACTGGTGACCTGCGGATTGACGACTGGGTGGTGCATCGCCCCAACGTCGTACGCTCGGTTTCCGCACGCGTTCCTGGCATCGACGCCGAGGAAGCCGCCAGCCGGGCCCTGGAAAAAATGGTCCGGATCGTGTCCACCGGCGCCACCATCGACGACCCCGCCCCGTACTGGCGACGCGCAGCGGTCAACGAAGCAATTTCGATGACCCGCGAGGCCGGCCGTGCCCACGCGGTCGAGGACGACACCCTCGACCGCCTCACACCCCCGGTCGCCGGAGCAGAGCTCGACGCCGAACGCCACGCCGACGTCTCCATGCTGCGCACCGCACTGTCCGACCTGGCCGACGACGACCGGCAGATCCTGCTCGAACGTCACGTCCACGACCGGGCCGTCACCGACATCGCCACCAACCTCGGCGTGCGGCCCCACGCCGTCACCATGCGACTGCGCCGCGCCGAAGAACGCCTCGCCGGCGCCTTCGCCGCAGCCCATGCACAGGGCGTCAACGAACCCGAATGCCGCACCACCCGCGCCGCCATGCACGACTACCTCAAGGGACGCCTCCTCCCCCGCCGGCAACGGCGCCTGGAGGTCCACATGGACGGCTGCGGCGAATGCACCCGCGCCTTCATCGACGTCCGTGAAGTGTCCTGGATGCTCCGCGACCTCGGACAGCACCTCATCGCCGCCGGCTGGGTCGGCGGCGCGGTCGTCGGCGCCGGTGCCGGTGCGGTCGGTGCCAGTAGCGTGCGCCCGCGCTCGTTCGGCAAGAAGGAGACCGCCGTCGCCGCCGGAGTCCTGGCCGCGCTGGCGATCACCGGCGGCGCAGCGGCGCTGATCGCCAACCAGGCCGACAAGCCGCCGATCCAGGCGATCCAGGATGCCGGAGCCGCCGCGGGTGGCGGCGGTGCGGGTGGCGGTGGTGGCGGTGGTGCGCCGAGCTCTCCTGAGGCACCCACGCAGGAGCGGCCGCCGTCGATCCCGCCCGCCGACCCGCAGCCGCGCCCGGCCACCACACCCAAGGAGGACGCAGCCCCTGTACCGGAGCAGCAGGTTGCCGATCCCCAGCCTGTGGACAACCCGGTGGCACCCGAACCGGCGCCGGGCGGCGGCACGGACCGGCCCGACCCGGTGAAGCCTCCGACCCAGCCCGAGCCGGAGCCCACCGAACCGCCGAACCCGCCCGAGCCCACGGACCCGCCCGACCCTCCGGATCCGCCGGACCCGCCAGACCCCCCGGACCCGCCAGTGACCGCCGGCCCCGGCGCGGCGGTGGATGCTCTGCTCCTCAGCCTGGGCCTCTCCGACCTGCCCGGCATCGACCTTGCCACGACCACGCTGGACGAGATCTGGGCGCTGTTCTTCGGCACGATCACCGGAAACGCCGGACAGGCCGTCGACGACGCTCAGTCAGCGGTAGGGAACTGATGGCGATGCGGGCCTCATACGTGGCCCGCATCCCCTCAGCGCTGTGCGAACGCACAGCATTGCTGGGCGACAGCCCAAGATCGACGGCCGACGCCGTCCGCACCTTCCATGCGCGTGCGTTCTTTGCGAACATGCACGACCGAGGTTTCGTGGAACGTGATGGCACGCGGCGCGCTGTCGTGTGCGGGAGGGAGTCGGCGTGACGGTCACCAGCGCGGACCTCAGCCAGTGGGCAGCGCACCGTCGTGCTGTCGTCTTCACGGTCTCGCGACGTGTACCCGGTATCGATCCTGAGCTGGCGGCGAGCCGCGGGCTCGAGCTGCTGTGTGTAGAGCTCATGAGGCAGGGCGGCATCTCCGACCCCGTCGCCTTCTGGAGCGCCGCTGCCGTGGACGCGGCGCAGGAGATGGCGCACGAGGACCCCTCGCCGGACGAGCACACCTCGCGTGCGGAAGCCCTCAGCGCACCGGTCCGCCGCGCCCTGGACTTCGAGGTACTGACCACGGCGATGGAGCGGCTGCCCGCCGGTGATCAACAGCTCCTGTGGGACCACCACGTGGGGTCCCGTCCGGTCGCCGCGATAGCCGACGAGATAGGCGTGCTGCCCTACGCCGCCAAGCGCCGCCTCCGTCGTGCCGAGAACCGGCTCGCGAGCAGCTTCGCCGAGACGCACACCGGCGCGGCGGACAACGCCGAGTGCGAGTCCACCAGAGCCTCTATGCACGACTTCGTGCGGAACCGTCTCCTGCCGGGCCGTCGGCAGAAGGTCGAGGACCACATGGTCCAGTGCTCTGGCTGTACGAGGGCCTTCGTCGACGTGAGGGAGTCGTACTGGATGCTGCGCGCCGCAGCGCCCGTCCTCCTGCTCGGCGCAGCAACCGCGGCGGAGACGGGCACGGCGTTAGCGACCGCGGGAGTGACCGGTGCCGGGCTGGGCGGCGGGCTCGCCGCCGTCGGCACCCGCGTGGTCCTGATCGTCCGCAGCGCGCTGACGGATCCCGTGAGCCTGACGGCGACCGTGGTCGGCGGGCTCTTCCTCACCACTGCCGTCACGACAGGGGTGACCGGCGGCGGGGCCACGCCTGGTTTCTTCGAGACCGGGACCGTCTCCGTCTCGACGTCAGACAGTCCGAGGACGGCGGTTCGGGGCGCGACGCCGACCTCCCGGGCGGCGGACCCGACGAACCTCCCCGAGCCGACCCGTTCGGTCACGCCGGACCTGGCGGAGGGCGGCCTACCGCCAGGCCTCACGAAGAAGACCGAGCTACCGCCGGGCCTCGGGAAGCAGGACGACGTACCGCCCGGCCAGGCCGAAGACCCCGACGGCTCGAGCAGCCCCAGCACGCCGGGTACCGCCACCCCATCGAGCGGGACCGGGAACGACAAGACGCCGCCCGGCCTCGCGAAGAAGGGCGGGGTCCCGCCGGGCCAGGCCAAGAAGGACAAGGTCCCGCCCGGCCAGGCGAAGGACAAGACCCCGCCCGGCCAGACAAAAGACAAGACCCCGCCCGGCCAGACAAAAGACAAGACCCCGCCCGGCCAGGCCAAGAAGGACAAGGTCCCGCCGGGCCAGGCCAAGAAGAACGACGCGTCATCCGACGCATCAGGCTCGGCGTCCGACTACGGATCAGCCGCCGCCGACACCCGGACGAACCGGGGAGCAGCTATCCCGTACCAGCTGTGGGACGCGCACGAGCCGGGCATCGAGTGGGCCGTGGCGCGAGATCACCGGTCAGAGCCGGCCGATCACACCCGTTCCAGGAGCACGAGCACCTCGTAGTGCGAGGTCTGCGGGAACATGTCGAGCAGGCGCGCCCGCACCGGCCGGAGCGACGGCATCGCGGCGAGGTCCTTGGCGAGCGTCGTCGCGTTGCAGCTCGAGTACAGGACGTGCTCGATCCCCGAGGTCTCCAACCACTGCGCCAGGTCCGCACCGATGCCTCGCCGCGGCGGGTTGACGATCACCATCTCTGGCAGCTCGGGGGCGTCCGGCCCGATCGCGAACGCCGTCGCATCACCCGCGGCGAACGTGACGTCACGGAAGCGCGCCGCCCCCGCGCCGTCGCGCAGCTTCTCCGCCGTGCCCGACGCCGCGGCCACCGCCTCCGCGCTGATCTCGATACCCGTGACAGCGCGCCCCGGCGCGGCGCAGTGCAGCGCGAAGCCGCCCACACCGCAGTAGAGGTCCCAGAGACTGCTCGGGCCGACCTCGGAGACCCAGGCGCTGGCCTGCCGGTAGAGCTCGGTCGCGACCGCGGTGTTGGTCTGGAAGAAGCTCTGCGGGCGTAGATCGAGCGTGATGTCGTCGATGCGCATCGGGAGGGTGGTGCGCTCGGTGAGCGGGATCTCGAGGTCACCCTCCAGGACCGCGGCATGCGCCGGCTGGATGTTCGCCGAGGCCACGGCCAAGGCCGGAAGCTCCGCCTGCAGCGAGGCGAGGTGCTTGCGGATCCGCGCGATGGACTCCTGGGAGCGCAGCACGAACCGGACCATGAGCTCGCCGTCGGGCGACAGGGTCACCAACAGGTACTTGAGCTCGCCGCGCTGCTGCGCGCGCTTGCCGACGCCCGAGACCTGGTACGGCTCGAGGTTGGCACGCGTGACGAAGGCGGCAAGTGGAGCGAAGGAGGCATGCAGGGCGTCCGGGTACAGCCCGCAGTCCGTGAGGTCGACGCCGTGGCCGGCCCGGTCGAGGATGCCAAGGACGGGCTCCGCCACGGTGCCGCTCACCACCATCTTCGCCTTGTTCCGGAATGCCGACTCCGCGCTGCTGACGGGAGGCAGCCAGGTCAGTTCCGAACCTGTGGAAAAGTCTGTGGACAGGCCTGTGGACAGGTCTGTGGATGGATCTGTGGACGAGCCCGTCGAGACCGGGGCGAGGAGCGCGGCGACATGCCGCTCCTTGTCGAGCACCTGGGTGGGGTAGTCGATCTCCAGGAGGGTGCAGGAGTGGCAGCGGCCGGCGTCGTAGTGGTGGCACTGCACAGTTCCATTATCCAACCCGTACGCAAACGCCCTGATCAGCGAGGACGCCTACCGGTCAGCCCTGGTACTCGAAGTGCCACGGTTCCTCGCGGCCACCGCCCTGGCGCGCCCACTCGGGGTGGTGCCACCCGGCCTTGGGCCCGTTGGCGGCGAGCCACGCGTACTCGGGCTGGCCGAAGCGGAAGCCGTCGTCCACCGGCACGTCTGCCGCCAGCGCCAAACCGTGGTTCGAGGTTCCCGGCGCCGCCACCTGTCCGCTGCCGAACTCGTCGAGCGCCTGGAGCTGCCAGTCGTAGGGCCGGTAGCCGTACACCACACGCAGCGGCTTGCCGAACTCCGCCTTGAACCGAGCGCCGAGCTTCTTCCAGGCCTCGGCCGCGTCGCAGCGCAGGTACTGGTCCTGCCCCTCTGGTCCAACCCCGACCTTGCACAGCTTGTCGACGTCGAGCCGACCGTTCGAGCCGTCGGCGACCGTCGCGCGCGCATCCCACGCCGTCGCCTCGATCGCGACCCGTGCTGCCTCGCGCCGCTGGACGACCGCCTGGACGGAGCGCAGGTCGTTCTGGTTCGTCCCGGCCGCGAGCGCCGCCTGGCCCTCGGCGCGATGGGTGGCGAGGATCTTGCGGACGGCGGCTGGTGCGCCCGCTTCGGCGGTCCAGTTGAGGGTGTACGCGGCGTCGCGCACCGAGATCTTGAGCTGTGCGGTGACCGTCGTCAGCGTGGCCTTCGCCGTCTTCAGCTGGGCGGCAGCGTTCTTCGTGCGTTCCGCCGCCGCGGTGGCCTTGGCCTTGGCGTCCTTGCGGTCCTGCTGCCACTGCCGGTTCGACGCCTGTACGTCCCCGGTGGCCGCGACAAGAGTGGTCGCCGTGGTGCGCATGGTCATCGCCCACTCGGTCGCCTCGGCCTCCAGGGCGTCGATGTCCGCGGTCGAGTCGAGCGCTCCGGAGCCCGGCTCGGGCACGGCCGGCGGCTGCATCGCGCCAAGCTCCTTGGCTGCCGTGATGTGGCCGACCAGGTCGACGCGGACGGCGGCGTCGACCACCTTGCCGTTGGAGGCGGCGAGGACCTGTTCCGCCGTCGCGATCTGCTGGGCCAGGCCTTCCTGGGCCGTGCGCCCCTCGTCGACTGCTTGCACGACGTCGGCGCGCGCGTCGGCCAGCTGCGCCCGCTCGCGCTCGTTGCCGACGTGGACGAGCGCGAACACGATGCTGCCCACCAGTGCGACCGCCGCTGCGACCAGGAAGACCACGAGCGGTCGCATCGACCCGCCGTCCGACGGGGCACGGTCCCTGGCGGGCGTCATGCCTCGGTGCTGCGCCTCGTCCGGTGCCTCGGCGGTCGTGCCCTGCGGCGGGTTCGACGCGACGGCGGTGGGGTCGAGTGGCGGTCCGACGGGTGCGGGCGGCTCCGCGTTGAGGGGCATGGCCCGAAGTTTGGCGAATCTGCGGCCAAGACGCTAGTTACCCGCGCGCTCCGCGAGGTTCTTGAGCTTGTCGATGTAGACGGCGAGCTCTCCGGCCTTCCAGTCGGGGATGTTGGTGTTGCCGTCCCGCAGCCCCACGCCATGGTCGGTCAGCTCGCGCAGGATGTCGGCGTGGCCGGCGTGCCGGGCGGTCTCGTCGGTCATGTGTACGACGAGGCGGAACAGCGTGACCTCGCCGGACCGCCACCAGGGCACGCGCCCTACCGTGTCGAGCGGGAGCGTGTCGATGGCCTCGTTGGTGAACGCCCAGGCCCGCCGGTAGAGGTCGGTGATCGAGGCGATCGACTCGTCCGCCGTCGCGTACCAGTCCGCCTGCGGGTCCTCGTCGAACACCGCGTCGGGGACGATCTCGTCAGGGGTCGGCCACTCGCGCCCGAGGCACTGCCCGAAGTAGCCGATCTCGACGTTGGCACAGTGCTTCACGATGCCCAGGAGGTTGTTGCCGGAGGGCACCAGGGGCCAGCGGGCCTGCTTCTCGGTGAGGCCCTCCAGCTTCCACAGGAGGGCCTCACGGGAATCGTCGAGGTACTTCTTCAGGATCTGCTTCTGCTCCAGCTCACCCGAGCCGGTCGCGCTGTCAGTCGTCTGTGCCATGGGGACAGTGTGTCCCCGGGCACCGACATTCAACGAGCCCTTTGCGCCCCGGGCCGGTTCTTCGGCTTGCGGTGCAGCCACCACTCGGCAAACAGAAGATTCACGATGAACGACATCCAGGCCGACGCGATCGCGGCCCCCTCGATCTCGGGCGAGTCGAACCCGATATTTGGGTCGGTCAGCGCACCCGGGACGTAGACGGCGATGAGAAAGGTGGACCAGAACCTGTTGGTCACTATCGAGAACGCCAGCGCCGTGCTCCGGACCATCCACTCCCTGTGGTCGGCGAAGCGCCGCTGTCGTACCGCGCGGTAACCGAGCAGCGTGAACGTCAGGAGCAGGGTGCCCATGAGCGTGTTCGCCACCTGCTGCGCCACGCCGGAGCTCGGGAACTGTGCGACGACGAGCGCCGCGACGGCGGTCGGGATCGCGGAGGCGACGTAGACCCGGCCGCTCCAGCGGTGCACGCGCGGGTGGTGCGCGCGCAGCCACGGCCAGAGCTGCAGCACGGCGGCGCTCAGCATGATCGATCCCGTGAAGATATGGGTCACGAGCGCCGGGTAGAACGCGGGGCCTCGATCCGTCGGGACGAGGGACTGTGCCGGGTCCAGGCCCACGTAACGCGGCAGGGCAGTCGCGAGGAAGATCGCCGTGATGATCGCCAGCGGTGCGATCCAGGGGCGGCGCCACCAGCGGACCGGCCGGGGCGAGCGGGCCGGAGCCGGCGCGGTCGTCGTGTCGGTTGCCATGATTTACCTGCTTTCGTCAGGTCGGAAGGTCTGGACGTACGCCAGGTCAGTGCCGGGCACGGAACGCCAGGCCGGCGGCGACCGCGAAGAGCAGGCCGAGCCCCAGGCACCAGCCGACGGCGAGCATCGCGACGCCCGTAGGGTCCGCGGTCGCCGCGACGCCACCCGAGAGCAGGTTGCGCACCGTCTCGATCACCGGCGTCACCGGCTGGTGCTCCGCGAAGCCGCGCAGCCAGGACGGCAGCGTGTCGACCGGCACGAAGGCGCTCGACACGTAGGGCAGGAACATCACGAAGAACGAGAAGCCACCGGCGGCGTCGGGCGACCGGACGAGCACGCCCACGAGGGCGGCGAGCCAGGTGATCCAGCCGACGAAGAGCAGGATCATGCCCACCGCGGCGAGCCATTCCAGGACGGAGGCCTCGGGCCGGAAGCCCAGCGCCATCGACACGCCGAACACGATGGCGGTGGTGGCCAGGTTCTTCACGAGGCTCGCGACCACGTGACCCGACAGGACCGTCCAGGCGGTCATGGGCATCGACCTGAGCCGGTCCACCATGCCGCTCGACATGTCGCTCTCCACGGCCAGCGCGGTGTTCGCCGCGCCGAACCCGGCCGCCAGGAGGATCACGCCCGGCGTCACGTAGTTGATGTAGTCGGTGCCGATGTCGACGGCGCCGCCGAAGACGAGCACGAACATCAGCAGGATGATCACGGGCAGCACGACCGCGGTGATCATGGCGTCCACGTCCCGCGAGACGAGGCGCAGGCTGCGCGTCGCCATGGTGGAGACGTCGCTCACGAGGTGCGTCATGCCGCCACCCCCGCCGCTCGTGCCGGGCTCTCCTTGCCGACGTGCCCGGTCAGCGCGAGGAAGACGTCGTCGAGGCTGGGCACCCGCACCTCCCAGTGCTCCGGCGCCACTCCCGTGGCCTCGACCACGGCGAGCACGGCCCGCACGTGCCCGACCGAGCCGTCGGTGGGCACGCGTACCCGCATGCCGTCGACGGTCGCGACCCCGAGCGCGGGGGCTACCCGGCCGACGTCGGAGAGGGTGGCGAACGTCAGCTCGACGCCCGCCTCGCCGACCTGGCTCTTGAGCTGAGCGGGGGTGCCGTCGGCGACGATCCGGCCGCCGTCCACGAGCGCCACCCGCTGCGCCAGCCGGTCCGCCTCCTCCAGGTACTGGGTGGTGAGGAACACGCTGGTGCCTTCGTCGACCACGTCGCGGACGACGTCCCACAGCGCCTGCCGGGACCTCGGGTCGAGGCCCGTGGTGGGTTCGTCGAGGAACATGACGCGGGGCCGGGTCAGCAGGCCCGCCGCCAGGTCGAGCCGACGACGCATGCCGCCGGACCAGGTGCCGACCTGCCGGTGCGCCGCGTCCGACAGATCGAACGCCGTGAGCAGCTCCGCCACACGGTCCCGCACGACCCGGCGCGGAAGATGCGCGAGGCGGCCCATCATCGTGAGGTTCTCGGCCCCGGACTGCTTGTCGTCGACGGCCACCTGCTGTCCCGTGAGGCTGATGACCTCGCGGACCCGGCGCGCGTCCCGGACCACGTCGAACCCTGCGACCGTCGCGCGGCCCGCATCGGGTCGCAGCAGGGTCGCCAGGATGCGGACCGTGGTGGTCTTGCCCGCGCCGTTGGGGCCCAGCAGCGCGAGCACCTGCCCCTCCTCGAGCTCCAGGTCGAGCCCGTCCAGCACAGGCGGGCTGGCCGAGCCCCGTCTGGCGAAGGACTTGTGCAGCCCCTCGGCGGTCACGATCGCTGTCATCTTCTCTCTCCTCCTGGCGGTTCCCAGTTACTGTGTATGGCCTACGCGTTTTAGTGTGGGGCGTAAACAGTATGTGGTCAAGAGAGTTTCGGATCGGCTCCTGCCACCGATCAGGGCAGGATGGGATCCGATGAGCATCAACACCACGCCCGAACCCGCCGAGCAGCCGCCGGTACCGCCCGGACAGCCGCCCGGCCCAGGTGCGACGCGCGAGCTGCCCGCCGTCGTGCAGCGGCTGTGGGGCGCTGCGGCACCCCGCCGGCGCGGTCCCAAACCCGCGCTGTCCGCCGCGCAGATCGTGCAGGCCGCACTGGTCCTGGCCGACGCCGAGGGTCTCGCCGCCGTCTCGATGGCCCGGATCGCGGACGCCGTCGGCTATACGCCCATGGCCCTGTACCGGCATGTCTCCGGCAAGGAGGAGCTGCTGGTCCTGATGTCCGACGCCGTGGCCGCCGAGCTGCCCGACATCCCGGCCGGCATCGGCTGGCGCGCGGGGCTCGAGCGCTGGACGCGTGCCCAGATCGAGCTGGGGATCGCCCGCCCGTGGATGCTCGAGCTGCCGCTGTCCGCCGCACCGCCGGGGCCGAACCGGGTGCGCTGGATCGACCAGGCCTTCGGAGTCCTGCGCCCGATCGACCTTCCGGCCGACGCGAAGCTGGCGGTCATCGGGCTGCTCGCGCAGCACGTCCTCGGCGAGTCGCGCGTCCATATCGAGTCCCGGCGCGCGGCGGTCCAGCAGGTGCTCCGGGAGTCCGGGCTGCCCGACGGGACCCCGGAGTCCGAGCTGGACCCCGCGGCGATCGACGCGGCCAACCCGTACGCCGACTTCGAGACCGTGCTCTCCAGGTACGCCGACCCCACGATGTACCCGAACCTCTTCGAGGCGTTCGCGACCTGGCCGGACAACTCCCTGATCGCGCACTCCGAGGACGACATCGCCTTCGGCATGGCTGTGGTGCTCGACGGTGTGGAGGCTTTCCTACGGCGTTGCGGCGTTCTGCCCGACGGGCCATGAGCCCCTCCGCCCGGCGCCGCAACGGTTCTGGCACGACCACAGGCAGCGGATTTCGGACGTCGTGCACAGGTGAACGGCCGGAACGGGTGGAGCGTCAGTGGCGTGCGTCAGAGTGGTGCCGTGACAAGTGATCCCATGACGGACGACAAGGCAGCAGCACCGGCACCGGGCGCGGCCCCGCGGTGCTTCGGCGACGGCATCGCGCTCTACGAGGCCTACCACGACGAGGAGTGGGGCGTTCCCGTGCACGGCGAGTCGGCCCTGCTGGAGCGCATCGCCCTGGAGGGCTTCCAGTCGGGGCTCTCCTGGATCACCGTGCTGCGCAAGCGTCCGGCGTTCCGGGAGGTCTTCGAGGGCTTCGACCCGGAGCGGGTAGCGGCATTCGGCTCGGACGACGTCGAGCGGCTGCTCGCCGACGCCCGCATCATCCGCAACCGCATGAAGATCGAGGCCACGATCGAGAACGCCCGGGCCGTCGTCGCGCTGCACGACTCCGGCCGCACGCTCGACGAGCTGTTCTGGTCCTTCGCCCCCGAACCGGTCGACGGCCCGCGCGCGGCGACCTTCGCGGACCTGCCGGCGTGGACCCCCGGGTCGAAGGCCATGAGCAAGGCGATGAAGAAGGAGGGCTTCCGGTTCATCGGGCCCACCACCGCCTACGCGGCGATGCAGGCCTGCGGCCTGGTGGACGACCACCTCGCCACCTGTCCGGTGGTGCTCGGTCGCGCCGGCGCGACCGAGCAGGGCACGGCTACCTGAGAGTCACAGCTCGGCGCACGGCTCCACCACCGGCAGTACGGCGTCGCGGACCCACTCGGCGAGGGACGTCGCCGGCGGCCGCAGGATCACGGTGTCCACCCCGTGCCGGGCGAAGCCACGCATCTCCTCGACGAACGCCGCGGTGTCACCGGGGCCGATCGGCGCACCGCGGTGCAGCATCGTGACGCGGATGTCGGCGGGGTCCCGGCCGACGTCGTCGCAGTGCCGGTGCAGCACGTCCAGCAGGTGGCGGAGCCGCTCGGGCGTCTCGGCGAACAGGTTGCAGGCGTCCGCGTACTGCGCGACGAGCCGGAGCGTCCGCTTCTCACCGGAACCGCCGATCATGATCTCCGGACCCGACAGCGGCGCCGGCGAGCACAGCGTCTCGGCGAGCTGGTAGTGCTTGCCCTCGAAGGGTCCGTCGTTGTCCAGGTCGTACATCTGGCGCGCGATCCGGACCGTCTCCTCGAGCATCTCGAAGCGGTCCTTGAGCGGCGGGAACGGGACACCGAGAGCCGCGTGCTCCTTGTCGTACCAGGCAGCGCCGATGCCGAACGTGGCGCGGCCGCCCGAGACCACGTCGAGCGACGCGACGATCTTGGCCAGCAGGCCCGGGTAGCGGTACGTCACGCCGGTCACCAGCGCGCCGAGCCGCACCTTCTCGGTAACCCCGGCGAGGTAGCCCAGTGTCGTGTACGCCTCCAGCATCGGGTCAGACGCCGGAAAACCCTGGTGCTCCATCTGGAAGTAGTGGTCCATCACGGAGACCCACGTGACGCCACCGTCGTCCGCGTACCGGGCGGCGTCCGCCAGCTCGGTACGCATCCGGGCGGGCTCCATCGAGTCGAAACGCATGAAGTGGGTGCCGATTCGCATGCCTCGATCTTCCTACGCCGACGCGCGACGTCAAGCGCGGGAGCTGCTCAGCTCTCCGGCACGCCCGAGGATGCGGGCGACGAACCACGTGATCGAGTCGGCGGTCTTGCGCGGTGTCGCCGTCGGCTGCATGACGTGGCTCAGCGCGGACCGCACCACCAGATCGATGATCGCCGTGATCCGCTCCGGCTCCAGGTCTATCTCGTACTGGTCGACCCGGTCCTGCACCACGACCATGAGTGTGCCGAGCAGCGGCTCCGAGTGGGTGGTGAGCAACGGCAGCAGCTCGGTGTCCGCGCCGTGCGTCGCCGAGACCACCGCGCGCAGCAACGCGTTCCCCTCGGCGAGCACCAGTGTCTTCTCCACGGCCGCGTGGATCGCTGCCAGCAGGTCGTCCGGGTGGTTCTCGAAGCCCTCGACGATCGTGAAGATGAACTTCGCCGACTCGGTGAGCACCATCGCCTCGGCCAGGTCCTCCCGGCTGCCGACCGCGTTGTACACGGTCTGCCTGCTCACGCCCGCCTCGCCCGCGAGACGGCCCATCGTCACCTTCGACCAGCCGTCGGCACAGGTGAGGCGCACCGCAGCCGCGATGATGCGACTCCGGCTGGAGATCGGATCCTCGTACTCGGCGGTTACCTCGGCCATGTGGTCGATAGTAGGGAACAAGCGGCTCCCGGACCGGGACAGCGCCGCTCGACACGGCATATTTCACCCTTTCGCTCCCCGGCCGGGAAACCCCCTAGAGTGGCGAGCATGGACCTCGAAGAACGCCTTGCAGTCTTCATCGACTACGAGAACCTGGCGCTGGGCGCCAGGGAGCACCTGGGCGGGATGCAGTTCGACTTCGGCCCGATCGCCGACGCCCTCGCCGTGCGCGGCCGTGTCGTCGCGCGCCGGGCCTACGCGGACTGGTCGTACTTCGACGAGGACCGCCGCATGCTGACCCGGCACCAGGTCGAGCTGATCGAGATGACGCAGCGGATGGGCGCCTCCCGCAAGAACGCGGCCGACATCAAGATGGTGGTCGACGCCATCGAGATGGCCTTCGAGCGCGACTACATCTCGACCTTCGTGATGTGCACGGGTGACAGCGACTTCTCGCCGCTCGTCCACAAGCTGCGTGAGCTGAACAAGCGCGTCATCGGCGTCGGCGTCGAGAAGTCGACGTCGCGGCTGCTGCCTGCCGCCTGCGACGAGTTCCTCTTCTACGACCGCCTCGAAGGCGTCGAGGTGCCCGACGAGGACCAGGGCGCCCCGGCCCCGAAGCGCGGCTCCCGATCACGCCGGCCGGCCGCCGCGCCGGACCGTGCCGCGGCTGCCACCGCCCAGAAGGCCCCCACTACCTCGCGCCGTGCCAAGGCCGCCGAGGCGGTTGCCGAGGCCGTCGCCGAGGCTTCCGCACCCGACGTCACCGTCGAGCCGGAGGCGAAGCCCGCCACTCGCCGCCGCAAGAAGGCCGACCCCGCGCCCGCGCCCGTCGAGGTCGCGCCCGAGGCCGAGGTCGAGATCGACGTGAGCGAGCACGAGGAGGAGGTCCCGGCATCGAGCGACGCGCCCATGGAGGTACGTGTGGCGCAGACCCTCGCCGACCTGCAGTCCTCGACGAGCGGCGCCGTGACGGCGTCCGCCCTGAAGCGCACGCTGCTCCGCAAGGACCCGACGTTCAGCGAGTCGGACTACGGGTTCCGTACGTTCGGCGAGTTCCTGCGGTTCCTCGCCGACCGCGGGTTCGTCGAGCTCGCGACCGGCCCCTCGACGGGCGACCCCGAGGTCTCGCTGCCCGAGCAGGGCGACACCGACGCGGCCTTCGTGCTGCTGCGTGACGTGGTTCGGGAGTCGAGCGGCTCGGCCGCGCTGTCCGGGCTGAAGAACGCCGTGCGCAAGAAGCGTCCCGACTTCTCGGAGAAGGCGCTCGGTTTCCGCGGGTTCCTGCAGTTCGCGAAGGCCGCGGAGGCCGCAGGCGCCGTGTCCCTGGCCTGGGACGACGACGCGGACGACTACCTGCTGAGCACGCCAGGCACCGCGGCGAGCTGACGCGTCAGCTCGCCCCCGTCCCGCCCGTAGACGGTAGGCACCGGACGCACCTCGAGACCGGCGTCCGGGGTGCCGCCGTCCGGGATGTTCCCGGCGAGGACCTGCTGCCCTCCGGTGAGCTGCCGGATCGCCACCGCCCGCACGCGGTCGGGACGGCGGTCCACGGCCTTCGCGTAGATCTGCGGGTCATGCTGACCGTCGTCGCCGATGAGCAGCCAGCGCACGTGCGGGAACCACGACATCAGGTGCTCGAGGCTCGCTTCCTTGTGGGCCGGCCCGCTGCGGAACCATCCGGTGAGGGTCGGTCCCCAGTCGGTCAGGAGCAGCGGTCCGCGCGGGTAGGAGTGCCGCGAGAGGAAGGCGCGCAGCGTGTTCGCGGTGTTCCACGCGCCGGTCGACAGGTAGAAGAAGCCGGCGTCCGGGTGCTCCTGCTGCAGGGTCCGGTACAGCTCGGGCATGCCGGGTACGGCTCGCCGCCCGCTGGAGTGGCGCACGAACGTGTTCCACGCCGCGAGCAGCGGCCGCGGCACCGCCGTCACCATGGTCGTGTCGTCCATGTCGCTGATGACGCCGAACTCGGTCCGCTCGTCGAGCACCCTGATCAACGCCTCGGCCTCCCACGGGTCGGCCTCGTCGAGCACCGTCAGGATCGCGGAGTGCCACCCGGCCGACAGCGGGGCGTCGGTGGGCAGCTCGACGTCGATGTACCCGGCGCGGTCGCTCGTCACTACCGAGGTGTGGTCACCGACCTGGAGCCGCACGCGGCGGTGCGGCACCGGCACGGTGAGGAAGTGGCGGAATCCGCGCCGCCCGGCGCGGAGCGCCTCAAGGTCCGGGGCCGCGGGGCGCGGCCGGGAGAGCAGCACGCGTGCGAGCACGCGCACCTGGTCCGGCGTGCCGTAGCCGCTGTAGGTCTCGAGGCGCGGGTGCCAGCCGGCGCGGCGGAGCACCCACCCCGCCGCGGCGTAGAAGCGGTCTTCCACCACCGCGGCGAGGTGTGGGCGCTGTGAGGGGTGCGGAGTAGGAGTGGCCACACCCGATTGTCGCCTGTTACTGCCCACCCATGCCCGTGGTCGCTACACCCTGCACTATGCGGCGCTGGAAGAGCATGAACACGATGAGCAGCGGCAACGCCGCGATCATCGCGGAGGCCATGTTCTGCGCGTACTGCACGCCGTAGGCGTCCTTCACCGTGGACAGGCCGACGGGCAGGGTCATGAACTGCGGGTCGGTGGTGATGATGAACGGCCACAGGAAGTTGTTCCACGCGCCGATGAACACGAAGATCGCCACCGCCACGAGGATCGACCGCGAGAGCGGCAGCACGATGGTCCAGAACAGCCGCCACGACCCAGCGCCGTCGATCCGGGCGGCGTCGAGCAGCTCCTGCGGGATCGCGTCGAAGAACCGCTTGAGGATGAACACCATCACGGGCGCCACCACCTGCGGCAGCACGATGCCGGCGACCGTGTCCACGAGTCCAAGGACCTGCATCTCCCGGAACAGCGGCACGATGAGGATCTGCCCGGGCATCATGATCGCCGCGAGGGTGAGCCACTGCATGAGCGCCCGGCCCTTGAACACGGTCTGCGAGAACGCGAACGCCGCCATCGCGGAGATGAGCACGGTGAGCGCCGTGACCAGCAGGGCGACCAGCAGGCTGTTCCACATCCACAGCAGCAGGTCGCTGTTGCCGAGCACCTTCTCGTAGGCGTCGAGCGTCCAGCCCATGGTGGGCAGCAACGACGCGGGGAGCGCTGCCTCCGCCTCGTGCTTGAAGCTGGTGACGGCGCCCCAGACGACGGGCACGAGCCAGGCCCCGGCGAGCACGACGAGCGCCGCGAGCGCCCCGGCCCGCGCCCAGGGCGACGGGCCGATGGTCAGCCTGGTGAGGGTCCGGTTCTCGGCCCGCTCCTGCAGTGCCTTCGTCCGGCGGATCTCGGCGATGTCGGCGACGGCCATGTCAGGCCTCCTTCCGGGCCGGCAGCAGCCGCACCAGCGTGAACACAAGGATGAGGGCGAAGAACACGTAGGAGATCGCTGAGGCGTAGCCGAGCCGGTAGTTGGTGAAGCCGGTGTCGTAGATGTACTCCAGGATCGGCCGCGTGCTGCCGTTGGGCCCGCCCGCGGTGAGCATGTAGATCTGGTCGAACACCTTGAGCGAGGCGAGCAGCTGCAGCACGACGATGACGCCGGTGATCGTGCGGAGCTGGGGCAGCGTGATGGAGAACAGCCGCCGCCAGCCGCCCGCGCCGTCGATCGTCGCGGCCTCGTACTGCTGGGCCGGGATGCCCTGCAGCGCCGCCAGGTAGAGCAGGAAGTTGAAGCCGACGGTCCACCACACGGTGACTCCGGCGATGGAGAACATGGCTACGTTCTCGTCGGTGAGCCAGCCGAGGGGATCCAGGCCCAGGCCCGTGATCCAGGTGTCGAGCAGGCCGATGTCGGGCTGGAACATCCAGTTGCTCAGGTGCCAGACGACGGCACTGGTCAGCAGGTACGGCGCGAAGAACGACATGCGCCACACCCACTGGCCGGGCAGGCCGGTGTGCACGAGCAGCGCCATGACGAGGGCCACGAGCACCAGGGGCACGGTGCTGAGAATCGTGAACCACACCGTGTGCCACAGCGTCTGCCAGACCTGGGGGTCGCTGAACGCCTCCAGATAGTTGGCGAAGCCGATGAACTCGCTGCCGGCCCCGGTGAGGCTCTGGTTCGTGAAGCTCATCCACAGGCCGTAGAGCGTCGGCACCACGAGGAAGAGGCCGGTGGCGACGGCGAACGGCGCGACGAACAGGTACCCGGACCTGTCGCGCTCGCGCATGGACTTGCGGGACGTCGCGGCTCGCGCGCCGGGGCGTTCCGCTGGGGTCCCTCGGTCAGGCAGAGCCGGCCCAGCGGGCGCGGTGACGCCGGTATTCGAGACAGTCATCGTCGTCCTCTCGTTCAGGCGGGGCTGGGCAGGGCGAGGAAACGGTCCATCTCGCTCAGCATCCGGGTCACGGCGGTACGGGCGGGGGCCTTGCCGGCCAGGGTGTCCGTCATCGCGTCGGCCATGCGGGTCTGGAAGTCGCTGCCGCCGCCGGTGAACCAGGCGTCAGGATCGAAGACGGCGATCTCGGCCGCCGGTGCGTAGTCGCGCTGCGGCGTGAGCTCCTGGTACGCGGGCTCCTCGACGATGGGCTGGTAGGCGGGGATGTGCCCGGCCGAGGCCCAGGTCAGACCCTCCTTGAGGAGGCCGGCGAGGACACGGTAGGTCGCCTCGCGCCCGGCGGGGTCGGGCTGTCCCTGACGGGGCAGCACGAACGCGTGGGAGTCGGCGTAGTTGGCCGGCGTGTCGAAGATCGCCGGGAACTGCGTGGCCCCGACGTCGGGCAGCGCGTCGCGGAACATCGGCAGGTCCCACTCGCCGGCGAACATCATGCCCGTGCGCTGCGCCATGAAGCGGGCGGCGGCAGCGTTGCCGTCCTGGTTCTTCGCGGCGACCGTGCCGTCGACCATCTCCTGCAGGAACTCGAAGACCTCCGCGGCGGCCTCCTCGTCGAGCGCCGCGGGACGGCCCGGGGTGAGCTCGTAGTCGCCACCGTTCTGCGAGTAGAGGCCCCAGAACATGCGCCAGCAGCCGGCGGGGTCGCGCTGGTAGCCCCAGCCGACGCCGGTCTCGCCCGTGACCTCGGCCATCGCGCGGCCTGCCGCGAGGAAGGCGTCCGCGCCGGTGACGGCGTCCAGGTCGAGCTTGCCGTCCGCTCGCGCGAGACCCGCGTCCTTGACGATCGTCGGGTTGTGGAACGTGATGTACGGGTGCGTGTCCAGCGGCAGCGCGTAGAGCCGGCCGTCGTACTGGGCCTTCTGCCAGACGGCGGGGGCGAAGTGCTCCTCACGCACCCCGAGCTGCGCGAGCGCGTCCAGGTCGAACGGCTCCAGCAGCCCGCCCGGCGCGTACCCGGCCAGCCGGGACATGTGCATGACGGCGGCCTCCGGCGGCCGCCCGCCCGACGACGCCATCGCCAGCTTGGTGTAGTACGGCGGCCCCCAGGCCAGCGTCGTCGACTCGACGGCGATGTCCGGGTTGGCCGACGCGACCGCACCCACCATCTCCTGCATGAGCGCGCCGTCACCGCCCGAGAACAGGTCCCAGATCATGACCGGCGTCCTGCCCGCACCGACAGCGCCTGGTGCGGCGCAGCCTGCGAGAGCGCCACCCAGCGCCACTCCGCCGGCGCCGACCAGTGCCGCGCGAAGCACGTCACGGCGGCTCAGGCCCCCGGAACTCTCCGCACGACTGCGGGTTCTCGAAGCGATCACAGGGCCTACCTGCCCTGGGACGCCACGTCCTCGTAGCTCGGTCATCGTCGACCTCCAATGGTGCAACGTTGCGATCCAACGTTGGATCACGATGGACTAGGCCGAGCGTCCCGTCAAGGGGCAACGGGTCGGCAACGGGTGTGGAAGGAAGTGATGGGTTGTCGGAGCAAGTGGGACGCCGCGTCGGTATCAAGGAGGTCGCAGCTGCTGCGGGCGTCTCCTGGAAAACTGTCTCCAACGTTGTGAACGACACGGGACGCGTCGGTGACGCTACCCGGGCGCGGGTGGAGGCCGTGATCGCCGAGCTGGGCTACCGACCCAACCTCGCCGGACGCCAGCTGCGGCGGGGCCGCACCAACACGCTCGCGCTCGCCGTGCCGTGGGTGCACGCGCCGTACTTCTCGGTGCTTGCCCACGAGGTGATCGAGGTCGGCAGCTCCCGCGGGTACCGCGTGCTCATCGAGGAGACGAGGTCCTCGCGCGACACCGAGCTCGAGGTGGCACGCGGCTTCGACGTCCAGGCGATCGACGGCATCATCTTCTCGCCGCTGGAGCTGCCCCCCGCCGAGATCGATGAGGTGCGCGGCCCCGTACCGCTCGTGCTCCTGGGTGAGCGGGCCGACCCGGACCCCACCCGCGTACGCCGGACGGACCACGTCAGCATCGACAACGTCGACGCGGCGGCGCAGGTCACTGCACATCTGCTGGATTCGGGACGGCGCAGGCTCGGGTTCCTCGGGGCCGAGCCGCCCGGCGCCGGCCGCACCGGCGCGCAGCGCGTCCAGGGTTTCCTCGACGCCCACGCCACCGCAGGCATCGACGTCGACGAGCGCTGGGTGCTCCAGGTCCCTCAGTTCTCGCGGCCGGCGGGTGCGGAGGCCATCGAGCAGGTGCTACCCCGGATCGGCCAGATCGACGGGCTGGTGTGCGCCAACGACGAGCTGGCCCTGGGCGCGCTCTACGCGTTGCGCCGCAACGGCGTGCGGGTGCCTGCCGACCTCGCCGTCACGGGCTGGGACAACACCGAGGACGGCCGGTACTCGAACCCGTCGCTGACGACCGTGGCGCCGGACCTGCGCGCGATCGCGGAGACCGCGGTGGACCGGATCCTCGCGCAGCTCGAGAACGCCGCCGTCGAGCCGGTCGACGCGCTGGTGCCGCACCGTCTGCTGGTCCGGGAGAGCAGTCGCGGCTGAGCCCTGAGCGGCTCCCGCACGGCCCGGGCTCGGGGCCGTGCGGGGTCCAGCAAGGGCCCTTCGGTTGATACAACGTTGCATTCCGCTCGGATGCGGTGTTGAATCACCGCGCACCTGTCGTAGACGCAACGGAGCAGCTGATGACCTTCCTCGACCGCTTCTCGCCCACCGGCGAACCAACGGCCACCGCCGTGCCGCGCCCCGAGTATCCCCGCCCGCAGATGGCCCGCGACCGCTGGCTCAACCTCAACGGCACCTGGCAGTTCGAGGCTGACCCTGGCGACTCCGGGCTGGAGCGCGGCCTCGTCGAGCGCTCGCTCCAGGGCGAGATAGTCGTGCCGTTCGCGCCCGAGTCGCAGCTCTCCGGCATCGAGGACACCGACTTCCTCGAGGCGGTCTGGTACCGCCGCGAGGTGACGGTCCCCGCGGAGTGGGCCGCCGTGGGCGACGACCCGCACGTCCTGCTGCACTTCGGCGCCGTCGACCACGACACCACCGTGTGGGTCGAGGGCACCGAGGTGGTGCGGCACCGCGGCGGGTTCACCCCGTTCACGGCCGACCTCCACGGGATCGCGGAACCCGGGGACACGGTCACCGTCGTCGTGCGGGCCCGCGACACGCGGCACGGGCCGCAGGCCCGCGGCAAGCAGAGCAACCGCTACGCGAACTTCGAGTGCAACTACACCCGCACCACGGGCATCTGGCAGACCGTGTGGCTGGAGCCGGTGCCGGCCGCGCACCTGCGCCGTCCGCGCATCACGCCCGACCTGGCCAGCACGGCGTTCGACGTAGTGGTGCCGCTGTCCGCGAACCGGCGCGGCCACACCGTCGCCGTCACTCTGACCGACGCCGACGGCGAGGTGGCGACCGCCACCGCGCGCGCCGACCTCGACCTGGCGCCCGCGCTGCGCGTCGTCGTCCCCGCGGACCGCGTGCGCACCTGGGGGCCGGGCGACCCCCACCTGTACGGGATCGACATCGAGCTGCGCGACGCCGACGGCGCCGTCGTCGACTCCGTGCGCTCCTACGGCGGCCTGCGCTCCGTGTCCATCGACGGACAGGCCGTGCGGATCAACGGCGAGGCGGTGTTCCAGCGGCTCGTGCTCGACCAGGGCTACTGGCCCGAGTCGCTCATGACCGCGCCGTCGGACGCCGCGCTCGCCCGCGACATCGAGCTGGGCCTCGCTGCCGGGTTCAACGGCGCGCGGCTGCACCAGAAGGTCTTCGAGGAGCGGTACCTGTTCCACGCCGACCGGCTCGGCTACCTCGTGTGGGGCGAGTTCGGCGACTGGGGCGTCAGCGGCTACGGCACGCCCGCGGACGGCCAGCGGCCGACGACGTCGTTCGTCGCCGAGTGGATGGAGGCGCTGCAGCGCGACCACTCCCACCCGTCGATCATCGGCTGGTGCCCGCTCAACGAGACGCACCAGGACCTGCACGACCGCATGACGCAGCTGGACGACGTCACCCGGGCCATGTGGCTCGCCACCAAGGTCGCCGACCCGTCCCGGCCGGTGCTGGACGCCAGCGGCTACTCGCACCGCGTCCTCGAGACCGACATCTGGGACTCCCACCTCTACGAGCAGGAGCCGGAGAAGTTCGCGGAGCTCGTGGGCGGCCTCGCGGACGGGCAGCCCTACGAGAACACACGTGACAACGGCACCAAGATGTCGGTGCCGTACCGGGGCCAGCCGTACTTCGTCAGCGAGTACGGCGGCATCTGGTGGAACCCGGACGTGGCCGCCACCGCATCGGGCAGCTCGCCCGACTCGTGGGGCTACGGCCAGCGCGTGGCAGACGAGGAGGAGTTCCACGCCCGGTTCCGCGGGCTCACGGAGGCGCTGCTCGGCGACCCGCGCATGTTCGCCTACTGCTACACGCAGCTCACCGACGTGTTCCAGGAGGAGAACGGGATCTACCGGTTCGACCGCAGCGAGAAGCTCGACGTCGCCCGCGTGCGGGAGATCCAGGTCCAGGTGGCTGCCGTGGAGACGGCGGAGAACGCCGAGGCAGCAGTCAGCTAGACGTGCTGGCCGGAGACGGTGTTCTTGTAGGTATCTTTAGTCTTTTTCACCACATATCACCCAGTCCACAGGTCCGCTTGAGGGGTGCACAATAGGCCGGTGACGTACCGGTTCCTCAAGCTCATCCTCTCGCTCCTCGTGCTAGTGCTTCTGCGCCCGCGCGTCACTGGCCTGCAGAACATCCCGAAGCGCGGCGCCGTGATCCTGGCGAGCAACCACCTGTCGTTCATCGACTCGCTGCTCATCCCGATCATGGCGCCGCGCCACGTCGCGTTCCTGGCCAAGGCCGAGTACTGGACCGGCAAGGGGATCAAGGGGCGCTTCTCCCGCTGGTTCTTCACCAAGATGGGCGACATCCCGGTGCAGCGGGACGACCCGCGTGCCGGTCAGCGCTCCCTGGAGGACGCGCTCGCCGTGCTCCAGCGCGGCGGCGCGTTCGGCATCTACCCCGAGGGCACACGCTCTCGGGACGGCAAGCTGCACAAGGGGCACACCGGCGTCGCCTGGCTGGCCCTGACCGGCAAGGCGCCCGTCGTGCCAGTGGCCCTGCTCGGGACGGACAAGGTGAAGCCCATCGGCAAGATGCCGCGGTTCGCCAGGGTCGAGCTGCACTTCGGTGTGCCCATCGACCCGTCCCGCCAGATCGCGGCAGGCACCAAGCCCGCCCAGGCCCGCCGCGAGCTGACGGAGCAGGTCATGCAGTCCATCCAGGCGATGAGCGGCCAGGAACGCGCGGACGACTGACGTCCCACGAGTTGTCAGACACACAGGTCACCGGAGTGACCTGGGTGTCTGACACGTCAGAGGCGGGTGATGCGGATGGCGTCCGCGACGACGTACGCCGTGCCCTGGGTCCAGCGGCTGACCGCCACGACCGTGCGGGTGCCCGCCGTCATGGCATAGGTGCCGAGCGAGAGCCAGACGCCGCCGCCCGTGGACTGGTCCACCCGGATCGTCGAGGAGCCGGTCCCCGTGTAGACGATGAACGGTGTAGTCGTGTTGTACCCCTCGATGCCCGGGAACCACGCCTCCACCCGGTACGAACCGTTGGACGGGATCGTCGCCGAGAACGTCGCCAGGTCGCTCACCTCGGCAGGCGTCGCGTAGCGGTAGCTCTCGCCGTAGCGCTCGGCCGAGAAGGACGACGTCAGCCACCACCCGCCTGCTGCGAATCCCGACGACGTGTTGTCGACGATGACCGACCAGCTGGAGCCGGCCAGGGCCGCCGCCACCTCCGACCGCAGCTGCGGCAGCATCGAGTACAGGACGTCGCCGGGGCACGCCGTCGCCGTGTAGTCCCGGTGCCCGTAGATCTGCGTGGGCGCGATCCCGTACTGGTCGCAGATGTAGGCGCACAGCTCCACCAGGCGGCTCCAGAGCTGCGCCGGCGGCGTGGCGCTCGTGTACGTGCCCTGGTTCTCGATGCCGATGGCCTGGCTGTTCTGCCCCGGGGCGTGTGCGCCCACCACGGTTCCGCTGCCGCTCTGGAGCCGGGCCAGCGATCCGTGCCGGCCCTCCATCACGTACCCGCCGCGGCTCAGCGTGAGGTGCTGGCCGGTGTCGACCCAGCCGTTGTCGAAGTGCCACTGCTGGATGTCGCGGGCGATCTGGTATCCGGCGGCCTGCGAGTAGTCGGTGACGTTCGCCGACGCCGTGTGGTGGATCAGGATCTTGTTCGGGTTGGTCGAGACCGTCTCGATGGTGCCCCGGGCGGCAGCCGCACCCCAGGTGTCGCAGCCGGCGATGGTCGGCGCGGCGATTTCCACCCCGGCCAGCGCCCCACGGGGCGCGTCCGCCGGAGCCTCGGGATCAGGCGCGAGGGACGGCGGTACGTCCCCGCTCTGGGCTCGGCCGACGCCCGCCGGCATCGCACCAGCGGGGGCGGCACTGGCAGGGGCGGCGATCGTCGCGCCCGCGGCACCGATGCCGAGGACGACGGCGCTGCGCAACAGGTCGCGCCGGCCGAGCGAGGTCTGATCGGCAGAGCCGTGGTCGTGCGAGTGATCGTGTGTGTGCACGGGTGTCCTCCACGAGCTGGTCGCGCTGGGATCTATCCAGGTCATGTGGAGTATCCGGCCCGGTGGCCACCCCTAGGTACATCACACCTGGGGTATGCCCGCGATGCGATGGTCTGCCGTCGCCGCCTCTGAAAAACCTCACCCGCTCTCCTTCTCATCGGTTTGCCCCCGCCGCCCGTACCTAGCGATGACGGACGCCGAACCCGGCACCGAACGACCAGCACGCAGGGGCGTGCGACACCAAGGGGAAGAAGAAATGTCGATCATCCGAAACGGCCTCACCCGCAAGGCCCTCGCCGGCACCGCGCTGGCAGCACTGCTGCTCGTCGGCAGCGCGGTCGCCGTCCCGACCGCAGCCACCGCCGCACCGGTGGTCGTCACCGACGAGGTCAACGGGACGGTGTTCCGGGCCAAGCTCGAGGCCTTGGGCGACGTTCTCATCGGGCACACCAAGAAGCCCACGCAGATCGCCCCCTTCGACATCCGGTACTCCGTGGCGCTCGGCACCGAGGGTGGGATCGTGACCGACGTCAGCGCGGCGCAGCTCACGCTCCAGCGGGTCGGTAGCAACAGCACGCGCCGCTACCCGGTGTCGTTCGACGACGGCCTCCGGATCTGGGGAGGCATCGAGCTCCCGTCGACCTCCGTCCCCGGGAAGTACGACGTCGGCCTGGAGGTCACTGCCACGGTGAAGCGCGGCAGCCAGGTCACCACGCACACGGTGGACGTGCCGAGGGTCAAGCAGGTGCTGCTGCGTCGCGACACCATCGTCAAGGCCGAGATCTCCAACCCGGACGACACCCACGGGGAGCCCAGCACGCTGACGGGCCAGGTCAAGCGGCTGCGGGTCCAGTACCCGACCGGCATCGGCAGCTACAACATGGCGGGCGGCGTCACCGTGCGGATCTACCACGCGACGGGCCCCTTCGACGAGGACAAGGCGACCTACATCAAGTCCGTCAAGACAAACGGTGCCGGGCAGTTCACCACCACCGTCCGCGCCAAGGCCGGCTACTGGAAGATCGTTCCGGTCGGGAACGACCAGTACGTCTGGGGCCACGCGTTCGCCTCACAGGGTCCCGTCTGCAGCTGCTGACCTTCGCCTCAACACGTCAGACCCACAGGCCACTCGGGCGGCCTGTGGGTCTGACCCGTACCGGGGCAATCGCTGGCTCGCGATGGAGTACCGCTGCGCCTCCTGCAAACCTCACCCGCTCCTGTCCTCATCGGTTCCGTCCTCCCGACCGTACTGAGCAATGACGGACGCCGAACCCGGCACCGGACGGCCAGCACGCAGCGGCGTGCAGCACCAAGGGGATGAAGAAATGTCGATCATCAGGAACGGCCTCACCCGAAAGGCTCTCGCCGGCACCACGTTGGCGGCACTGCTGCTCGTCGGCGGCGCGGTCGCCGTCCCGACCACAGCCACCGCCGCACCGGTGGTCGTCAGCGACGAGGTCAACGGGACCGTGTTCCGGGCCAAGCTCGAGGCCAAGGGCGACGTGCTCATGGGCCACACCACGAAGCCGAGGCAGATCGACCCGTTCGACGTGCAGTGGGCTGTGGCCCTCGGCACCGAGGGCGGGATCGTGACCGACGTCGACGACGCGTACCTCACGCTCCAGCGGGTCGGGAGCGACAGCACGCGCCGCTACACGCTGTCGTTCGACGAGGACCTCCGGATCGGCGGGACGGTGGAGCTCCCGCCGACGGTCATCCCGGGTGCCTACGACGTCGGCCTGGAGGTCACCGCCAAGGTCAAGCGCGGTGGCCAGGTCACTACGCACTCCGTGGACGTGCGCAGCATCAAGCAGGTGCAACTGCGCCGCGAGACGATCCTCTCCGATTACGCGATCTCCAACTCGCAGGACACCCACGGCGAGCCCGGCACGCTGACGGGCCAGGTCAAGCGGCTGCGGGTCCAGTACCCGACCGGCATCGGCAGCTACAACATGGCGGGTGGCGTCACGGTCCGGATCTACCACCACGCCAGCCCCTACACCGAGGACGCAACCTACATCACGTCCGTCAAGACGAACGGCGCGGGTAGGTTCACCGTCCCGATCCGCGCCAAGCAGGGCTACTGGAACTTCGTCGTGGTCGGCAACGCCCAGTACACCTGGACGAAGGACGCCATCGCTCAGGGCGTCACCTGCGGGTGCTGAGCCTCGTCCGGCACGCCAGGCCCACAGGCCCACCCAGGTGACCTGTGGGCCTGGCGCATGCCGCGGCCCTGGCGCCGGGGTCGGCGCCGGGCAGGTCCATCGACAGGACGATCAAACCGCCGCGCGGCCGATCAGCCCCGCGCGTTCGAGCAGGTCCAGAGCCGGCCGGTGCTTGTTGAACGTGTACACGTGCACGCCGGGGGCACCGGCGTCGAGCACGTCGCGCGCGAGGGTCGTGGAGTACTCGAGGCCGCGCTCGTGCTGGGCCTCGGGGTCGACCTCGCCGCCGGGCCCCGTGAGCCGGTCGAGCTCTCGCAGGAGGTCGGCCGGCGCCGCGACGCCCGTGAGCTCCTCGACGCGGCGCAGGCGACGGGCCTCCGTGGCGGGCAGGATCCCGGCGAGGATCGGGATGGTCACCCCCGCCGAACGAGCCGACTCCACGAACCCGGTATAGGACTCGGCCCGGTAGAAGAACTGGGTGATCGCGAAGCTCGCGCCCGCCTCCTGCTTCTCCAGGAGCCGCCGCACCTCCTGCTCGCGCGTGGTGCCGGCCCCGGGGTTGCCGTCCGGGAACGTCGCGACGGCGATGGTGAGCGGACGCGCCGCGGACCGCAGGGCGGTGCTGGCGTCCGCCGCACAACGACGTTCATCCACCTGCCGCAGCAGCCGGACCAGGTCGATGCTGGAACGCACGTCGTCGTCCGCGGGACGCCAGTCCGGCTCGTCGCGCGGCGGGTCCCCCCGCAGCGCGAGGAACGACCGCACGCCGGCGTCGAGGAACTCGTCGATCACCTCGGACACGTCCTCGCGGGACGCACCCACGCAGGTCAGGTGGGCCACCGGCAGCACAGGCGTGCCCCTGAGCAGCGTGGCGAGCACCTCGCGCGACGTCGCTCGGTCGCCACCCGCGGCGCCGTACGTGACGGACACGAAGTCCGGACGGGCCGCCACGAGGCGCTGTGCCGTCTCCCAGAAGTTCGGTGCGGCGTCGGGCCGGCGCGGTGGCATGAGCTCGAACGACACCGTGGGGCGGTGCGGATGTACCTCGGCGACCATGGCTGCTCCATCGAACCTGGCGTGAGCACCTTACGTCCTCACGCCACGGCCTCGAGGCAGGAAGTCGGCAGGTTGCTGCGGTGTCAGGGAGCCAGGACTCTCGACCGCTCTGGATGGGTTCGCCACCATGCTAAGCGAATGTCCACCACTGGGACAGAATTCGTCCGACGGTCGAGACGACCCGGCTCACCGACTGCGCGCGCCGAGCTCGCTTACTTCACCGACCCAGCCACCAGGCCGCCCACCAGCCGCTTCTCGATGGCCATGAACAGGATGACAACGGGCACGATCGCCACGATGGACACCCCGAACACGTAGTGCCACGACGTCTCGTACTGACCCACGAACTTCGTCAGCGCCACGGACAGCGGCTGGTTGCCGGCCGTCGACAGCAGCACCAGCGACGCCGCGAACTCGTTCCAGGACGCGACGAACGTGAACACCACTGCCGTCACGATCCCGGGCCACACCAGTGGCAGGTTGATCTTCGTCAGGACGGTGAACGTGCCGGCGCCGTCGATCTGCGCGGCCTCGTCGACCTCCTTCGGGATGCTCGCGAAGAAGCTGTGCATGATCCAGACCGCGAACGACAGGTTGAACGCCGCGTTGACCAGGATCATCGCGGCCCACGTATCGAGAATCCCGAGGGCGATGAACTGGCGGAACAGGCCCGACGTCAGCACCGCCGGCTGCACCATCTGGGTCACGATCACGAGGAACAGGAACACTAGCCGGCCGGGGAACCGGAACCGCGCCGTGTAGTACGCGGCGGGCAGCGCGACGGCGAGCACGAGCAGCGTGGCGCACAGCGAGATCACCAGGGTGGAGATCAGGTTCTGCAGCAGCGGCGTCTCGGGCGTGGCCCACATCGTGACGTAGTTCTCCCAGTGCCACTCCGTGGGGAAGTAGGTGGGGTCGACCGACCTGATCTCGGCCTTGGTCTTCACCGAGCCGAAGAACATGATCAGGTACGGCAGCATGAACACCACCAGCACCACGAGGCCTGCGAACATGCGCAGCAGCAGGGACCCGATCGGTACCTGGTCCGCCGTGTACTTCCGCACGCGCTTCCGGTCGTCCGACGGCGGCCGGGTCGCCTTGCGCGGCGCGGTCGCCGATGCGGTGGTCACGGTCATCAGACCTCCTCGAGGGGGCGGACGACCCGCACGTAGATGGCGACGATCCCGATGACCACCAGGAACGCGATGACGGACAGCGCGCTGGCCAGGTCGATCTGCCGCTGGTTCTGCATGTACTTGAAGATCATGGTCATCACGGTGTCGGCGTCGTAGCCGGGGATGGACCCCGTCATGACGCGCAGGATCGGCAGCGAGTTGAACACGTTGATGATGTTGATCAGCACCGCCACCGAGACCGCACCCCGCAGCTGCGGGAGCACCACGCTGAAGTAGGTGCGCAGCCCGCTGGCGCCGTCGATGCGCGCGGCCTCGACGGTCTCGCCGGGAACGGTCTGCAGGCCGGCCAGGATCGTGTAGGTCGTGAACGGCAGCGACACGAACACGGCGACCACTATCGCCCACGCGAACGCGGTCTCGGGATGCCGGGTCCAGCCGTAGCCCTCGGGTGTGTCGATCAGGCCGATGTCCACGAGGAACGAGTTGATGATGCCGAAGTACGGCTCCAGGCCGTAGTGCACCACCAGCGTGGTCATGACCACGCTGGCGGCCCACGGCACGATCACGGCCATGCGCACCAGGCGACGCCCGGGGAACGCCTTGTTCAGCAGCGCCGCGAGGGCGAGCGACCCGATCAGGGTGCAGGCCACGACGACGACCACCCAGATGACGGTCCGCCCGAGGATCGGCCAGAAGTACTGGAAGCCGACCACCGTCGCGAAGTTCGCGAGGCCTACGCCCCCGTCATCCACGCCGCTCTGACTGATGTCGCGGGTCGAGTTCCAGAACATCAGGCCTACCGGGAACAGGACCACTGCCGCAATGAGTGCGACCGCGGGCCCGATCCATGGCAGGGCCTTCAGAAGGTCCTTCACCAGGTTCCTCGTGCTTTCGGTTCAGCGTCGGATGTCGTCGACGCGTGCTTGCGTAGAGCGGTCAGCGCCAGGCGTCAGCCGGCGTCGACCTGTCCCTGGATCTCGGCGAGCACGTCCTCGGCGGACTTGTCGCTGTCGAGCTGGCCGAAGTTGGCCTTGAACGCAGAGTCAGCCGTCTGCCAGGCCGGGTTGGTGCTCGGGTAGAACTGCGCGTCCGGCAGCACCTCGAGGAACGGGGCGAGCGCCTCGTCGTCGGCCAGCTGCTCGGAGCCCGACAGGGTGGTGGGCAGGAAGCCCTCGCCCTGGACCCACGGGACGTAGACGTCGGCGGTGTAGAGGTAGTCGAAGAAGGCAGTGATGGCCTCCTGCTTGTCACCGTCGTTCTGGAACGCCATGAGGTGGTCGGCCACACCGAGCGTGAACGGGCTGCCGTCCTCGGTGGGGATGGGGTGGATCGAGTACTCGAGGTCCGGGTTGTCCGACTCGATCTGGCCCACGCTCGGCGGCAGACCGATCTGCATGCCGATCTTGCCCTGGACGAAGATGTCGAAGAGCGGGCTGCGGTCGGTCGCACCGGCGTCGGCCTGCGTGGCGCCAGCGGAGATCATCGTCTTGATGAACTCGGCGCCCACCGCGTTCTCCGGGGTGTCGATGGTGATGGCCTCGGAGTCACCGAAGCTGCCGCCACCGCCCCAGAGCCACACGGCCGCCTCGGCCTGCGCCTCCTCGGAACCGAGCGGCATGCCGTAGCCGGCCACACCGCCGCCGAGCTCGGAGACCTTCGTAGCGGACTCGAGCAGCTCGTCCCACGTGGCGGGGACCTCGGCGCCTGCCTCCTCGAGGAGCGCGTCGTTGACGAACAGCGCACGGGCCGAGGCGATCCACGGCAGGCCGTACGTGGTGTCGCCGACCGCGGCGTTCTCCAGGAACGTCGGCTGGAAGTCGGCGTAGGTCTCGTCGGAGGTGACGTCCTCGACCGGGTACAGCAGCTCGTCCGCTGCGAAGCCGGCGAAGGGGCCGCCGTTGTAGATGTCCGGGGCCTCGCCGCCCTGGATCTTGGTGGCGATCACGGACTCGAGGTTGTCCCACGACTCGACCTGCAGGTTCACGTCGATGTCCGGGTTGGTCTCCTCGAACCCGGCGATCACGTCCTCCCACAGGCCCTGGGACGCGTCGGAGTAGCTGGGAACGAGCAGGTCGAGGGTGGTCGCACCGCCGTCCGCGCCGTCGTCCGACCCGGACCCGCCGAACCCGCAGGCCGTCAGGCCGGTCGTCGTGGCGAGCGTGATCACGAGGATCCCGCCGAGCCTCCTGTACTGCGCCATTGCTGCTCCTTGGGCTTGTCCTGCTCGTTCGTGGTGCAGGTCACGTTTTCACTTGCCCCTTAATCTGTCAAGGGTTCTAACAAACCTGTGACATACGGGTGACAGCGTGTCCCGGAGCGGCCCGCGAGGCCAGTGGAGAAGCCAAAAGAAGGGCCGCAGCACACGGCTGCGACCCTTCTTCAACACGCCCTCGGGGCTCGTGTCGTACGTGCCTACCGCTCGGTGGCGCCGATCATCGGCAGCCCGAACGACAGGCCGACGGCAAGGATTCCGGCGACGAACAGGTAGGGCGCCGACGGTCCCTGGTCCGCTCCACCGACAGCGATCAGCGCGAACCCGCCGAGGAAGAGCGCGAAGCACATGATCGCGCGTACCAGCAGGGTCGCCGTGGGCTCCTGCTTCTGCCTACGGGCCACTTCGAAGTCACTCATGAGCCAAATCTACCGCCCTGCCGACTCCTCCTCACGGTCGGCTCGCGGATCGGCGCAGTGCTCGCTCGTTCCGGCGCGGTTCGTGGCCGGTGACCACGGCTACGCCGACGCCATCGAGATCGAGGTGGGTGACATCTCCGGAAATTTCTATGGCCTTGCCGACGCGCGGCGGAGTGCTCGCCGGGGGTTTCGGAGCCGTCGGCACGGCGCTGTCGCGTGGCGTGTCCTGCGGTCGAAGTACGGTCGGGCCGCGGCGCCGAATTCTGGGCGCACCGGTAAGGCGGCGGTGATTTCGCAGGTCAGCGGGTTGGCCAAGATTCCGTGGGACACGGCCGACAACGTCGCCGACCCACCTCGTGGCATCCCCGGTCCTTCTCGGACCCCGGACGGGATGTTCAACGGGAGCACCGCGCGGCGAGCCCATGACCCGACGCAGGGAGTGTGCAGGGCGTCCGAACCCCATCGGTGTTCGCTGAGCGCGAAACATGGGCGAGTTCGGGTGACACTACGATGCGTCCGTGGCAAACACGTCCCCCGCCTTCGACCAACGTCCTGCCCGTGTGCGCACGGACTGGGGCATCTCCGGCGCACTCGCCCTCACCGCCACGGATGCGCGCGCGTCTCTCGTGGTCGTCGTGGACGTGCTCTCCTTCTCCACCACCGTCACCGTCGCGTGCGAACAGGGCGCCGGGGTGTACCCGTTCCCGTACCACGATCCTGCGGGTGCGGCCCGGCTCGCGCGCACCATGCGCGCGGCCCTCGCAGGCCCGCGGTGGGAGGACGGCATCAGCATCTCCCCCGCGTCGCTGCAGGACCTCGACGCCGAACGCCTCGTCATCCCCTCGCCCAGCGCGGCGCAGATCTGCCACACCATCGCCAACCGGGGTGCCCTCATCGTCGCGGGCAGCCTGCGCAACGCGAAGGCGGTGGCCGGCCTCGCTGCCGCACACCTGGACGCGTCGGAGAAGCACGACGTCGTGCTGGTCCCCGTGGGCGAACGGTGGCCCGACGACACGTTGCGCCCCGCGCTCGAGGACTACCTTGCCGTCGGTGCCATCGCGACGCGGCTCACGACGATGCTGCCCAAGGTCAGCATCTCGCCGGAGACCGCGGCGACGATCACCCTCTGGAAGGGCACCAAGGACACCATGGACACGGTGGGCGGGACCGCGAGCGGTCGCGAGCTGCTCGACTCCGGGTTCGCCGACGACGTCACGATCGCCACGGCGGTCGACGTCACCGATGTGGTGCCGGTGCTGATGGACGGCGCGTTCGTACCCCTCGGTCACCGGGTCGCGGCGGCTCGTAACCGCAGGAACGTCTCAGCCGGCGCGCACTGACCCGTCCGGCCCGAGGTGCCTGTGCAGGGCCGTGACGATCTGGACGTCCCCGTCCAGCCACGGGACGTCGTCCAGCTCGGCGGCCGTCAGCCAGCGCAGCTCGTCGTGGTCCTCCAGCGGTTCGGGCGCGCCGTCCTGCAGCTGCACGAACCAGACCCGCATACGGTGCTTGCTGGTGATCGGCCACACCCCGCCGTCCGGCCCCGGGAGCTCGGCGCCCATGGCCACCGTCACGCCGAGCTCCTCGTCGAGCTCACGGTGCAGCGCGGAGAGATGGTCCTCGCCCGGCTCCACCTTGCCACCGGGAAACTCCCAGCGGCCGGCGAGCGCCGCCGGAGCAGAGCGGCGGGCGGCGAGCAGCCGGGTGGGGCGGTTCAGGTCGTCCACGATCGCCGCGGCGACCACGTTGATGAGGGGCTCCTGCATGCGGAGCAGTCTCCCACCCGAAGATACCGACGGCGGGTCGTGATGACCCGCCGACGACTTCCCGGACACAGAACGACGACGGCGCCTCTGGGGAGTGGCGCCGTCGTCGGGTGTGCTGTGTGTCAGTCAGCGAGCTGGAACTCGTTCGCCTTGGCAATCGCCTCCGCACGCGAGGACACGCCGAGCTTGCGGTAGACGCTACGGACCTGCGTCTTCACCGTGTTACGGGTGACGTACAGGCGTCGAGCGATCTGCTCGAGTGTGGCGTCCTCGGTGAGGTTCGCCAGGATGACCCGCTCACGGCGGGTGAGGCTGGGCACACGGTGGTCAAGGGTCATTACGCTCATGATCGGTTTCCTCCACACAGCGGCCGGTTCTGGGGTTCCGGCCTACGGTTGCTGCTATGGGGTTAAGTGCCCCGCATGGAGTTCATGACGCAGTTCTGACGCAAGTTTTCGACTGTTACCGTTCCGATACCGAAGCCGCCCCCCAGATGCACACAAGGGTGACCTGAGGGGCGGTTCGACGGCGGCCTCCGCGGGCCCCGGAAGTCAGCTTCCGGTGTGCGCGGCGTACTCCGCGGCGGTGAGCAGCTCGCCCGCCCCGGTCACCTCTACCTTGAAGAGCCAGCCCTTGCCGTAGGGGTCCTTGTTCACGATCTCGGGGTTCTCCACGGCCTCGGTGTTGACCTCGGTGATGGTGCCGCTGACCGGTGAGTACAGCTCGGACACGGACTTCGTGGACTCGATCTCGCCCACCACGGCGCCGGCCTCGACGGTGGCGCCCACCTCGGGCAGCTCCAGGTAGACGACGTCACCGAGCGCGTCGGCCGCGACGTCGGTCACGCCGATGACGGCGGGGGTGGAACCGTCGAGCCACTCGTGCTCGGTGGTGTACTTCAGGTTCTCGGGGAAGTCGGCCATGACAGCTCCTTGCGGGATCGGGGGTTCAGTTCTGAGGACGACGGTAGAACGGCATGGGCACGACCACGAACGGTTCGGCCCGCCCGCGGACGTCGACGGCGAGCTCCGTGCCCTCCGCCGACACCTCCGGCGTCACGTACGCCATCGCGACCGGGTAGCCGAGCGTGGGCGACGGCGCCCCGGAGGTGACCTTGCCGACCACCGTTCCGGGGGTGGTGCCCTCGGCCCTCAGCACGACGTCGTAGTCGGCGCGCGCCGGGCGCTTGCCCTCGCCCCGCAGCCCGACGAGCACGCGGGCCGGCGCCGACTCCTTGCGCGCTGCCAGGGCGTCGCGGCCGACGAAGGGGAGCGGCGTGCCGTCGTCGGACACCTTGTCGAGGCGCACCACGCGCCCCATCCCCGCCTCGAAGGGCGTGGTGGTGGTGTCGAGCTCGTGGCCGTAGAGCGGCATGCCGGCCTCGAGACGCAGCGAGTCGCGCGCCGACAGGCCCGCCGGGACGAGGCCCAGCGGCTCACCGGCCGCGAGCAGCGCACGCCAGAGCGCGACGGCCTGGTCCGCCGGGACCCAGATCTCGAACCCGTCCTCGCCCGTGTACCCCGTGCGGCCCACGAGCACGGGCACGCCCTCGAAGCGCATGCGCATGCACGCGTAGTACTTGAGGTCGGCGAACGCGGTGCCGCCGGAGATCTCGGCGTCCTCCGCGAGGCCCGCCGTGGCGAGCATGATCTCGGTGGCCCGCGGACCCTGTACGGCGATCAGCGCCTGGCCCGCCTGGACGTCCTGGAGCGCGACGTCGAAGCCGGTGGTGCGCTCCCGCAGCTTCGCGAGGACGAGCTCCGCGTTCGAGGCGTTCGCGATGACCGAGTACTCGCCGGGAGCGAGGTGGTAGACGATCAGGTCGTCGAGCACGCTGCCGTCCTCGGCGCAGATCATCGAGTAGCGCGCACCCATCTCGCGGACCTTGGAGATGTACCCGACGAGCGCATGGTCGAGGAACGCGGCGGCGTCGGGACCGGTCACGTTGATGTTGCCCATGTGCGACAGGTCGAACAGGCCCGCGGCCTCGCGCACGGCGCGGTGCTCGGCCAGGTCGGACGTGTACCGCAGCGGCATGAGCCAGCCGCCGAACGGCGTCATCGAAGCTCCGAGCGCTACGTGCTCGTGGTGAAGCGGGGTGGTCTTGTCAGCCACGGTCACTCCTTGGTTGTCGGTCACTCGGCGTACGCCTCGACCGGCGGGCACGAGCAGACCAGGTTGCGGTCGCCCTTGGCACCGTCGATGCGGCGCACCGGCGGCCAGTACTTCCCGGCCCGCAGGCTCGCCACGGGGAACGCCGCGAGCTCGCGCGAGTACTGCTTGTCCCACACGTCGGTCATGAGCGACGCCGCGGTGTGCGGCGCCCCGCGCAGCGGCGAGTCCTCGGCGCTCCACCGGCCCGCCGCGACGGCGTCGATCTCGCCGCGGATGGCGATCATCGCGGCGATGAAGCGGTCCAGCTCCGCCAGGTCCTCCGACTCGGTCGGCTCCACCATCAGCGTGCCGGGCACCGGGAACGCCAGGGTGGGCGCGTGGAAGCCGTAGTCCATGAGCCGCTTCGAGACGTCCTCCGCGGTCACGCCGGTCTCGGCGGTGATCTTGCGGAGGTCGAGGATGCACTCGTGCGCGACCAGGCCGTTCGGGCCCGTGTACAGCACTGGGAAGTACGGGTTCAGGCGGCTCGCCACGTAGTTGGCGGTGAGGACGGCGGCCTTGGTCGCCTCGGTCAGCCCGTCCGGCCCCATGAGCGCCACGTAGGCGTACGAGATCGGGAGGATGCCGGCGGAGCCGTACCGCGTCGAGGCCACGGGGATGCCCGCCACACCGCCGCTGGCACTGGTCGAGACCCCCGGCGTCGGGTCGCCGGGAAGGAACGGCACCAGGTGCTCCGCCACCGCGACCGGGCCCACGCCCGGACCGCCGCCGCCGTGCGGGATGCAGAACGTCTTGTGCAGGTTCAGGTGCGAGACGTCGCCGCCGAACTCGCCCGGCCGGGCGAGCCCCACCAGCGCGTTGAGGTTGGCGCCGTCGATGTACACCTGGCCGCCGGCGTCGTGCACCAGGTCGCAGACCTCGCGCACGTGCTCCTCGTACACGCCGTGCGTGGACGGGTACGTGATCATGATGCCCGCCACCTGGGGGCCGTGCTGGTCCAGCTTGGCGCGCAGGTCGTCGAGCAGGATCTCGCCGTCGTCCGCCGTCGACACCACCACGACCCGCAGGCCCGCGAGCGCCGCCGAGGCAGCGTTCGTGCCGTGGGCCGACGCCGGGATCAGCACGATGTCGCGACCCCCTTCGCCGCGCGACGCGTGGTAGCCCTTGATCGCGAGCAGGCCCGCGAACTCGCCCTGGCTGCCCGCGTTGGGCTGGAGGGAGACGGCCGCGTAGCCCGTGATCTCTGCGAGCTGCTGCTCCAGCGCGGTGACCAGCTCCGTGTAGCCCTGGGTCTGGTCGACGGGCGCGTACGGGTGGATGTCCGCGAAGCCGGGCCAGGAGATGGCCTCCATCTCGGCGGTGGCGTTGAGCTTCATGGTGCAGGAGCCCAGCGGGATCATCGTGCGGTCCAGTGCGAGGTCCTTGTCGGAGAGCTTGCGCAGGTACCGGAGCATGCTCGTCTCGGAGCGGTGGGTGTGGAAGATCGGGTGCTGGAGGAACTTGGTCGTCCGGGTCACGTCCGCGGGCAGGTCTGCACCGGTGGTCGAGCCTGTCGGGACTCCACCCAGCAGCTGAGCGACGGCGACGACGTCCTGGGCGGTCGTCGTCTCGTCGAAGCTGATCTGGAGGTGGTCCTCGTCCGGGACGAAGAGGTTGTAGCCCGCCTCTGCTGCGGCGCGCGCGAGCTCCTGGGCCTTGCCGGGGACGACCGCGCGGACCGTGTCGAAGAAGGTGTAGTGCTCTATCTCCACGCCCGCTGACCGCAGCGCTCCCGCCAGGCTGGCCGCGTGCTGGTGGACGCGGGTCGCTATCGCCTTCAGGCCGTCCGGGCCGTGGTAGACCGCGTACATGCTGGCCACGATGGCCAGCAGGGCCTGGGCCGTGCAGATGTTGCTCGTGGCCTTCTCGCGACGGATGTGCTGCTCGCGGGTGGCCAGGGCGAGTCGGTAGCCGGGGGCGCCGTCGACGTCGATCGAGACGCCGACGAGACGGCCGGGGAGCTGGCGTTCCAGACCCTTCTTGACCGCCATGTAGGCGGCGTGCGGGCCGCCGTAGAAGAGGGGGACGCCGAAGCGCTGCGCCGAACCGACCGAGATGTCGGCGCCGAGCTCACCCGGGCTCACCAGGAGCGTGAGGGCGAGCATGTCGGTCGCGACGGTCACGAGCGCACCGGCGGCCTTGGCCTCGGCGATCACGCCGCGCGCGTCGAGCACGCGGCCCGATGCACCGGCCTGCTGGACCACGAGACCGACCAGCTCGCCCGGCGGAAGCTCGGCCGGAAGGCCGGCGCGCAGGCCATCGGTGAGGTCGGCCACGACTACCGGGAGGCCTATCGCCTCGGCGCGACCCCGGGCCACCGCGAGCGACTGCCCGAACAGGTCGGCGTCGAGGACCACGTACCCCTCCTTGGCCCGCGACGCGCGCCACATCAGGGCGACGGCCTCGGCGACGGCGCTCGCCTCGTCGAGCAGGGAGGCGTTCGCGATCTCGAGCCCGGTGAGGTCCTCGACGGCGGTCTGGAAGTTGAGGAGCGCCTCGAGCCGGCCCTGGCTGATCTCCGGCTGGTAGGGCGTGTAGGCCGTGTACCAGGCGGGCGACTCGAGCACGTTGCGGCGGATGACGGCGGGCGTGTGCGTTCCGTAGAAGCCCTGGCCGATCATCTGGGTCTTCACCTGGTTCTTGCCGGCCAGCTCACGCAGGTGGGCGAGCACCTCGGGCTCCGTGCGGGCGGCCGGCAGGTTCAGCGGCACCTGGCTGCGGATCGCCTTGGGCACGGCCCGGTCGACGAGCGTGTCCATGGTGTCGATGCCCAGCTGGTCCAGCATGGTGCTGACCTCGCGGCCGCGAGGGCCGAGATGCCGGTCGGCAAAGACGTCGGGGTGGTAAGGCGTGCTCACGGCGGGCTCCTGGCTGTCCGAGGGCGTGGGGACGACTGCGGTCCCTCCCCGCTCTGTCATCCGACACCCTGCCCACCCGGGGCGTGCGTCTACCTGAGAGTTTTGCCGGTCCGTCGTGCTCCGCCCGGAATCCGGGAGGAGGGCGGGACGCGCCGGCTTGCACCGTCGGTGGAGCCCCTCTGCCTGACGGCGGAGCGGCTCGCTTTCCAGAGTTGCCTCACCGTGGCGGTACGGGGGCCTGAGAGATTCCCGGGGAGGAAATTGCTCCTTCGGCGCCGGTTCTCCGGAGGCACCTCTGCCCGACGGCGGAGGCGCACGCCCGGCCGGACTCTCCCGTCACGGTTCTGGCGGCACGGTCCTGGTGATCGAGCTCGTCGAGGCCCGGGACCGTTGAAGATCTTCAGTTATGCGGACATCCTAGCGGCGCGGATCGCGCCCCGGTATCGGCGTACGAGGCCGGGGCGCCCCGCGCAGCCGGCCCGCGGGACCTATCCCAGGTCGATCTCGCGTGCCGCCGCGACCATCTCGTCCACGACCGCCCCTACCGCGGGTCCCGGCTCGTGCCGGTTCTGGCGGTGCCGCACCACCATGCGCCGCGAGCCGAGACCAGGGAGCGCCACCACGGCGACGCTGTCGGGTATCTCCTGCTGCAGGGCCAGCGCGGGCAGCATGGCAACGCCCTGGCCCGCGGCGACGAGCGAGATCGCCGTGTCGAAGTCGTTGTAGGCGTGCCGGGTCTCGAAGGCCGTGCCGAGCTGGGCGGCGAGACGACCGAGCGCGCGGTCCGCGGCCGATCCCGCCTGCGGGCCCACCCACATGAGCCCGGCGAGATCGTCTATGCGTTCCGGCGCGGGCAGGCTGGTCGGCACGACTATGCGCCACGGTTCGTCGAGCAGCGGGACGTCATGGGCGCCACGCGGGGCAGGGGCGTCGACGTCGACGTCGCGCTCCAGGACTATCGCGTCCAGGTCGCCGGCACGCAGGCGACGGGTCGCGTCCGGAGGGTCGTACTCCTGCACGTCCACCTCGATGTGCGGGTGGCGTTCGGCGAGCGAGACGAGCATCGGCGCGACGACCGTGCGGATGGCGGTCTGGATGGACCCCACGGACACCCGGCCCGTGAGCTCTCCGCCCAGGGCGGCGATGGCCTGGCGCGCCTGGACCATCTCCGCCTCGATGCTCTCCGCGGCATCGGCGAGCACACGGCCGGCCGGTGTGAGAGTTACGCCACGAGGCCCCCGGTCCAGCACGTCGATACCCTCTTCGGCCTCCAGCCGGGAGATCTGCTGCGAGACGGCGGAGGGCGTGACATGCAAGAGATCAGCGGCCGCGAGCACTCCGCCTGCACGGTGCACGGCGAGGAGAAAAGCGAGTCTTCGCGGGTCCGTCGGCATGTAGCGATGCTACATCCCGGAGTCACGAACGTTCGATTGTGCTGAAGGCAAATCTGGCTCATGCTTGGTCATGGCGGCGGTCGTGCCCAGCTCTCCCGGGCCCCACGCCACACCCCCCGAAGGATTCCCGCGCACGGACTCCTCACCTCATCGAATCGTTTCGATTCTTTCTCGGACCTCAAGCACCAGATCTCAAGCACCAGGAGTATTGCCATGACCCTCATGATGGTTGCCACCGCTCTCGGCTGGGTTGGCGCAGTTGCCGGCCTCGTGGCCTACGCCATGGTCAGCCGCGGGCGTTGGGACGCCGACTCTCTCGCGTTCCAGGGCACCAACATGCTGGCCGGCGTGACCATGCTGACGGTCGCGGCGTCGAACGGCGTCTGGCCGTCCGCCGCCGCGAACATCGCCGCCATCCTGATCGGCGTGCACGCGGTGACGACCGTGCTCCGCGCGAAGAGGCGGAAGGCGCAGGGCACGCCGACCCTCGCGATCGTCGAGGACATCGCGCAGGACGACCGGGAGTCCGCGGCGCAGCCCGCCGTCAGCCACCGGGCGTACGCCGAAGCCGCCTGACGGTCCACTCCTCCTGGGATCCTCCGCGAGGTCCGGCGCTGCGTGCGCCGGGCCTCGCGGAGGTAGTTCACGGCCGAGCCCCGAGTTGCGGGTGACCCGACCTGTGATGCGCTGTCGTGATGAACCCGCGCATCCGACAGGTGGTGCTCGACACCACGGACGCCCGTGCCCTCGCAGAGTTCTACCGGCAGCTCTTCGGGCTCTCGTACGCCCCCGGCGACGAGCCGCCGCCGGCCGGCGAGCCGGACCCGAAGGGCCGCGACTGGCTGAACTTGCAGAACGACGGCGGCGTGCCCCTCGCGTTCCAGCAGGTCGATGAGCTACCCAGGTCGACCTGGCCGGAGCCCGGTGTACCGCAGCAGCTGCACCTGGACACCAGCGTGCCCGACGTCGCCACGCTCGCCGAGGCACGCGACCGCGCTCTCGAGCTCGGCGCGACCCTGCGCTACGACCGGTCGGACGACCCCGAAGAGCCGCTCTATGCGCTCGCCGACCCGGACGGCCACACGTTCTGCATCTTCGTGGGATAACCGGACGGACCGCTACCCGGCCGACCGTGTGAACGACAGGTCCACCAGGAGCGCCCGGTGATCCGAGACCCCGGTGTCCACCGCCCGGCCGACGGCCTCGGGCGGGCCGGCGTCCGCACCGCCGTCCCACAAGACGTGGTCGATCTGGAACCGCGGATCGTGCCGGGGGAAGGTGTCGTCGGTCGCGAGCGGGCGCCAGCCCGTGCGGTCGGCCGGCACCGACCCTCGAAGGTTGAAGTCCCCCAGCAGCACCAGCGGCCGGGGTAGCCCAGCGAGCCGACGCCGGAGGTGGTCGACCTGCCGTTCCGCATGCCGTTCCCCGGGCGTGCCACGGCGGTATCCGGCCGTACGCCGTGCGATCCCACCCGCCCAGGTCACCGTCGGGAACCGGTAGACGCTGAGGTGGGTGCACACGACGGTGAGCGGCCCCGACGGGGCGTCGACCTCGGCCACGAGCGCCACCCGGGGCTCGTCGGTGCCGAGCTGGACCCGGCCCCACACCCACGGGGTGGCGGGCGGCAGGAGCACCGTGTGCCAGCTCCGCACGGGATACCGGGAGAGCAGCGCGATGCCGTAGCCGGGAACGTCGGGCCGTTCCGCGCGGCGGGCACGACGCCGGACGCCGGGGTAGCGGAACGGTCCCGCCAACGCCGCCCGGAACCGGTGGTCGGCCGCACCCATCGCCTCCGCGCAGAGCCGCGCCTGGTCCGCGCCCCCGGACCGAGCCTGCCGCAGGTCGACCTCCTGCAGGCCCACGACATCGGCGTCGAGCGCCGCGACCGCGTCGGCCAGTCGGTGGTTGTCGACGCGGCCGTCGGGGCCGAGGCCGTGCTGGACGTTGAACGTGGCTATACGCACGTCCCGATCTTGGGCCCAACCGGCTCGCTGCCGCTACCGCACCGCGGTCATGACACCCCGGCCGACGTGCGTCAGAGGTCTTCCGGCAGGACCGGCTTCTGCAGGAACCCGTCGATCGCCTCGCGGGTCGGGAACACCGTGACGCCGGGCCCCGAGAACAGCTCCACCAGCGAGTAGGCGATGTCCCGCACCGCGACGTTCGCCAGGTTCGAGGCCTGCCGCAGCAGGTCGAACGCGGCCTCCTCGTCGATGCCGTAGATCACCATGAGCACGCCCTTGGCCTGCTCGATGACCGCCCGACGCTCGGCAGAGGCCTGGATGGAGGCCGTCGCGTCACGTGCCGCCGCCTCGCGGTGCGACTCGGTGACGTCGATGAAGTAGCCGAACAGCTCGGTCACCCGGCCTGTCGCGGGGTCGCGCCGCCCCTGGCCCGTGACGGCCAGCGTGCGGGTCTTGCCCTGGGCGTCGCGGATGCGGTGCACCGAGCTGAACGGCTGCCCGGTCTCCGCGGCCCGGCGCAGCAGGCCGTCGACCCGAGCCCGGTCGTCAGGGAGCTTGTGGGAGAGCATGAGCGGCGTCGTCGGCACGATCTGGCCCGGCTCGAAGCCGTGCATCACGTACACCTCGTCGGACCACGCCCACTGGCCGGTCGCCAGCTCCAGCCGGTATCGGCCGACAGGCGGGCGAGCGCCCCCTGCGAGCACTTGCTCCAGTGTTTCATCGAGCGGTGGCTCGCTGGGAGTCGTTGGGGAGGACACGACGCTCCTTCCAGAACGGATACGCAGGACCGGTGCTCCGAGCGTACGGGATATGCGACCCCCCAGCGCACGGACCAGCGCGTTCTGGTCGCCCGGGACGGCGTCCTACGTGACGGGCCGCGCCTGCAGGACGAACGGCCGGCCGTGGTCCACCGCCCACTCGACGTCCACCGGGGCCCCGTAAAGCTCCTCGATGCGGGCACCGACCGCGGCGAGGTGAGCGGCCTGCGCGTCGGTGAGTGACGGACGACGCCGCAGCTCGGCGGGAACCGGCTCGTTCCGGGTCCCGTCGTCGGTCCGCACCGTGCGCACCTCCTTGGTGCTCACCGTGGCCCGGACGGCGTCGCCCACACGGGCCACCAGAAAGGTGTCCGGGTTGACCTGCCCGCCGACGACGGCCTCCCCCAGCCCCCACGCCGAGTTGATCACCACCCAGTCGCGCGAGCCGGTCATCGGGTCGACGGTGAACAGGATGCCCGCGGCGTCGGCGAGGACCAGCAGCTGCACCACTACCGCGAGGCTCACCTCGTCGGCGGGGATGCCGTGCCTGGCGCGGTAGCCGATGGCGCGCGCCGTCCACAGGGAGGCCCAGCAGTCTCGGACCGCGCGCAGCAGCGCCTCCTCGCCGCTGATGTTGAGGTACGAGTCCTGCTGGCCCGCGAACGACATACCCGGCAGGTCCTCGGCGGTCGCCGAGGAGCGCACGGCGACGGCCGGGTCGCTCGCGCCGAGGCGGCTCGGGTCCGGGACGCGCAGGCTCGAGTAGCCGGCCCGGACGGCGTCGGCCACCTGCGTCGGGATCTCCAGGTCCGCGAACACCTCGGCGATACGGGCTGCTGCGGCTTCGTGAGTCTCGGGCCGGTCCGGGGCCACCTGCGCCGCGGCCTCGACGATCGCCCGCTGCGGGGCGCCTGTCACCGCGGCACGGTAGGCGCGGGTGGTGACGTGGAAGCCTTCGGGAACCGGCAGGCCGGCCGCAGCCAGGCGCGCCAAGGACGAGCCCTTGCCGCCGGTCGTCGCGAGGTCGGTGGCTGCGGGATCCGCCAGGTCGAGCACGAACGGCTGCGGGACATCAGTGCGCACGAGGTTCTCCTTCGTCCGGGGGCACCCAAGGCTGACACCGCGGGCCCCGAGTAGCTGACAGCAAAAGGTCCGCCTCTACCAAGCCCCTTCGCATGCTCTCTCGCAAGAATGCATGCCGGATGGCTTGGTAGAGGCGGACCTTTCCGCCAACGAGCTGGCTAGTTGACCGTGATGGCCACCGTCGCCTGCGACGAAGCCTGCAGGGTGGTGCCCGCGTACTTCGCGATCCACGTGCCAGAGGTGCTCGTCAGGGCCGTCGTCGAGTACGTCCCGTTCGCGCCGGTGGTGACGGTCTTCTGGAGGGTCGCCCCCGCTGATCCAGCCGGGTCGAAGTACAGACCCACCGACGTGTTGGGCGCCGGCTTGTCCGCAGCGCCGCCGCCGCTCACGAGCTGCACCTTGCGCACCTCACCGCTGAGCGTGATGGTCTTCGGTCCGGTGAACGACGTGTCCGAGGCCGCGATGGTGGTGGTGCTGGCCCGCTTCACCACGATGGTCGTGACTGTGTCGTCCTGGACCAGGACGTCGTGCGTGCAGTTGCTGATGCCGCTGGCTGCGTCGTTCGCGTCCCAGTCCGGTGCGGAACAGGCCTTCATCGCGTCCCGGATGCCGATGTCGTAGATGCCGGCAGGCATGGTCGGGTTGAAGACAAGGTTCACGGCGCTCGTGCCGACACCGGCGTGCGTCATCTCGCGCTCCACGCGGTACCCGTCGGGGAAGCTGCCCTCGCCACGACGGCTGTCGGCGCTGACGAAGCCCGACTTGCCGCCGACGGTGAAGCCCAGGCTGCCGACGTCTACCCGCCGCTGCACGGGGGCCAGGCCGACGACGACGTCGTGCGTCATCAGGTGGTCACCCGCGGTGTGGCCGTTCTGGGTAGCGCTGACCTGACCCTGGCGCAGCGTCGTGGTGCGCTCCCGCTCCGAGTAGGTGATCGTCCACACCGTCTTCGCGCCCGCGTCGGTCATCGGCATCTCGGCCCGCCACTTGCCGGACCCGACCGGCTTCTGGCGCGTCGTGAAGAAGCCCCGCGAGTCGGTGGTGAGGGTGGCGCGCAGGGTTTCCGGTGCGTCGCCGGTCGGGTCGAAGTACACCTTCACTTCCTGACCGGTCGCCGGGTGGTAGTCGCCGGTTGCCAGGCTTCGCATGTTCGCGGCGCCCGATACCGAGATCGTGGAGCCGGCGGGCGCGCTCGACGGGGACGTCCAGATCGCTGGGATGTTCCGCTGCGCCCGGAACGGCACCAGGGCCGGGTTCTCGGTGCGGATCGGCACGTTGACCACGCCGTTGGACGTGGTGACCGCGATCTCCGCGGCCACGCTGACCTGATAGATGCCCGACTTCGCGTCCGCGGACAGCGGCACCCTCGAGGTCCAGGTATTCGCCGCGCTGGTGGCGGCGAACTGCGCGCCCACGAGGCTCCGGCCGTCCGGGTCGACCATCGTCATGCGCCCCGACCGCATCGCCGCGGACGTCCCGTTGTGCGTGATGCTGAGGGTCCCGAGGATCGAGCCCTGCACCTCCGAACCCGGCGGCAAGGAGATCTTGGCGGTGACGACGACGTCAGCCACCCGCATGGTCATGGACTGGGTCTGCCCTGCGGAAGGTCCGGGCGAAGCCGCACCGTCAGGTGTCACGGCCCCGCTCGATGCCGCTACGCCGGTCATCATCAGTGCCGCGCCGAGCGCCATGCTCAGCGGCACACGCATCTTGGTTTTCATCAGTCCACGCCCCTCATCCCGGGGACGCGGACGCGTCCCGCCCCAGCCGCATGTTCTCCCGGGTGAAACTTGTGGGCCACGGGAGACAGTGATGTGAGCGGGTGAAATTTTTTCATCCGCTCCCACGTACCCGACAGTTGCGACAATGGGGTCGTGGAAGCCGACGGACGCAAGGAATCACCGAACGAACGCGCTGATCGGAACTGGAACGAGCTGCTCCAGGAACTGCGCGTGATGCAGACCGGCGTGCAGATCCTGACGGGGTTTCTGCTCACGCTGCCGTTCCAGCCGGCGTTCGCCGATCTCGACGACTACCAGCGCACGGTCTACCTGGCGCTGGTCGTGACCTCGGTGATCGCCACGGCGCTCATCGTGGCCCCGGTGAGCGTGCACCGGTCGCTGTTCCGCCGGCAGATGAAGCGCCACATCGTCACCCTGGCCGACCGGCTCACCCGGGTAGCGCTCGCCGTGCTCGCCCTCGTGATGACCGGCGCGAGCCTGCTGGTGTTCGACGTCGTCGTCGGGCGGACCGAGGGCATCGTCGTCGGCGCGAGCGTGCTCGTGGTGCTGGCGATCGTGTGGGTGGTCCTGCCGGAGGTACTGCGCCGGCGCCAGTGACGCCGCGGCGGTGCCTGGGACTGGTCAGAGCGTCTTGTGCCAGGCCACTATCCGGTCGACGGCTCGCGACACCGTGTCCAGGGAGGACGCGAACGACAGCCGGACCCAGTCGTGCCCCCGCACGCCGTCGAAGTCGGTGCCGGGCGTGATCGCCACGTCGGCCTCGGCGAGGAGCCGCGCGCAGTAGGTGACCGAGTCGAGCCCGAACTCGGCGACGTTGCCGTACAGGTAGAACGCGCCGTCGGCCGGTGCGACGGGTCGCCAGCCGAGCTCGCCCAGCCGCTCCAGGAGCAGGGTGCGCGACGCCGCGTACCGGGCCACGTTCTCCGCCGCAGCCGCGTACCCCTCGGGCGTGAACGCGGCGATACCGGCCTGCTGCGCGAGCGCGGGCGGCGAGAGCGCGACATTGCCGGCGAGCGCGTCGACCGGCCCGACCAGCTCGTCGGGCAGCACCAGCCAGCCGAGCCGCCAGCCGGTCATCGCCCAGTACTTCGAGAACGAGTTCACGACTATCGCGCCCTGGCCGACGAACGTCGCCGCCGTCGCCTGCGCCACCTCGTCCGAGTACGCGATGCCGTGGTAGATCTCGTCGCTGATCAGCCGCACGTCGTGGTCGGCGCACCACTCGGCGATCGCAGCGAGCTCGGCCGGAGTGATCATCGTGCCCGTCGGGTTCGCGGGCGAGGCGACCATGACGCCGTCGAGGCCCCCGCCGTAGTAGGCCTCGTTGAGCTGCGACACCGTGGGCTGGTAGCGGGTCTCGGGGCCGCAGTCGAGCTCCACGACCTCGCATCCCAGGGCCGAGAGGATGTTCTTGTAGGCCGGGTATCCGGGCCGGGCGAGGGCCACCCGGTCGCCGACGTCGAACGACGCGAGGAAAGCGAGCACGAACCCGCCGCTCGAGCCCGTGGTGACGGCGATCCGCGCGGGGTCGAGGTCGACGTCGTACCAGCGCTTGTAGTGGCCGGCGATCTCCGCGCGCAGAGCCGGGACGCCCATCGCCTCGGTGTAACCGAGGGTGCCGTCCTTCAGGATGGCGATGGCCCGGTCCCGCACGACGTCGGACGCGCCGGTGGACGGCTCCCCCGCGCAGAGGTTGAGCACGTCCGCCCCGGTGGCGCGCCGCGCGTTCGCGGCGGCGAGCACCTCCATGACGGCGAACGGGGGCACGTGAGACCGGCGAGAGACCTTCATGCGGCCATCATCGCCCACCAAGCCGCTCGGCGGGTGGAGCGAGGCTTCCCTTCCCGCCCGCTTGTGAAAGTTGTAACATGCTGCCATGGCGCCAGGTTCGCGCGATGACGCAGACAACGACCCTCTCCGTCGGGCCGCGCAGTACCGCGTGGACCGGGAGGCCGGGAGTGCCGAGGAACCGGCAGGCTCCCCCGGCAGCACCGACCCGGACGAGCGCGACGAAGCCAAGAAGTCGCCCGGCAGCATGACCGTCGAGGAGCGCTCCCGCTACGTCGACACGGTGGTCGACCAGGCGATGCGCCGCGGCGAGTTCGACAACCTGCCTCTGCAGGGCAAGCCGATCCCCGGCCTGACCGGGACGCACGACCCCGACTGGTGGATCAAGGGCCTGATCGAGCGCGAGAACATCACGGGCGTCCTGCCGTCCGCCCAGCTGCGCAAGGACGACGCCGAGCTGGACGCCAAGCTGGACCTCGAGGCGATGGAAGCCCGGGTCCGGGAGATCGTGACGGACTTCAACGCGCGCGTCATCGACGCCCGGCGTCAGCTCCAGGGCGGGCCGCCCGTCGTCACGCCCACCAGGGACGTGGAGGAGGAGGTCGCGCGGTGGCAGGCCCGGCGCATGGCGCGGCGGACGGCGGCGTCCGGTCCGTCACCGGCTCCGCGACGCGATCCGACGACGTCGGAGGGCCGCCCGTGGTGGAGGTTCTGGTGACCGACCCGCTACCGGTCAGAAGCCGTACGCGCCCACGATGACCACGGCGGTCACGAGCCAGTAGGGCACGGAACCGGCCACGAAGCCCAGCCCTCCCGCCACGGCCATGCGCCCCCAGCGGGCGCCGAACCTGCCGAACAGCGCTCCGGCTGCCATGGCGAGACAGCCGACGATCGTCACCCCCTCGGCGGCTCCCTGCGAGATGAGCATCCCGAGGATCAGCGCAGCGATCGCGACGGCGGTCTCGCTGCGAGCGAGATATGGCCCGCCCCGGCGAGCCCGGGGGTGGGTCTCCTGGTGCGTTGTCATGGCGCATCGCCCCTCGTGCCCGACGGCGGTATATGGGCACCTGCTCTCCAGGGTCTCACCATGGTTCCCGGCTCGCCAGATGCCGCCGGAACCGAGCGAACAGGCGGCCTCGGCGTCAGTCCCGCCTGGTCACGTAGCCGCGGAACCAGCGCCGCGTCTCGCGCCAGACCTGCTCACGTACGGGCTCCGCCGAGAGGGTCACGTCGTGCAGACCGCCGGCGATGCGGACGAGGGTGGTGAGGGAGCCGACGTCGGGCACCCGGCGGGCGATCCCGACCACGTCCAGGACCGAGTCCGTGCTCTTCATGTCCTCGCTCCACCGCGTCGGGATGGTGCTGCGCGTGCTGAGCAGCACCAGGACCGGCACCTCGATGCCGAGCCCGCGCGCCACCTGGTCCTGGCCGCGGAAGATCGCCGCGAGCCAGGCAGGGGTGGCGCGCCAGCCGGCATCGGGGCGCCAGGCGACGTCGTAGTCCCAGTCCCCGTCGAACCGTGCGGAGATGGCACGGGCGTACAGGCCGCGGTCCAGGTTGACGAGCTGGCTGCGCGGTACGAGCGCGGACTGCACCCGGATGCCGGGCTCCATGATCTTGCGCACCGCCTCGCGGGGCTGGAACTCCAGCCAGGGCGAGTTCAGCACGAGCCCGGCCACACGCTCCTGGTTGTGCGCCGTCCACAGGCTGACCGTGAGGCCACCGGTGGAGTGGCCCATGAGCACCAGCTTGCGCTCGGGCTCCGCGGCCCTGCCGTGCCCCATGGCCGTGAGCGCGGCCTCGATGTCCTCGTCGTAGGTGGTCAGGCTGCGCACGTAGCCGGGGGTCTGGCCCTCGCGCAGGCTCCGCCCGTAGCGCCGCAGGTCAAGGGCATGGAACCGGACACCGAGCGACTCCCAGAAGTCCGCGAGATGGGTCTGGAAGAAGTAGTCGAGCCAGCCGTGCACGTACAGCACGTCCACCCCGGCGTCGGGCACTACGGCCTGTTGCTCGTCGTCGGCCGCTGAGGGCGCATCGGGGTGTGCGCGTCCCGCGCCGCCCAGGTGCAGCCTCCGCCCCAGCTCGGACAGCTCGTCCCAGAGGCGCGCCACCTGTGGGTTGTCGGCGCCTACCCGGCGGATGCCCCGGCGGTGCTCGTCCCCGTGTCGGTCCCCCGGCGACTCGGGCGCCGCCGGCCGGATGCGACGCACCAGCGTCGCCACGACCTCGGACTCCTCCTCGTCGGGCTGCAGGGGCAGCGTCAGGCGTTCGAAGCCCGGCAGCACGTCCGGCTCCCACGCCTGCTCGGGCGTCGTTCCGTCTTCCACACCCAGGGAGAGGCTCGTCATCTGACCGACGGTAATCGCAGGTGCCCCCACTCCGTCGGATAGTCGTCGAGCCACGCCTCCAGCGACCGTGCCTCCCGCCCCGCCAGGTGCCTGACGTCCGGGCTCACCGTCGCGAGGACGCCCGCCTCGATCGCCTGGCACTGCGAGATCCAGTCCTCCACCTCTCCGGCTGTCGACCGGTAGAACAGGGCACGCGCCTGGTCCACGGTCTGCGGCGCGTACCTGATCGCCCGGCGCGCGGCGCCCGACAGCACCGCGGCCACCTCGTCGAGGCGCAGCGCCTCCGGCCCTGTCACGTGGTAGATCCGGCCCGCGTGGCGGTTCCGGTCCTCGTCGAGGAGGACCGCGGTGGCGACGTCGGCCACGTCGTCGTGCGACACGGAGGCGACCCGGCCGTCTCCCGCCGGCGCCCGGAGCACCGAGTCCCGCGCCGATCCGTACGACTCGTCGTAGACCGCGAGGGTAAGAGTGCGGTGGAACATGGCGATCCGCAGCATCGTCCACCTGAGGTCCGTGCCGCGCAGGTACTCCTCGGTGAGCCAGTCGTCACGGGCCGCCGACGAGATGGCGTCCGGGCCCGCGCCCACTGAAGACACGTAGACCACGTGCCGCACCCCGGCGAGCACCGCCGCGTCGATCGCCGCGCGGTGCTTGCCGACCCGCCACGGACGCTCCTTGCCAGGCACCAGGAAGACCGCGTAGGCACCGGCGAAGGCGCTGGTCAGCGCCCTGGAGTCGACGTCGGGCGGCACGGCGACGACCTCGGCCTCCGGCAACGGGGCGCCGTCGGGCAGGTGGGGCGCCGTACCCTCGCCGCTGACCAGCAGCCGCTGCCGACCGCCCGCCGCTGCCACGCGGAAGGCGAGCCTGGAACCCAGGCGGCCGTCGGCCCCGGTGAGGACCACCAGCCGGTCGGACGACGCGGAGGTCATCCCCTCACCGTAATCGGCAGACGGTCACCGGGCCGGGCGTGGTGGAGTGAAACGTCCGCCGGTCACGCACCGGAGGACACACCGAGCTCCCCCCGGACGAAGTCGACGACGCCGTCCGCGGCCGCCTCGATCTGGGCGAGGCAGACCTCGAAGTCGTGCGGACCGCCGTACCAGGGGTCGGCGATGTCGAGCTCGTTCTCCGGGAGCCCGTGGCCTGCCGGGTCGAACGAGCGGTACATCCGGATCACGGGGTCGCCCTGCTCGGCAAGGTCCCGCAGGCCGCGCGCGTGCCGGGTGGTCATGGCGAGCACCAGGTCCCGCGAGCCGACGTCGGCGGCGGTCACCTGGCGCGCGTGGTGTCCGCCACCAGTGAGGTAGCCGTGCTCGGCCAGGACCGCGCGGGCCCGCGGGTCCACCAGGTTGCCGTGCTCCTCGTCGCTCACGCCGGAGGAGTCGACGACCACGAAGTCTCCGAGGCCCGCGGCCTCGAAACGATCACGGAGCACGATCTCGGCCATCGGGGACCGGCAGATGTTTCCCGTGCAGACAGTCATCACGCGGTAGGCAGTCACGCGATCATTCTCCCCGGCCGGAGGCGCGGGAAAGCCCGCGGGGCGACTGTCGTCAGCCGTGCTGGACGAGGGCACGGCACCCGCGGGCTCCGGTGGTCGCGAGAAACTCGCCACCTTGTCCCGTGCGCCTAACAGATCAGGAAGCCCCGTGCTGAGCCCCCGACCTGCGTCGGCGCGAAACGCTTGCGCGTCACGCGACTAGCGCGCGACCACCTCATGGGTCCGATGTGAAATCACTGCGTCGGATCACCTCCTTTTCTCATGTGCCCACGAACTTACGCCTCTGGGCGGCGGCCGCCCAGGTTTTTTCCTCGCGGCGAAATCCGGCGCGAGATCGATAGCCTCGAGCATCTGCCGGAGCGACGACTTTTGGGGCGCCGATCCGTCTGCCCTGCATGACGACCATCACCGTCGACTCCTTCACGACGTCGGCAGACGGCACCCGCATCGCGTACGACCTGACCGGACCGACCCCCGGTCTGGCGCCCGCGATAGTGGTGGTCGACGGTGTGCTCGCCCACCGCCTGCCCGCCACGCTCGCCGTGGCGTCCGCACTGGGCGACCGGGCGACGACGCTGCGCTACGACCGCCGCGGGCGCGGCGGGAGCGGGGACACGCCCCCGTACAGCGTGGACCGGGAGATCGACGACATCGCCGCCCTGCTGGAAATCACAGGTCCGGCGGCACTGCTCGGTATCTCCACCGGCGCGTTCCTCGCGCTGCGCGCGGCGGCCGACCTGGGGGCCGGCGTCACGGGCGTGCTCTGCTACGAGCCGACGTACGACATCGCGAGCGGCGAGCCGCCCACCGATCCCCGGGTGATCGCCGGGGTCGAGATCTGCGTCGAGGTGGGCGACCCCGGCAGCGCCGTCGAGCTGTTCCTCGACGTGGTCGGGATGCCGTGCGGACTCCTGCCGCGCATGCGGGAGTCACCCTCATGGGCCGGCCTCGAGGCGATGGCTCCGACCATCGCCTACGACGGCCGGATACTCGCGGGCATCACCCTGGGCCACCGGGCCCTCATGGGCCGGTGGCACCAGATCATCCAGCCGGTCCTGGTGGCAGACGGCGCCGCGAGCGCCGCGTCCGTCAAACGCGCGGCGGAGTCGCTGGCGGAGGCGCTGCCGGCGGCACGTCGGGTGACCCTGCCCGGGCACGGGACGGACGTGCCACCGGAGGCGATGGCCGAGGCGATGTCGAGTCTGCTCAGAACGGCCGGCGCGCCGTGACCAGGATGCGCGGGGCCTCGTCGACGAGCTCGTTACCCGTCGCGAAGTGCATGTGCAGCGCACGCAGCCCTGCCTCGTGCCGCGCGACGGCGGACCGGCTGAGGCTCGCGAGATCCGGGACCTGCCATGCCGCGCTCCGCAGGTACCAGAGCACGGAGGACAGGTCGGTGAACGTGCGCGTGCCCGCGTACTCGGTGGCCTCGACGATCTCAAGACCCGAGGCGACCATCCCGTCGGAGATCACGTCGACGGTGACGGCGTCCGGGTCCCAGCCGAGCGGCACGCCGAGTGCCCGGTTGAGGACTATGCCGTCGCGCGTGTCCACCTGCTCGGTGAGGAACGTACCGCCGGGCTCCAGCACGCGGCCCACCTCGTCGGGGTCGATGGTGCTGAACCGGCTGAGCACCACGCTGTACTGACCGTCGAAGAAGGGCAGCAGCATGTCGCCGTTCCAGGACGCCTCCGCCCGGCGGACGTCGACGCCGAGCGGTTCCAGTCGGCGGCGCGCGGTGAGGAAGGCGGGGCCGGTCTCCGTGGCGGCCGAACCCCTCGGGAGCGGGCCGAGACCTGCGAAGAAGTCGCCACTTCCGGTGCCGATGTCGAGCACGGCACCTCGCGACCTGAGCACGACCTCGCGAGCGAGGGCCGGGTAGTCCCACTTCGGTGCGTCGATCGTGAGACGGTCGCCGACGGGGGTGTCGGCAAGCCCGTCGGTAAACAGCGCCGCGGGGGTCGAAGGAGTCGCAGGGGCGTTGCGCGCCCATTCGATGTGGTCCTCGAACGGCGCATCCGGCGCCGGAGCTGGGGCGATCGAGACGTCAAGCATGGTGGAGATTGTGACGCAAAGTGGGACCAAGGGGCTAACACGGGCGTAAACCCGACCGGAGGAGTCGATCTGATGGTGGAGCCGTTGCCTGAAAACCAGGTTTCACCTGGGGATACATCTACTGCTCTGCGCGTGGCCGGGCTCATGTGCGGCACGTCCCACGACGCGGTGGACGCCGCCGCGTGCGAGCTCCGGCTCGCCGGCGACACGCTGACGCTCACGCCGCTCGGACACCTCTCGGTGCCCTACCCGCCGGCCCTCCGAGCCGACCTCGTGGCGGCGCTTCCCCCGGCCCGCACCACGCTGGAGACGGTGTGCCCCCGCTGGTCGAGCCACTCGAGGCTCACACCTTCGACACCGGACCGGCCTGCGCCCTGCTGGACGCCGCGACGCGCCACGTCACGAACGGCCGGCTCACCTTCGACGCCGACGGCGCGCTCGCTGCCCGCGGGCAGGTGATCCCCGATCTCCTCGCACGCCTGCTCGACGAGCCGTACTACGCGCGCCCGGCACCGAAGTCGACGGGCAAGGAGCTGTTCCACCTCGACTACCTGCTGGCTCGACTCGGCCCCACACCGCCGACGCCGGAGGACCTGCTCGCCACCCTCGTCGCACTCACCGCTCGCACCGTGGCGGACGCCGTCCGGCACACCGCCACCGAGGTCGTCGCCTCGGGCGGCGGCACCCGCAACCCGGTTCTGCTGGCCGCGCTCCGGGCGGAGCTGCCCGGTGTCACCGTCCGCACGTCCGACGAGCTGGGCGTCCCGAGCCAGGCCAAGGAGGCGCTGGCGTTCGCGGTGCTGGGCTGGCACACCTGGCACGGGCTGCCCGGTGTGCTGCCCGGCGCCACGGGTGCGCGGCGGCCGAGCGTGCTGGGTTCGGTGACCCCGGGCGCGGACGGCCGCTACCCGCCGGGCCGGGCAGCCGCCGTCGGGCAGCCCAGGCAGCTGGAGATCTCCCACTCGGCCTGATTCCGCAGGCAACACCGGACAGGACGGCTCATCGCAGGGTGATAAACGGCTGAGCGCCCGATTTCTGGCGGAAACGCGAGTTTGACACCGATAAAGTCACGCGACTTGTCGTTCCGCGCATGGAGCATGCGCCACTTCTGCTGGAGCACTCGATGCCGACCTCAGTATCCCGACAGTTCCTTTCCTTCCTGCCCTCGGCCCGGCGGGCCTGCGTGACGCTGATGGCCTCCGGGCTCGCACTAGGTGTCACCATGACGACCGCCGGTGCCGCGCCCGCCTTGGGCGCGACGACGTCAGCAAGCCCTCCGGCTGCAGTGGCCGGGGCGGCCACCGAGTCCCTTGACCCCACCTTCGTCCAGGAGGGGATGCCGACACTGCACGGCGGTCAGGTGGCCGCATGGGGCTACCCGGGCGGCAGCGCGCCGCGGGCGCTCCCAGACGGGGTGTATGCCACAGCAATCGCCGCCGATACCTTTGACCTGGTGGTGCTCCGAAGCGACGGGCACGTCGATTCGCACGATTACATTTCTTCTGACGGATTGACGCATCACCTGCACGCCCCGCCAAACATGAAGTACACGGCAGTGTCGGCGGACGGCAAGGTGCTCCGCTCGGACGGCGTCGTCGTGTCCCTGACTGGTCGGCTCTTGATGACGCCTCCCGAGGGCTTGGCGTACACGGCGATCTCCCATGACCTCGCACTGCGGTCGGACGGTGTGCTCAGGTCCTCGGTGGGCGTGAACTGTCCTGACGCGCTTGATCCGGACACTGGGCTGCGTTACACGGCGGTCTCCTCCCCAGGCAGCTACCACCGCTGGGTTGCGCTCCGGAGCGACGGCGCGCTCGTGTATTGCTCAGCCGGTGTCGACGGGTCCAGTGCGTCGGTGATCGAGCCGCCGGCAGGCACTCGGTTCGTCGGTGCTCAGATGGGCTCGGGCGAAGCTGTCGCCGCCACTGCGGACGGCCGGGTGATCTCGGTGGAAGCCGGGCAGCTCGCGGTCGCGCCGACGGGACGGTCGATCGTCTCGCTTGCCACGATGGGCTACGGCCAGGGTGCCGCTGCCCTCGACGACGGAACGATCCTCAGCTGGGGTCTCAGCAGCAGAAACACGACACCGCCTGCGCTCCCTTCCGGCCGGGATGTCTTCTCGGTCGTCGCCAGCGGCGACTACGACGCCGCCCCGCACTGGGCGATCATGGTCGGCGACCCTGTCCCGGTGGAGGTGTCCGTGAAGCCGTCCTTGCCCGCGGACCGTCCGTTGCGCGTCACGGACACCGTCCGACTCGACGTGAGCGCCGCTCTGACGGACGAGACACCCGTCATCGGTCGAGCAGAGACCACGATGCGGGCACCCGACGGGCAGATACGCAAGCTCGAACCGAGGAGCACCTGGCCCGACTCCGCGGCGGTCCATCTGATGACCAACGACCACGAGCAGGCCGGAACTCACATCGCAGCCGTGACCTTTGCCGGGTCGCCGTATGTCACGACCACCATCAAGACCCCCTTCGATTTCACCGCGCCGAGCCCCGTCGCGCTCACCACCTCAGGTCCGATGACCTGGCACCGGGGCGCCGATGACACGCTCTGCTTCACGCTTGCCACGGAGGACGGCTCGCCCTACTGGTGGAGGGGGGACGGCCAGGCCACCATCAGTGTGGAAGGCGATTCGAGCCAGATCCACAAGCTGTACGGCTACTCGGGTGATACGCGAGATACATGGTGCATATCGGAGCTGTCTCCACTGCTACGGCCAGGGACCTACGCGGTCAGGTTCGACTACGAGGGCTGGGGCGAGGCCGACTCAGCAGTGTTGAGCAGTCAGATCGTCGTCCTCCCTGCGACCAGGACGCGTATCGAGAGCGACCTGCCGTCGTCGTGGCACTACGGGGAGATGCCTGTCTTCATCGAGGTCGATGTGCTGTCCGACTCCCGCGTCCCAGCCGGAGAGGTCGGGCTGTATCTGAATGAGCATTCGCTGTCCGCGTTTGGGTACCGCGATGATCTCGACGGGAACGGTCACGGCCGGATCGCGACCTACGACGAGGGCGAACTGGTACCTGGGACCTATCCCACGGTCCTGAGATTCCGCGCCGATGGCGGTTTCCTCGACTCCCGCCTCGACCGAACGGTCACTGTCAAGCCAGCCGTCTTCACCACGACGGAGGCGGCGATCACCGGAACCGCGAAGGTCGGCTCGACCCTGACCGCCGTGCCCGGTACGTGGTCGCCGGCGCCTACCAGCTACCGATACGTGTGGAAGGTCGACGACGTGGCCGTCCCGGATGCGACGTCGAGCACATTCACTGTTCCCGCATCGGCGGCGGGCAAGACGGTCACCGTCACGGTCACGGGACTCAAGCAGTACTACGAGTCGTCAGCGACCAGTGCTCCTACCGCCGCTGTCGCGCCCGGCACCTTCGTGGCCCCGCTGCCGGCGGTCACCGGCACGGCGAAGGTCGGCATGACGCTGACGGTAAACCGCGGGACGTGGTCGCCGGTGCCGTCGGCGGTGCAATACGTGTGGAAGGCGGACGGCGTCACGATCGCGACACAGGCAACCTCTGCGTTCGTGGTGCCGGCGTCGGCGAGCGGAAAGCGGCTGACGGTCACGGTCGTCGGTTCCGGGACGGGCTACACGACCAAGTCGGTGACGAGCGGTCAGACGGCGACGATCGCTCCGGGGACGTTCACGGCCCCGCGCCCGACGATCAGCGGGACGACACGGGTCGGTTCGACGCTGACGGTCAGCCGTGGCACATGGTCACCCGCGCCGTCGTCGGTCAACTACGTATGGAAGGCGGACGGCGCGTACCTCGAGACGCGGAGGGACAACCGTTTCGTCATCCCGTCGGGAGCACGGGGCAAGCACCTGACGGTCACGGTCGTCGGTTCCCGGACCGGCTACACGACGAAGTCGGCGGCGAGCTACCGAACGGCCGCGATCCGCTGATCGGCGGGACGCCACCGCCACGAATCTCCCGTCCGGATCGCCCCGGGCGGGAGATTCGGTGGTTCATGACGAACCGGCCCGGGGAGAAGTGCCCATGTCAGACGCCCGGAACGGCCCTGGTCCGGACATGACGAAGGCCCCGACTCGATGAGCCGGGGCCTTTCGTAACAACGTGCGCGAGGGGGGAGTTGAACCCCCACGCCCTTTCGGGCACACGGACCTGAACCGTGCGCGTCTGCCTATTCCGCCACTCGCGCGCTGCTGGATGAGAGGCTAGCACGGCACGGACGTCGGCTCCGAATCCAATAACCGTGAAGTGGTTCACGTCCTGCCGCAGGTCCGGTAGCGTGCGGATCCGCCCACGCCTCTCTTCACCGCGCCACCTGAGGGAAGATCGGAGAAGATCCGCAGGACATCCACAGTAATGGAGTCTGCGGGGACCGACCGGTCTATACGATCTAGGTAGTCTGCCCGGCGCAGACCCGGAAGGAGGTGGCATGGGCGCCCTGGACCGCTTCGAGAAGAGCGTGGAGCGCATGATGAACAACGCGTTCGCCAAGGTGGGACGTGGCGAGGTGAAGCCCGTCGAACTGGCGAGCAGGCTTCGTCGCGAGCTGGACGACCGTGCCGCGGTCGTCGGTCGTGACCGTACCGTTGCCCCGAACGAGTTCACCATCGAGCTCGCTCCCGACGACTTCGCCCAGATCGAGGCGTGGGGTGCACAGACCCTGGCCGACGAGCTCGCGTCAAACATCACGGCGTACGCCGCGACGCAGCACTATGCGTTCGTGGGCCCCGTCAGCGTGACGTTCGACGAGCAGTACGAGCTGGTACCCGGCCGCTTCACCGTGCGGTCGCGCAGCGTGCAGGGAAGCGTCGCTCCGGCGACGTCCGGCGCGCCTACCGGCCGGCACCCGCTGATCGACATCGATGGTCAGCGGTACCTGCTCACCGGACCGGTGACCGTCATCGGGCGTGACGCCGAGGCGGACATCGTCGTGGACGACCCGGGAGTCTCCCGCCGTCACCTCGAGATCCGCGTGACGCCGGACGGCGTCGTCGCGACCGACATGGGCTCGACCAACGGCCTGTACGTCGAGGGCCACCAGGTCCCGGCGGCGACCCTGCTCGATGGCAACACCATGACCATCGGCCGTACCCGCATCATGTTCTGGACCGGCAGTGCTTCCGGTGCAGACAACGAGGACTGGTGAAGAACCCGACATGAGCGAGCTGACGTTCACCCTGCTCCGGCTGGGCTACCTCGTGCTGCTGTGGGTGTTCGTGCTCTCCGCCGTCGCCGTGCTCCGGCGCGACCTGGCCGGACCACGTACGCCGAGCGGCCGACGGCGCCGGCCGGAGCTCGCGGGGCCGGCCCCGACGCCGACCCCGGCCGGTGGCGCGCCCCGCGCTCCTCAGCGCGGCGGCCCTTCGCGGCTCGTCGTGGTGGCAGGCCCGCTCACGGGGACCACCATCCCGCTCACCTCGTCCGGCGTGCTGATCGGACGCGCGCCGAGCTGCACGCTCGTGCTCGACGACGACTACTCGTCGTCCCGTCACGCACGGATCTTCCCCCAGGGCGGCCAGTGGTTCGTGGAGGACCTCGGCTCCACGAACGGCACGTACATCGGTGAGGAGCGGGTGCAGGGTGTCCTGCCGCTCGCCCCCGGTGTGGGTGTGCAGATCGGACAGTCCGTCGTCGAGCTCCAGGGATGACCATCACGTGACCGTCACCTTGCGGTATGCCGCGCGCTCCGACGTCGGCCTCGTCCGCTCCAACAACCAGGACTCCGCCTACGCGGGCCCCAACCTCCTTGTCGTCGCCGACGGGATGGGCGGGCACGCGGGCGGCGACGTCGCGTCCGCGCTGACCATCGCGGCCCTGGTGGCCCTCGACCGGCCCGACCACAGCTCCGACCAGTCGATGTCCGAGCTGGAACGCTCGATCGACCGCGCCAGGCAGGACCTCGTCGACGCGACGACGGCCGACCCGGACCTGGCCGGCATGGGTACCACCGTCACAGCGCTGCTGAAGTCCGGCAACACGCTGGCCATGGCACACCTCGGTGACTCGCGTGCGTACCTGCTGCGCGACGGCACCCTCGCCCAGGTGACGGTGGACCACACCTTCGTGCAGCACCTGGTCGACACCGGCCGCATCACGCCTGACGAGGCAGAGACCCACCCGCAGCGCAACGTCGTGATGCGGGTGCTGGGCGACTTCGACCTCGACCTCACACCTGACCTCTCGATCCGCGAGGCGGTACCCGGCGACCGCTGGATGCTCTGCTCGGACGGCCTGTCCGGCTTCGTGCCCGACAGCGAGATCGCAGAGGTCCTCATCTCGGTCACCACCCCGCAGGACGCCGTCGAGCGGCTCATCTCGATGTCCATGCGCGCGGGCAGCACCGACAACATCACCGTCGTCGTGGCCGACATCCTGGACGAGGCAGCGGCGGCCACCACCGCCGCCACCGTCACGCCGGAGATCGTCGGCTCGGCGGCACTCGCCGGGGTGACCGCGGCGGATGACCCTGGGTCCCCCACCGTCCTGCCCGGGTCGGGCTCCGGCATCGACGGCGACACCGTGACCAGCTTCACCCGCTCCACGGTCCCGTCGGGCGGCCAGCCCGCACCCTCACCGGTCGCCGTCGGCGTCTTGCCCGACGACGCGGCGCGCGACGGCCTCGCCGACACCCTCGAGCAGGCGATGATCGCCGGCGCCCCCGACGAGGAGCAGTACCAGCCGGACATCCAGCCCGACGAGGACCTCGAGGAAGAGGCCCGCGAGGACGAGATCCCGCCGAGAAAGCGGGTCTGGCTGACCGTGCTCGGTGCGCTGCTCCTGATCGTGGGCCTCGCCCTGGCGGGCTGGGGCGGCTACCGCTGGACCCAGACCCAGTACTACGTGGGGGAGGCGGACGGCCAGGTCGCCGTCTTCCGGGGCATTCCGGCGACGGCGGGCCCCCTGACCTTCTCGACCCCGGTCGAGCTCACCGGCACCCGCGTCGACGAGCTGCCCGGGTTCGTCGCCGACCGCGTGCAGGAGACCATCCGCGCCACGTCGCTCGAGGACGCCCGCGGACGCGCCGACCGCCTCATCGCGGACGCCGCCGAGGAGACCGAGCCGTCGCCGTCACCCAGCCCTTCGACGAGCGACGAGCCGGGCGAGAGCTCCTCGTCGACGTCCAGGTCGACCACCACGAACGGCTCCGGCCAGGGGGCGAACGGATGAGCGGCCTCCAGCTCGAGGAGAAGGCGCCGACCCGCATCGCGGAGGCGATACTGCTCCTCGTCGCGCTTGCCCTCGGCATGGGCGGCATGTGGATGGTCGGCTACGCGCTCGATGACGCTCTGCCCGAGGGCTTCTGGACCTACTCGATAGTCCTGGCCGCGCTGGCGTTCACCACGCACATCGTGCTCCGCCTGCGCGCACCGTACGCGGACCAGGTGATCCTGCCGGCCGTGGTGCTGCTGAACAGCGTCAGCATGGCCATGGTCCTGCGGCTGGACATGTCGCCGGCGACCATGATGGTCGGCGCCAACGCACCCCGCCACATCATGTGGTCGTCGATCGGCATCCTCCTCGCCTGCGTCATCATCTTCGTCATCCGCGACCACCGCAGTCTGCGTCGCCTTACCTACACCGCGATGGTCGTGGGCGTCGTCCTGGTCGTCCTCCCACTGGTCCCCGGGCTCGGCAAGGAGATCAACGGCGCCCAGATCTGGATCTTCATCGGCCCGTTCTCGCTACAACCTGCTGAGTTCGCCAAGATCGCCTTCGCGGTGTTCTTCGCCGGCTATCTGGTCGCGAACAGGGACACCCTGGCGCTGGCCGGCAAGAAGTTCTTGGGCCTGCAGCTGCCCCGGCTGCGCGATCTGGGCCCGATCCTGATCGTCTGGGCCGTGTCACTCGCGGTCCTCATCGGCGAGAAGGACCTCGGGACGTCGCTCCTGTTCTTCGGCCTGTTCGTCGGCATGCTGTACCTCGCCACCGACCGGGTGGGCTGGATCGTCATCGGCCTCACCATGTTCGCCGGGGGCGCCCTCGTCGCCTGGTCGTTCTTCGCCCACGTGCAGGCCCGCGTGGACGTCTGGCTCGACCCGCTCAACCCGGATCTGTACGAGCGCCAGTTCGGCAGCTCGTACCAGATCGTCCAGGGCATGTTCGGCATGGCGCACGGCGGCATGTTCGGAGCAGGCTGGGGCGAGGGCTACTCGGACCGGGTGCCGTTCGCCTTCTCCGACTTCATCTACGCGGCGCTCGGGGAGGAGCTCGGCCTCACCGGCCTGCTCGCGCTCCTGCTGGTCTACCTGGTGATCGTGCAGCGTGGCCTGCGGCACGCGGTCGGCGTGCGGGACGGATTCGGCAAGCTGCTCGCGGGCGGCCTCGCGTTCGTCATGGCGCTGCAGCTCTTCGTGGTGGTGGGCGGCATCACCCGCATCATCCCGCTCACCGGCCTGACCCTGCCGTTCATGGCGCAGGGCGGATCCTCCCTGCTCGCGAACTGGATAGTCATCGCCCTCATGCTGCGCATCTCCGACGCCGCTCGACGCCCCTCGGCCCTGCCCACCCGCGGCGCGCTGGCCGACCCGGCGCCCGCACTGGTGGGCGGCGACGCCATCGCGGTGGGTGGCCCCGGTGTGGGCCCGGTGCAGGCGGGAACCGAGGCCGGCGTCGGCCGGGGGGCAACGCCCGACGACGCGACCCAGATCGTCCGGGGGGTGGAGCGGTGAACACGACCCTGCGTCGCCTCTCGACCGTCGTGATGGCCATGTTCCTGTCCCTCATGGTCGCGACGACCTGGATCCAGTTCGTCACCGCGGGCGACCTGAACGAGGATCCGCGCAACTTCCGGAACATCTACAGCGAGCTGGGCCGGGACCGCGGGCCGATCGTCGTCGTCGGTGGCGAGCCGATCGCGACGTCCGAGAAGGTCGACGACGACTACAAGTACCAGCGCACCTACTCGGGCGGGAACGCGGGCGCTGCCAGCCTGTACGCGCCGCTGACCGGCTTCTTCGCGGTCACCGGTACCTACACGGGACTCGAGCGCTTCGCGAACGGGTACCTCGGCGGCGAGGACGACTCGCTCTGGCTCGACCGGCTGCAGAACCTCATCACCGGTGAGGAGGCGCAGGGCTCTTCCGTCGAGCTCACCATCGAACCCAAGGTCCAGCAGGCGGCCTGGGACGCCCTCGGGGACTACACCGGCGCGGCCGTGGCCATGGACCCGAAGACCGGCGCCATCCTCGCGATGGTCTCCAAGCCGTCGTTCGACCCGAACTCCATCGCGGTGCACGACGCCGGGGACGCGACCGCGGCCTACAACGCGCTCCTGAACCAGAAACCGCGGGTCAACGCGGAGGACGGCAAGGAGCGGTTCAGCACCTACGGGCCGACGATCAACCGCACCATCAACGCCACGTACCCACCCGGGTCCGCGTTCAAGCTGCTCACCTCGGCCGCCGCCATCGAGTACAACGGCGTGAACCCCGACACCGAGGTCCCTGCGGTAGACCTCTATCAGCTCCCCGGCACGACGGGCCCCAGCGGCCAGGTCGGGAACTTCGGCGGCGAGTCCTGCGACCCCTCGGGCAAGATGACGCTCAAGAGGGCGCTGGCGATCTCCTGCAACACAGCGTTCCTCGACCTGGCCAACGAGGTCGGCAAGGACGGGATGCAGCGGATGTTCAAGGACTTCGGGTTCAACGAGTCGCTGGACATCCCGATGTCGACCACGATCGGTGAATACCCGGGCCTCATCGGCGGCGAGAACGATTCGGACTCGGCCGACCGCATCGCGGTCTCCGGCATCGGCCAGGGCAGCGTCCGCATGACGCCGCTCCAGGTCGCCATGATCTCGGCAGCCATCGCGAACGACGGCGACCTCATGGAGCCCTACCTCATCCAGAGCGTGCGGGACAGCGACCTCGAGCTGGTCAGCCAGACGAAGCCGAGCCGCTACAAGAGCCCGTTCTCGTCGTCCACGGCGGACGCGCTCACCGAGATGATGGTCGAGGTCGTCAACGACGGCTCGGGTGAGGGAGCGCAGATCCCAGGCGTCCAGGTGGCGGGCAAGACCGGCACCGCCGAGGACTACCCGCGGTCGCCCACGCTGTGGTTCACGTCGTTCGCCCCGGCCGACGACCCGCAGGTAGTGGTAGCGGTCGTGCTGGAGAACGGGGGCCAGTCCACCAACGAGACCACCGGTGGCGCGCTGGCCGCGCCCATCGCCCGACAGATCCTGCAGGCGGCGATCTCGAGATGAGACCGGTCGAGGGTCTGACGCTCGGTGAGCGCTACACGCTCGTTCGGCGCATCGCCATGGGCGGTATGGGCGAGGTCTGGGTGGCGCGCGACGAGAAGCTCGCGCGCGAGATCGCCGTGAAGGTGCTCCGCGAGGAGTACACGGGCAACGAGGACTTTCTTCGTCGCCTGCGCACGGAGGCCCGGAACTCGTCGACCCTCGTTCACCCCAACATCGCGCAGATGTTCGACTACGGCGAGGAGAACGGCGCAGGCTACCTCGTCATGGAGCTGGTCCTGGGCGAGCCCCTCGCCGACCTGCTCGAACGCGAGCCGGTGCTTCCGCCGGCCCGGCTCCTGCCGATCCTGGCCCAGACGGCCCGCGGCCTGCACGCCGCCCACCTCGCGGGTGTGGTCCACCGCGACGTAAAACCGGGCAACATCCTGCTGGAGCATTCCGGCACGGTGAAGATCACCGACTTCGGTGTCTCCGTGGCGCAGAACCAGGTGCCCATGACTGCCACCGGCATGGTCATGGGCACCGCGCAGTATCTGTCGCCCGAGCAGGCGGTGGGGCAGTCGGCCACCGGCGCGTCCGACATCTACGCACTCGGCGTGGTCGCCTACGAGGCCACGGCGGGCCGCCGTCCGTTCACCGGCAGGACTCCCGTCGACATCGCCATCGCACACGTCAACGCGCCGGTTCCGCTCCTGCCGACGTCGGTCCACCCCGGGCTCTCCGAGACCATCACGCAGATGCTCGAGAAGGATCCGGCGCAGCGCATCTCCTCTGCGGACCAGCTCGCGCGGCACCTCGACGTGCTCGCCGCCGAGATCGCGGAGGACCCGTTCGGCAGCTCGCGCTACGCGCGCCGGGCCCGCCGCGACGGACAGCCTTCGGGACCGCCGCAGCGGTCGGGCAACGGCCGCAGCGGCGCAGGGGCGCAGCCCGGTCCGTCCCACGCACGCAGGCAGACGCCGTTCGGCCAGACCAGCGGCGGTCGGCACACCACCGTCACGAACGCGCAGTCCGCGCCGCCCAGCCCGGACCGCGGCACCCCGGCCGGCGGATACGGCTCGGGCACGCCCGCGGGCGGATACGGCTCAGGACCCTTCGGTTCGGGAGCCCACGGTTCCGACCCGGCCGGATACGGCACGACGTCGGGCACGCACGGGACCGACGCCTACGGGCGGCCTTACTCGCCCGCGCCGGGAACCCCTGCCGGCGCCCCGGGCTCGGGACAGTACGGCACGGACTCGGCCGGCTACGGCGCGGACTCCGCGGGCTACGGCACGACGTCGGGCACCTACGGGACCGACGCCTACGGCCGGCCGCACGGTTCGGGCTACGTCCCGCCGTCGATCGGCAACGGCGCGGGGAACGGTGGGCGGTCCTACCCGTCGCGCCGCGATCTGCACTCGACACGCCAGGACGGGCGGAGGGTCCCCCAGCAGGGACGGTCCGGGGGGCACCCTGGGAAGCGCCGAAGTCTGTCGTCGGACCTCCAGCGGTGGCTCGGCGGGATCGAGGATCGCATAGGGGTCCGCGTATCCTGGCCGCTCGTCGCGCTGGTCGCACTGCTGCTGGTGGTCCTCATCATCACGCTGGTCTCCGGAGGCGGCGACAACAGCGCTCTGCAGGAGCCGTCGGGTTCCTCCGAAATCCACGGTGAAACGCTGAATCGCCCCGCAGCCGCGGCAGTCGCCGCTTCTGGGATGATGTTTTTCAACGAGTCGTACGCCCTGAGGCAGACGGCCATGACATCTAAGGACGTATGAGTGGTGGAGAACACGCCCCGCGTACTCGCCGGCCGTTACGAGGTCGGCGAGCTTGTCGGCCGTGGCGGCATGGCCGAGGTCCACATCGGCCATGACACCCGTCTCGGTCGTACCGTCGCGATCAAGGTGCTGCGTTCCGACCTCGCTCGTGATCCGTCCTTCCTGGTGCGCTTCCGGCGCGAGGCGCAGTCGGCCGCCGCGCTGAACCACCCCGCTGTCGTCGCCGTGTACGACACGGGCGAGGACATCCACCAGAACGCCGCCGGCGAGGACGTGCACGTCCCGTTCATCGTCATGGAGTACGTGGAGGGCCACACGGTCCGCGACATCCTGACCGACGGCGCCGCGGTGCCCATCGAGGAGGCCGTCGAGATCACCGTCGGCGTGCTGAGCGCGCTGGAGTACTCGCACCACGCGGGCATCGTGCACCGCGACATCAAGCCCGCCAACGTCATGATCACGCCCACAGGTGCGGTCAAGGTGATGGACTTCGGCATCGCCCGGGCCATGGCCGACTCCGCCGCGACCATGACGCAGACGAACGCCGTCATCGGCACCGCGCAGTACCTCTCCCCCGAGCAGGCCCGCGGCGAACAGGTCGACACCCGCTCCGACCTGTACTCGACCGGCTGCATGCTGTTCGAGCTCCTCACCGGCCGTCCGCCGTTCCAGGGCGACTCGCCCGTGGCCGTCGCGTACCAGCATGTCGGCCAGGAGCCGCAGCGTCCGTCGGAGGTCGCCACGGATGTCCCCGACGTCCTGGACCGCATCACGCTCAAGGCGCTGACGAAGGACCGCGAGCAGCGGTACAGCACCGCCGCCGAGTTCCGGCGCGACCTGGAGTCCGCGATGCGCGGCGGCCAGATCAGCGCGCCGATGGTGGGCGCCATGATGGGTGCGACGCAGGTAGCGGGCCAGCCCGCGTACGGCGCCACGCAGGTCATGTCCCCGACCCCGAGCTGGGGCCCGGCGACGGCGCAGCAGAGCCCGGTCACGCCCGGCGGGGGATACCCCGGCCAGCCGAACCGGGCCGACCAGGAGCCCGAGAAGAAGAGCAAGGCCCTCATGTGGTGGCTGCTCGGGATCGCCCTGGCTGCGGTCGCGGCCATCGCAATCGCCATGGCGGTGGATGACGCGAACAACAACCGGGCGCCGACGGCGCTTCCCGTGCCGGTGATCGCGGAGGGCCTCACCGCCGAAGCAGCCAGGGCACAGATCGAGGCGGCCGGTCTAACGTTCGAGCAGGCCATCGACCAGGACTCCGAGCTCGACGAGGGGCTGACCACCGGGACGACCGACCCGGCAGCGGGCGAGGATGTCGAACCCAACTCGACAGTCACCGTCTTCGTTGCCGGCGCGCCCGGCCAGGTCACGGTCCCCGACCTGAAGAACCTGTCCGAGGCTGACGCCCGGGCCGAGCTCGAGAAGCTCAACCTCACCGTCGGCACGTCCCAGACGGAGAACAGCCCGGACATCGCCGAGGGCACGGTGACCAAGAGCGAGCCCGGCGCCGGCCAGCCCGCGCAGGAAGGCGACGAGGTCACCCTGTACCTCTCGACCGGCAACACGACGCTCCCGAACGTCGTCGGCCAGTCCAAGGACGGGGCCAGCGCGCAGCTGGCGAACCTCGGCCTCGGCACCATCGAGTACAGAGACGAAGAGAGCGAAGAGGCGGCGCCGGGCACTGTGGTCCGCACCGACCCGGAGGCCGGTGACGTACCGCAGGGCCAGGCCGTCACCGTCTACCTCGCGGTGGCGCCAGAGGTCCAGGAGGCAACGGTCCCCGCGGGCCTCTTCGGAAAGACCGTCGAGGAAGCCCAGCTGCTGTGCACGGGCGAACAGATCACCTGCCAGGAGGGGCCTGCTCGGGAGCCCTCCAGCACGTTCCCGGTCGGTACGGTGATCACGTCGGACCCCGCGCCGGGTTCCAAGGTCGAGGTGGGCGCCGTCATCAACCTGGTGGTCTCCTCCGGCCCGGCAGAGGGCGAAGGCAACGGCAACGGCGAGGGAGAAGGCGGGGGAGAGGGAGAGGGCGAGCCCGTCATCCCGTAGCACGACTGCGCTGACCGGGTGGTACCCGGTCAGCGCAGGACAGGTTCAGCGCAGGACAGGCATGGCGTCGTCGGTCACGTGGTGACCAGCGGCGCCATTCCCTTTGCCCGCTCCACTGCGCCCTCGAGCCCGCAGGTCTCCAGCCAGTTCGCGAGCAGCCGGTGTCCGCCCTCGGTGAGGACGGACTCCGGGTGGAACTGCACGCCATGCAGCGGCAGCTCCCGGTGCTGCAGTCCCATGACGATGCCCGACGCCGTCGTGCACGTCACCTCGAGCTCCGTCGGCACGCTGTCCGGCGTCACGGCGAGCGAGTGGTACCGCGTGGCGGTGAACGGCATGGGCAGGCCGGCAAGGACGCCGCTGCCGGTGTGCTCGACGAGACTGGTCTTGCCGTGCATGAGCTCCGGGGCGTGGGTCACCTTGCCGCCGTACACCTCCGCGAGGGCTTGGTGCCCGAGGCAGACCCCGAGCATCGGGGTACGGGACCGGGCGCAGGCACGGATGACGTCCTCGGAGGCACCGGCCTCCGCGGGGGTACCGGGTCCGGGGGACACGAGCACGCCGTCGTAGGGCTCGCGGGAGCCGTCGCCGTCGTCGTACCAGTAGCGGCCGTCGGCGTCGGGGGAGGGTACGGCGTCGTTCCGGACCACCACGGTCCGGGCGCCGATCTGGTCGAGGTAGCCGACGATCGTATAGACGAACGAGTCGTAGTTGTCGACGACGAGGATGCGCGTCATGGTCAAATGCTACGGCGAGGACCGCTACGCGCCGACCGTCGTGTCGTTGAACGGCATGTACTCGCTGAGCCACGGGAAGAACTCGGTGAAGCACACGGCGACCACGCCGAAGATGAGCACGAGGCACACCAGGAACTTGAACCAGCCGGGCCCGGGGATGGCCCGCCACAACAGCCCGTACATCAGCTCATCAGCTCCTTCGGCTTGCCTTCGCCCACAGGGGACCAGTAGTCGAGCTCGCCGTGCACGATGTACCGCTCGGTGGCGGAGAACATCGGGTGGCAGGACGTCAGCGTGATGAACCGCTTGGTCAGCTCCGGCATGGGCTGGTCCTTGGTCACCCCGGGTACCGGCGCGATCACCTCCACGTTCTGCGGGAGGACGATCTTCGACTCGGTCACCTTGTAGACGTACCAGTTCTCCTTGGTCCGGACCACTACGGCGTCACCCGCCTTGAGCTCCGCGATCTGGTTGAACGGCTTGCCGTAGGTGGTGCGGTGCGCGGCGACGGCGAAGTTCCCGAGATCGCCCGGCATCGCCGTGCCGTTGTAGTGCCCGATGCCGATGGTGTCGAGCACCGTCGCCTTGTCCGTGCCCTCGGCGACGGGCTTGACGTAGTCGTCCCCGAACCGGGGGATGAACATCTGCGCGAAGAGGGTCCCGGCCTCCGGCGGTTCCTTCATGACCGGCGGCGGGTCGCGGTGTTCTGTGGCGGTTGCCGGACCGGTCTGGGCGCCCTCCCAGTCCATCTCGGCGATGATCTCGCTCTGTGCCCGCGCGCCCTCGACGTCGGTCCACCAGAGCTGCCACACGACGAAGAGACCGAGCACGACGCCGGCGGTCACCAGGAGCTCGCCCAGGACGCCGATCAGCCAGGCGACCGGCCGCATGGGCGCCGCCGACCCGCGCGGGCGCCGCGCGTTGCGCGGACCCATGCCGGAGGGGCCGCGCTCATACGCGATGGGGAAGACCTCCTGTGGCAGCGGCACATTGTGGCCGGCCTGCGCGTGGGTCATCCAAAGACCTCCGTACCGTCGGGAACCGTCGCATACTGCAGACCTCCGCCGTCGTACGCGGGGAGGTCGAGGTTGTCGCTGCGTCGCACGTCCCAGCCCAGGTGCACCCAGTCGACGTACTCGAGATACGTCTGCACACCCTCGGAGCTCATCAGCGACGACTCCATCTTCGCCGGGTTGCCGACCGCCGTCACCTTGTAGGGGGGTGAGAACACCTTGCCGTGCAGCAACAGGATGTTTCCGGAGCAACGGAACGCTGAAGTCGAGGTCACACGCTCACCCTGCAGCGTCATGGCCTCCGCGCCGCCGGCCCACAGCGCGTTGATCACATGCTGCAGGTCCTGCTGGTGCACCACCAGGTCGTCGGGCTGCGGCTCCACCCCGCCGGGCCCCGCACCGACCGACGTCGACGGCGCGTCGTCGAGCGTCACCGTGAGCCCGGCACCGCCGACGGGCTCGGAGCCGGACACCACGCCCTCCCGCTCGACCAGGTCGCCGTCCAGCCTGGGGACGGTGGTGTCGGCGCGGGCGCTCAGCGTCTCGATCTCGCGGTCCAGCTCGCCGGCCCGGTCAGTGAGCTCGGAGACCCGGCCCGTCTCGGCGCCCACCAGCTGGGCGAGATCCTGCGGGTCACGGGTGTCGGCACCGCCGCCGTCGGCCAGCCGAGCGCTCGCGCTGAACATGAGTCCGGCCAGTACGGCCACGGCGCCCACGCTCAACCAGGACCGCCATCCCGCATGCATCGAGGCGCGGAAGAAGCCCGTCGCACTGCCCTTCGCGGACGGCGCGGGGGTCGGTTCGGCTCCGGTCACCGCGTCCCTCCTGCAACAATCGACAAACCCACTGACGCGTCTGGTCACGCCTGCGGCCTGTGGAGCACTACGCTAGTCCAAGAGAAAGCAGACGTCGGCTCGGCACACCCGTCGGGCAGACCACCCCAGGACAGGAGCCCGCCTCGTGCCCGAGTCGAAGTCCCGCAACAAGAAGAAGGTCACGCCCAAGGCTGAGAAGTCCGAGGCGAAGATCTCGCTGCCCGGAGAGGCGACCAACCCACGCTGGCTCGCTCCGGTGATGCTGACCCTGATGATCCTCGGCCTCGTCTGGATCGTGACGTTCTACCTCACGAGCTCCGGGCTCGGCCTGCCGATCCCGCAGATCGGGCAGTGGAACCTCGCGGTCGGCTTCGGCCTGATCATCGTGGGTTTCGGCCTGACCACGCGCTGGAAGTGAGCGTTCCGCGGCCGCGCTGAGGCGGCCGCGGAACTGTATCCCTATTTATCCACAGCTGTGGGTAAAGCTGGGGAAAAGAGAGTGGTGACGCATCGCCGGGTGTCGGGAACGGCCCAGTTACTCGGGTCGGGCCGAACACGCGCAGGTGTCGCCGCACTCGTTCACAGGAAGCCGACCGAGGTGTAGCGCCATACCGCGAGCGCTACCAGCAGCGCGATGCCGGCGACCGGAACCACCCATGCGACGGCGACCCTGCGGTCCTTCGGTGCGTACGCGTAGGCCGCCGCGACCAGCGCTCCGGTGACGAGACCACCCAGGTGCGCCTGCCAGGAGATGTTCGGCACGAAGAAGCCGATGGCACCGTTGATCGCGAGCAGGACGAGCACCTGGCCCATGCTCCGGCCGAGCCGCCGCATCACGGGAAGCATCGCCCCGAACAGGCCGAACACCAAGCCGGACGCGCCGACCACAGGGATCTGCCAGGCGGCGGACGTCGCCGGGTCACCGGCGAGGAGCAGCACTCCGACCGATCCGCCCACGGCGGAGAGCAGGCACAGGACCCCGAAGCGGAACCGCCCGAGCAACGGCTCGAGGAACTGCCCGGTTATCCACAGGGCATACATGTTGAACAGGATGTGCAGCGGCGACGTCGAGTGCAGGAACGACGCCGTGAGGAAGCGCCACGGCTCGACCGCTCCACCCCAGGGCCAGAACCACAGCAACCGCGTCCATTCGCCCGCCGTCACCAGCTGCAGCAGCCAGCTCACGACACAGATCCCGATGATCGTGAGCGTGACGACCGGCCGGCCGTTGACCGCGGCGCTGTCGGCGGAGCCGCCGAAGACGGTCCGGACGCGCGGCGCGGCGCGCTTCGCATCCCGGACGCAGTCGACGCACTGCACGCCGACGGCCGCCGGCCGCTGACACTCAGGGCACGCGGGCCGGCCGCACCGCTGGCAACGCACGTAGGCCACCCGGTCCGGGTGGCGCGGGCATACGGGAGCCTCGGCCTCGGTCGGCTCTTCGGCGGCCGGGTCGTTCATCGCGATACGTCCTCAGTCCCCTCGGTCCTCGCTGGTCGTGCCTGTTCCTGCCGGAGCGGCCGTGTCTGGTCCCGCCGGAGCGGAGCGGTCGCCGCCGTCCCTCAGGGTTCGATGGTGACCGACGTGATCGTGATGTCGTCGACCGGGCGGTCGCCAGGACGCGTACGGGTCTTGCCGACCTCGTCGACGACCGTGCGCGACGCGTCGTCCGCCACCTTGCCGAAGATGGTGTGCTTGCCGTTGAGCCACGGGGTCTCCGCGGTGGTGAGGAAGAACTGCGAACCGTTGGTGCCCTCGATCTCGCCGGTCACCGGGTTGCGACGCTTGCCGGCGTTGGCCATCGCGAGGATGTACTTCTCGTTGAACTGAAGCTCGGGGTGGATCTCGTCGTTGAACGTGTACCCGGGGCCGCCGGTTCCCGTCCCGAGCGGGCAGCCGCCCTGGATCATGAAGTCTTCGATGACACGGTGGAAGATCAGGCCGTCGTAGAACGGGTCCTTGCGCTCCTCGCCCGTCCGCGGGTCCGTCCATGCCTTCTCGCCGGTCGCGAGGCCGACGAAGTTCTCGACAGTCTTGGGCGCGTGGTTCGGGAAGAGCTCGATACGGATGTCACCGGAGGTGGTGTGCAGGATTGCGAACATGTATCAATCCTCCCACGGAGCGGCCCGCTGGTGCTGCACCGACGTCGCTCGCCCTCGCCAGCAGGCCCGTCCGGTGGCAGAGTGGCATCTTGAGGACTATTTGAACAGTTCGAGGGGAGCTTCATGACCCGCAAGAAGGTGACCGACTACGTGGACACGAGCAAGATCGACACCGAGAAGGTCAAGGAGAGGGCCGCGGAGGCGGCAGCTCTGCTTTCCGACGTCAGCTCCAAGGCCGCAACGCAGGCTGGGGCCGTGGCGGCCCAGGCCAAGGACCGGGCTTCGAACGCCAAGGACTGGGCTCAGCCTCGTGTGAACGACTTCATCGCGTGGCTGACGCCGCGTGCGGAGAAGGCGTGGCAGGACAGCCTCCAGGCTGCCGCCCCCCAGGTCGAGAAGGCCGCAGGCAAGGCAGCGCCACTCATCGACTCCGCGCACGACAAGCTCGTGGACGACCTGCTGCCGAAGATGGTCTCCGCGTTCAACGGAGCGGCCGCCAATGCGGCGACTGCACAGAACAAGGCCGCGCTCGCCGAGTCCGTCGCCAAGGCGGCGGACGAGGCCGGCAAGAAGGGCTCCAAGAAGGGCTGGGTCGTGGCAGTGGCGGCCGGTGGCGCGGCCGTCGCCGGCTACGTGTTCTGGAAGCGCGCGCAGCCCCAGACCGACCCGTGGGCCGAACCCTGGGAGCAGGGCACGGGTGCCGACTACTCGAACGGCGCCGCGCGGCACTCGTCCGGCGTCGGTGCTGCGGCAGGTTCTGCCGTCGCCAAGGGCAAGGAGGCGGGGGCCAAGGCCGCACAGACGGCCAAGGACCTCGGCGCTCGGGCCTACTCGGCGGCGAGCCCCGCGTTCGAGGCGGCCAAGGAGAAGGCCGCACCTGTGCTGGAGAAGGCGGCGCCTGTGCTGGACGCCGCGAAGGAGAAGGCCGCTCCGGTCCTGGACGCGGCATGGGCGACGGCGCAGAAGGCGAGTACCGCCGCACAGAAGCGCGGCGGTAACGACCCCGCGGCGCCGGCGTCGGGGGAGTCGGACCTCGGTTCCAGCGAGACGGCTGCACCCATCGAGAGCCCGATCTTCGACGAGGCCGTTCCGGCCGAATCCGCGGAGGATCTGCCCCTGGTGGACGAGGTTCCGCCCGCGAAGCCGAAGTCCGCGGGGGAGGGCAAGCAGGAGGGCTGACCTCCGCTTCCCCGTGAGCATGACAGGAGGGCCTGGCCAGAGCGGCCAGGCCCTCCTTTCATGCCGGAGCCGGCGACTCCTGGTGCTACCTCGACGCGATCATCGCTTCTGCCAGGATCGCCACCGCAAGCGCGAGGTAGACGGCGGCTGCGATGTAGTGCAGCACAGCGCCTGCCCTGTGCGATTCCGAGTAACGGGTGTGGAAGGCTCCGGCGCCCACACCGATCGCACCGTAGAGCAGCACCTCCATCCCGACGTTCACGGCACCGAGCATCGCCAGCTGCAGCTCTGCTTGTTCCGCACTGCCCATGAACTGCGGAAGGACCGCGATGAAGAAGAGGATCACCTTCGGGTTGGTCAGGCTGACCAGTACACCTCGGGCGTAGGGGCGCGCTGCGGTGACGTCACTCGAGCTGTGGGGTGAGCGGCGGGCGCTGCGGACGGTCGTGTAAGCGAGCCAGAGCAGGTAGATCGCGCCCAGCACCTTCACGGCGTCGAGCAGCAGCGGATAGGCCTGCGCGAACCGTCCGATGCCAACGACCACCGCGACGACGTAGACGGCCATACCGGTGCCGATCCCGAGGATCGCCTTCACCGCGGCACCGCGACCGCCCGCAAGGCCGACGGCGAGCATGTAGGCCATGTCCGGGCCCGGTGGGACGAGGAACAGCAGGATCACCGCTGCGAACCCCGGCAGCACTGTCACGTCAACCATCGGCCCACGTCCTCGATCCGAGACCGGGACACGAAAATGACCTGCGGCGAGAATATCGTCGCAGGTCATAGTGGGTGGAGCCAGGGGGACTCGAACCCCCAACCCCCTGCTTGCAAAGCAGGTGCGCTACCAATTGCGCCATGGCCCCTCTGCCGGCTGCTCAGTCGAGCGAATCGGTGACCTCGGACCACAGGTCGCGTCCCGCAGCGTCCTCGCTCAGCTTGCGCCAGAGAACGTAGCCGGCTCCAGCAGCGAGCAGCACTATAAGCAGCTTCTTCACGAGTTCCTCCTGGGGAGCCTCTGCAGGTCCGGGAGTGGGGCTAGGAGGACTTGAACCTCCGACCTCTTCCTTATCAGGGAAGCGCTCTAACCGTCTGAGCTATAGCCCCGGGCGAGCGTTCCGCACGCTGCCGCGACACTGGAGATTACCCCAGGTCGGGACGATGTCCCAAACCGAAAACGCGGTTCGCGGTGTGACGTGCATCGAGTCGTGCGCGGCGGCGCACGAGAACGCTCTGGGTGACGTCGAGGAGACGTCAGTCGTCGGTCAGCGTCATGTGCACGCCGCCGACGAGTGCTGCAGTGATGTTGTAGAGGAAAGCCATGATCGTGGCGATCGCCGTCAACAAGACAATGTTACAGATGCTGATCAGGGTCGCCAGCGAGATGACGCGGGGGAACTCCACGAACTGCGTGAGGTTCACGTTGCTCTGCGGCCCGACGGCATCCTTCACGAAGTCCTGGATGGTGGTGAACACGCCGAGGCTGTTCAGCACGGACCAGAACACCGCGGTGGCGACCACCGTCATGATCGCGATCGCCACGGCCAGCAGGAACGCCAGCTTCATGACGGACCACGGGTCCACACGAGAGATGGCGAGGCGTACCCGGCGCGGCCCGGCGGGAGCAGAGCGAGGTGCCTCAGGGGTCGGGGCCGAAGCCGGCTCCGACGGCGCCTGAGGCGTCGTACCCGCGGCCTGCGCCGCGGCCGGAGTGGCAGTTCCGCGAACTCCGCCTGCCGTGTAGTGCATCTCCGGCCGAGCCGGAGCCTCGTTCGCGGGCGTTGCCGACCGCGCATCGTCGTCGGGCATTATCGACGTCACCTTCTTGGCTGCGCTGCGTGCCGCGTCGAGGGCAGCTTGAGCTGCCTTCATCGCGCCGGCTCGAACCCCGTCCGTACCCTCCGACGTCGCGGCGGGAGGTGCCGGCGGGGTGTTCGGTGCCGGGACGCGGTTCCACGACTTCGCGGTGGCGTCGGACGCCGGAGCTGAGACATCGGACCTGGCCGAGACGAGGCCAGGCCCGGCTACGGGCTCGCTGCTCGTCGGCGTGGCCGGCGTGGGTGGTGCCGGCGGGGTGGCCGGCCTGGGCGACGTGGCCGGCTTGGAATCCCTGGCTGGGCGGCCAGCCTCGTACGCGGAACGCCAGACCCCGCCCGTGGTGGGAATGCTCGACTCCTCCGGTGCCGGCGGCACGGGTGCCTCCGCGCCGGGCCTGGGACGCGCCTGCGTCGTCGGCGGGGCGGGAACCACGACCGGCTCGGACGGCAGGTCAGCGTTTCCGCTCGCCCCGCCGGAACCGCTCTTGGGGGCGGCGGACTCGGCGGCATCAGCCTTCGCCGACGCCGAGCTCTTGCTCGAGCTCGCCTCCGCCTGCTTCGAGTCGGGGGTCTCGGCCGCAGCCTGCTCCCCGTTCACGTTCTTGCGATCCCGGGTGATCTCCAGGTCCTCATCGAGCTCGGGCGACGCCGTGCGCACGGGCCCGCTCTTGTCACTCGTCATCAGCTGTCCTCGCGTCCGGTGCTGTCCTGCTCAGGGGTGCTCGGAACTTCATCAGGGGTCGGAATCTCTTCCACGGTAACCCGCTCTGCGGATTCGCCGTCGGAGATCTCTTCCACAGCACCTGTCGCATCGCCCGCGTCCTCACGCTCCGCGTTGCGCGCGACGGCGATAATCCTGTCGCCCTTGTCCGGCTTTGCGAAGGTTACCCCCTGAGTGTTCCGGCCGGTGAGGTTAACTTCGGCAACCGCGGAACGCACGATCTTGCCGCGCTCCATGATGACCAGCACCTCGTCGTCGGCATACGTGACCAGCGCGCCAACGAGATCGCCGCGCGCCTCCACGAGGTTGGCGACCTTGATACCGAGGCCACCACGGCCCTGGACCCGGTACTCCGAGATGCGGGTGCGCTTCGCGAAACCACCCTCGGTGACCACGAAGAGGTCGGCTCCGTCGATGACCACGGCGGCGGAGAGCAGCTCGTCGTCCTCCCGGAACTTCATCCCCGTGACACCCGACGTGGCACGGCCCAGCGGGCGGATCGACTCGTCGTCCGCGTGAAAGCGGATCGACTGGCCCTTGCGCGAGACGAGGATGAGGTCGTCGTCCGCGTTCACGAGACGGGCCGAGACCAGCTCGTCCGCGGCGCCGGCCTCGTCCTCCCGCAGGTTGATCGCGATGAGGCCGCCGGACCGCGGCGAGTTGTACTCGCTCAGACGAGTCTTCTTCACGAGCCCGCGCCGCGTGGCGAGGACCAGGTACTCAGCAGCCTCGTAGTCGGGGATGTCGAGGACCTGAGCGATCTTCTCGCCGGGCTGGAAGGCCAGCAGGTTCGCGACGTGCTGCCCCTTGGAGTCACGGCTGCCCTCGGGCAGCTCGTAGCCCTTGGCCCGGTAGACCCTGCCGAGGTTGGTGAAGAACAGCATCCAGTGGTGGGTCGTCGTCGTGAAGAAGTGGTCCACGATGTCGTCCTCGCGCAGCTGCGTGCCGCGCACACCCTTGCCGCCGCGCTTCTGCGAGCGGTAGTTGTCCGTCCGGGTCCGCTTGGCGTAGCCGCCACGCGTGATGGTGACGACCACGTCCTCCTCGGGGATGAGGTCCTCCATCGACATGTCGCCGTCGTACGGAAGGATCGTGGTGCGGCGCTCGTCGCCCCAGCGGTCGGTCACGTCGTTGAGCTCGTCGCCCACGATGGCCCGCTGGCGCTCCGGCTTGGCGAGGATGTCCAGGTAGTCGTCGATCGCGAGCCGCAGCTTGGCGTGCTCGTCGAGGATCTTCTGCCGTTCGAGGGCCGCCAGCCGGCGCAGCTGCAGCGCCAGGATCGCGTTCGCCTGCAGCTCGTCGATCGTGAGCAGGTCCATCAGGCCCGTCCGCGCTTCGTCCGCGTCGGGGGAGCGGCGGATCAGCGCGATGACCTCGTCGAGCGCGTCGAGGGCCTTCAGGTAGCCCTCGTAGATGTGGATCTGGTCCTGCGCCTCCTTGAGGAGGTACTCGGTGCGCCGGCGCACGACCTCGATCTGGTGCGTGGTCCAGTGGCGCACGAACGCGTCGATGCTGAGCGTGCGGGGCACCTCGTCGACCAGCGCGAGCATGTTCGCGCTGAAGTTCTCCTGCAGCGGCGTGTGCTTGTAGAGGTTGTTCAGCACCACCTTCGCCACGGCGTCGCGCTTGAGGACGATCACCAGGCGCTGGCCGGTGCGGCCGGACGTCTCGTCGCGGATGTCCGCGATGCCGCTGATACGGCCGTCGTTGACGAGGTCGGCGATCTTCGACGCCAGGTTGTCCGGGTTCACCATGTACGGCAGCTCGGTCACGACCAGGCAGATCCGGTTCTGGATCTCCTCGACGCTGACGACCGCGCGCATCGTGATGGAGCCGCGACCAGTGCGGTAGGCGTCCTCGATGCCCTTGTGCCCAAGGATCAGGGCCCCTGACGGGAAGTCCGGGCCCTTGATGCGCTCCAGGAGCGCCTCGAGCAGTTCCTCGCGGGTGGCGTCGGGATGGGCCAGGTGCCACCGCACGCCGTCGACGACCTCGCGTAGGTTGTGCGGCGGGATGTTCGTCGCCATCCCGACGGCGATGCCGGCCGACCCGTTGACCAGGAGGTTCGGGATGCGCGACGGCAGGACCACCGGCTCCTGGGTCCGCCCGTCGTAGTTCGGCCGGAAGTCGACGGTGCCCTTCTCGATGTCCCGCACCATCTCGAGCGCGAGCGGCGCCATCTTGCACTCGGTGTACCGCGGGGCGGCCGCCGGGTCGTTGCCCGGCGAGCCGAAGTTGCCCTGGCCCGCGACCAGCGGGTAGCGCAGCACCCAGTCCTGGACCAGGCGCACCAGGGTGTCGTAGATGGAGGTGTCGCCGTGGGGGTGGTACTTACCCATGACGTCACCCACGACACGCGAGCACTTGGAGTACGCGCGGTCCGGGCGGTAGCCGCCGTCGTACATCGCGTAGATGACGCGGCGGTGCACCGGCTTGAGGCCGTCCCGCACGTCGGGCAGCGCGCGGCCAACGATCACGCTCATCGCGTAGTCGAGGTACGACCGCTGCATCTCGAGCTGGAGGTCAACCTGCTCGACACGGCCGTGGTGCACCGCTACTCGCGCGTCCTCCATCGGAATACCGTCGTCGGAGTTCTCTACGCCGGGGGTCTCGTCCGTCACCGTCTGTACTTCCTTTCCACGCCGGTGGGCGTGTCACTTCGTCTCCTGGGCCGCCAAATTTCATGCCCGACGCCGCACGCCCGGCTGGGCGGTCGGCGTCGGGGCTCACGCGCTCGCTCCTCGGACATCCCTAGATGTCGAGGAACCGCACGTCCTTGGCGTTGCGCTGGATGAACGTACGGCGGGACTCGACGTCCTCGCCCATGAGCACCGAGAAGATCTCGTCGGCCGCGGCCGCGTCGTCCATGGTCACCTGCAGCAGCGTCCGGTGGTCCGGGTCCATCGTGGTGTCCCAGAGCTCGGAATAGTCCATCTCACCCAGGCCCTTGTAGCGCTGGATGCCGTTGTCCTTGGGGATCCGCTTGCCCTGCGCGGCGCCGGCCTCGAGGAACGCGTCGCGCTCCCGGTCCGAGTACACGTAGTCGTGCGGGGCGTTGCTCCACTTGATCCGGTACAGCGGCGGCTGCGCGAGGTACACGTGACCATGCTCGATGAGCGGGCGCATGTAGCGGAACAGCAGGGTGAGCAGCAGGGTGCAGATGTGCTGGCCGTCGACGTCGGCGTCGGCCATGAGCACGATCTTGTGGTACTTGAGCTTCGAGAGGTCGAAGTCCTCGCCGATACCCGTGCCGAACGAGGTGATCAGCGCCTGCACCTCGGCGTTGGAGAGCGCCTTGTCGAGCCGCGCGCGCTCCACGTTCAGGATCTTGCCGCGCAGCGGGAGGATCGCCTGGTTGTGCGGGTTGCGCCCGCGCACCGCGGAACCGCCGGCCGAGTCACCCTCGACGACGTAGATCTCGCACTCGTCGGGGAAGCGCGACTGGCAGTCCCTGAGCTTGCCCGGCATACCGCCGCCGTTCAGGACACCCTTGCGGCGGGTCGCCTCGCGCGCCTTGCGCGCCGCGATGCGGGCCTGCGAGGCGGAGATCGCCTTGCGGATGACGTCACGTGCCTCGTTCGGATGAGCGTCGAACCAGTCGACGAGCTGCTCGCGCACCACGCGCTGCACAAAGGTCTTGGCCTCCGTGTTGCCCAGCTTCGTCTTGGTCTGCCCCTCGAACTGCGGCTCACCGAGCTTCACGGAGATGACGGCGGTGAGGCCCTCGCGGATGTCGTCACCCGTGAGGTTCTCGTCCTTCTCCTTGATGATGTTCTTGTCCCGCGCGTAGCTGTTGACCAGCGTGGTCATGGCAGCGCGGAAACCCTCTTCGTGCGTCCCGCCCTCGGTGGTCGAGATCGTGTTCGCGAACGTGTGCACCGACTCGCTGTAGGCGCTGGTCCACTGCAGCGCGATCTCGACGGCGATCTTGCGCTCCGTGTCCTCGCTCTCGAACCAGATCACGTCCGGGTGGACGAGCTCCACCCGCTTCGCGGAGTTGAGGTGGTGCACGTAGTCCATCAGGCCGTTCTCGTACTTGAACGTGACGGTGCGCCAGGCGTCCGACTCCGAGCCGGGCTCTTGCCCGTCGGTCGACGGCTTGCTCTCGGCAGCGACCACGTCGTCCGCGGCGGCCTCGCGCTCGACACCGGTCACCTCGTCGGTGGCGGAGGAATGACCCGCACGCTCGTCGGTGAGCGTGATCTTCAGGCCCTTGTTGAGGAACGCGTACTGCTGAAACCGGGCACGGAGCGTCTCGAAGTCGTACTCGGTGGTCTCGAAGATCGTCCCGTCGGCCCAGAACGTCTGGGTGGTCCCGGTGCCCTCGTCGGGACCCAGCGGCTCCAGCCGGTCGACGCCGGTGACCGGGGTGCCGCCGTCGGCGTACTCCTGGCGCCAGTTGTACCCGTCGCGGCGTACCTCGGAGACGAAGCGGTAGCTCAGTGCGTTGACCACGGACATACCGACACCGTGCAGCCCGCCGGAGACGGCGTAGCCGCCGCCGCCGAACTTGCCGCCGGCGTGCAGGATCGTCATGACGACCTCGAGCGTCGGCTTGCCCTCGGTGGGGTGCATCGCGACCGGGATGCCTCGACCGTCGTCGGTGACGCGTACGCCACCGTCAGCCAGGAGCCGTATGTCGATCTCTGTGGCGTGGCCCGCAAGGGCTTCATCCACAGCGTTATCCACAATCTCGGTCACCAGGTGGTGGAGCCCACGCTCACCGGTCGATCCGATATACATGCCCGGTCGCTTACGAACGGCCTCGAGACCTTCCAGGACTGTGATGTTCCCGGCGTCGTAGCCGCCGTCGATTCGCTCTGTCACGGGCGGGGTTGCTCCTCGTCTTTCAGGCACACGATGTGCACGACGACGGACGTACCAGCGGCTGCACGAGCGGCTCGGACCCACAAGGGTCCATGCCGTGCTCGGGTGCTGACGTACGATCCGACGGCTCGTCGGTGCTCAGCGTTCCGGGCCTCAGGACGATCCTGGGACCCGGCGCGGTTGACCCCCTCATACTACCTTCTGAGCGGCGAAAACCCGGGATCTGAGGCCGTTTGTAGCCACTCCTCCACAACCTTTCTCCACAGGGTGATTTTTGCGCTCCTGGAGGGGTTCCCGACCGGCCCTCGGACCCCGGATCTGGGTGCTGTCCGAGCGCTCGGGAGAGGGTTCGCACGAGTCGTCGGCCGTGGCTCGTGGAAAGGCGCGGTCCGACCACCGTGAGACGCATGTTCGAGCACCGTCCGGGAGGTGTCGACACCGTCCGGCCACCGCATGTTCGTCACGCCTCCACCGACACGACGCTGCGAAAGTCTGCGAAGCGTCACGCTCTGGCCAATCGAAGGTCAGAAACTTTTCGCGCAGAAGGTGACATTTCGTTGATTTGTCGTTTTCTGCTCTAATAGCGCCGACCGGTCATATGCGCAACTCGCGCACACACTTCGAAGGGCTTACAGAGTGAAGAAGCTTCTCGCCGGCGGAACCCTCGCCGTACTGGCGTTCGGTGGCATGGTCGCCTCGGCCGCGCCCGCGTCCGCCCACACCCCGAACGTCTCCGCCGACTGCGGGTTCGTGAACGTGGACCTCAAGTACTACTACGGGGCCACCGTCACGGTCGTCATCGACGGCGAGACCGTTGAGGAAACCAAGTTCACCGATGGCTTCCAGGGCCACTACGACGGGCTCGCGCTCGATGCAGCGCACGAGTGGACCGTCACCGTCGATGCTCACGACAACGACAAGTACGACTGGTCGGACTCGGGCTCGATCGGCGCCTGCGAGACGACCCCGCCCGCCGAGGTCGTCTCGCCGGTCATGCCTGAGGTCGTCTCCGGCTGTGCCGCGAGCCTCGACGACGTCACGCTGCCGCCGAACACCGAGGCGATCACGTATTCCAAGACCGACGCCGGTGTCGTCGCCACCCTCAACTCCGACGACTACGTCTTCCCCGAGGACCTCGGGGCCTACCAGCCCCAGGCCGACGGTACGGCGCTGCTCCCGGTCGAGCTCATCGTCTTCGAGGAAGAGTGCGCGGAGCCGACACCTGAGCCCACGCCCGTGCCCTCCGAGCCGGTCGTCGAGCCCACCGACGACGCGTCGGTCCCGCCGGCCACCGAGCCGTCCCCGTCGGCCAGCCCTGCTGCTGAGAAGCCGGACGAGCTGGCCGCTACCGGTGCGACCGTCGGTGGCGCCATCGCGTTCGCCGCACTTCTCGCCGCCGGTGGCGTCGCCCTGGTCTGGGCCCGCAAGCGCATGCAGAACGCGTGACCGAATAGCTACTGGCTGACGCTACGGCCCAGCTGATCCAAGAAGGGCCCTCGGCTTCCGGCCGGGGGCCCTTCTTGCTCGTGCTGCCGGCCGGATACGAGCAGCACCCGGCCCAAGGGGTACGGCTCAGCCCCAGGTGTCCCGCGGACCCGGGCCGCGTACGGACCGCGGGCCCTTGCGGAACCCGGGGCCGGCCGGACCGAGCACGGTGACCTCCTCGACCACGCCCTCGCCGATCTCCTCGGCCATGCGCCTGCGCAGCGTGGGCACGAGCAGCCGGAGCTGGGTCGCCCACGCCGTCGAGTCCGCGCGAACCACGAGCACCTTGTCCTCGAAGGTCTCCGGTGTGCAGTGATCGGCGATCTCGGGACCCACCACCTCGCGCCACCGGCCCATCACCCCGCCCACCGAAACGTCCTCGGTCCAGCCCTTCTCGCGCAGCAGCCGGCCGACGAGCGCGCCGAGCAGCTGGGGGTCGCGGGCTCCTGGGCCCGATCCGCTCGACCGCGGTTCAGCCAGGGGGGACCTGCGTGACGGCGACCCGGGCCGCAGACCACGTGCTCGAGCCGCGGCCTTGGCCCGGTTCAGAGCGGCGCGCGCCACCTCGGAGGGCGGCGTCAAAGGGGGCTCAGAGTTATCCACAGGCCCCTGTGGAGAGTTGTCAGTCACGAGTCACCGTCCCGGGTTCCACGTGAAACCGTACGCCGTTGAGGACAGCGGGAATGTCCTCGGCCACGGCTGCCGTCACAAGCACCTGGCGAGCCGGTAGCACCAGGTCGGCGAGCCGTTGCCTCCGCCTGACGTCGAGCTCGGCGAACACGTCGTCGAGGATCAGTACGGGATCAGCATCAGTGCCGAAATCCGGGTCCCAGAAAGCGGGTGAATCCGCCGAATTCTGCGGATCTCCGCCGAGGAGTCGGAATGATGCGAGGCGCAGCGCGAGCGCGAACGACCAGGACTCGCCGTGGCTCGCGTAGCCCTTGGCCGGCAACCCGCCGAGCGTCAGGATGAGGTCGTCACGGTGCGGGCCGACGAGGCTCACTCCCCGCTCCAGCTCCTGCGGTCGCGCTGTGACCAGGGCCTCCAGCAGCAGGTCGCGCAGCCGTCCCACGTCGGCAAAGTTATCCCCAGGCCCTGTGGACAACCCCGGTGGATTACCCGTCGAGAGGGCAGGGAGCGATGACCGGTACGCGATCTCCGCATCGCTGTCGGCATCGCTCACCTGCTCGTACGCGGCGGCGACCGCCGGCCGCAGCACCTCGACCAGCTGGATCCGCAGCGACAGGATCTCCGCGCCGAGCTCGGCGAGCCGTGCATCCCAGACGTCCAGAGTCGCAAGCTCTGCCGCAGCGCTCTCTGCTCGCGACGAGCCACCAGACCTTCGTGACGACCGGGCCGACTTGAGCAGTGCGGAACGCTGCCTGAGCACCCGCTCGTAGTCCGAGAGCACCGCGGACACCCTCGGCATCATCAGGACGAGCAGCTGGTCCATGAACCGCCGTCGGCCGTCCGGCTCTCCCTTGACCAAGGAGAGGTCCTCCGGCGCGAAGAGCACCGTGCGCAACACCCCCAGCACATCCCGAGCCCGCACCGCCTGGCCACGGTTGATACGCGCGCGGTTCGCCTTGCCCTGGGTGATCTCCAACTCGACGGTGCTCGCCCGGTCCCCGCGGACGATCCGCGTCCGCACGACGGCGCGGTCGGCGCCCGACCGGATGAGCGGCGCGTCGGTGGCGACCCGGTGCGAACCGAGCGTCGCGACATAGCCGATCGCCTCGACGAGGTTGGTCTTGCCCCGGCCGTTGCGCCCTACGAACGCGTTGACCCCGGGTTCGAGCTCCACGTCGGCCGAGGCATACGACCGGAAGTCCAGCAGGGAGAGGTGGGAGACGTACATCGGTAGGAGATCGTACGTCCCGCGCGCTACTCGGCCGACTTCACCGCGTGCCCACCGAACTGCTGACGCAGCGCGGCCACCGCCTTCATGGCAGGCGACTGCTCCTGGCGGGAGGCGAAGCGGGCGAACAGCGCAGCGGAGATGACGGGCAGCGGAACTGCCATGTCGATTCCCTCGTCCACGGTCCACCGGCCCTCGCCGGAGTCGTCGACCCAGTCGTCCAGCAGGGCGAGCTTCGGGTCCTGCTCGAGCGCCTTGACCATGAGGTCGAGCAGCCAGGAGCGCACGACGGTGCCGCGGCTCCACGCCTTCATCGTGCCGTGCACGTCGGTGATGATGTCGGACTTGGCCGCGAGCAGCTCGTAACCCTCGGCGTACGCCTGCATGAGGCCGTACTCGATGCCGTTGTGGACCATCTTGGCGTAGTGACCGGCGCCGACGCCGCCCGCGTGGACGAAGCCCTCCTCGCGGGGGCCCTCCGGGCGCAGCGCGTCGAAGACCGGCATGACCGACTCGACGTCGGCGGCAGCGCCTCCGACCATCAGGCCGTAGCCGTTCTCCAGCCCCCAGACGCCACCGCTCACACCGACATCGAGGTAGCCGATGCCGTTCTTGGCGAGCTCGGCGGCACGCTCCTGGTCCTCGACGTAGTGCGAGTTGCCGCCCTCGATCACGATGTCGCCCTCGTTGAGGATCTCAGCGAGTTGGTCGAGCACACCGCGCGTCGGCTCTCCGGCGGGAACCATCACCCAGACGACCCGCTTGTCCTTCGGAAGGGCGGCCGCCAGGTCTGCGAGCGTCGGGACGTCCGAGACCTCCGGCCGCGGGTCGAACCCGGTGACTTCGATGCCGCCCTTGCGCAGGCGGGACCGCATGTTGTTGCCCATCTTGCCCAGGCCGACCAGGCCGATGTGGGTGACCATGTGCGTGCTTCCTCCAGGGTCGATCAACGGACTCGCTCGTGGCGGCCGTCCTTGGTGCAGGCTGGCTGTCCAGACTGACGGTTGTGGGCTGTGGACAACGGGGCCGTCCGCTGGAGAGCCCCGAGCCGTCAGCCCGTGAAGCGGATCGGGACCAGCAGGTACCGGTAGGCGGAGTCGTCCTCGCCGTCCAGGCTGCCCTGACCTGTGAACTCGACCGGCTTGTTGGGGTGCGTGAACGAGAGCCGGACGAAGTCGGTGCCCAGCGCACCGAGCCCGTCGAGCAGGAACTGCGGGTTGAACGCCACAGCGATGTCCTCGCCCACCAGCACCGCCTCCAGCGCCTCGGATGCCTGAGCGTCGTCACCGTGGCCGGCGTCGAGCACGACCTGGCCGTCACTGAACGAGAGACGGATCGGCGTGTTGCGCTCCGCGACCAGGCTCACGCGCTTGGCGGCCTCGATCAGGGGCGCTGTCGCGACCACGGCATGGATCGGCGTGCTGTCCGGGAAGAGCCGGCGAACGGCCGGGTAGTCGCCCTCGACGAGCTGCGAGGTCGTCTGGCGGCCGCCGGCCTCGAAACCCACAAGGTCGAGACCCTGGCCTGTGGACAACCCGACGTTCACGAGCCCACCCGAGCCGAGCGACTTTGCGACGTCGTTCAGCGTGCGAGCTCGGATGAGGGCCACTGCGGAGAAGCCCGGGGTGGCTGGGGTCCAGGTGAGCTCGCGAAGCGCGAGGCGGTAGCGGTCCGTGGAGAGCAGCGTGATGCGTTCGCCCTCGATCTCCACGCGCACACCGGTCAGCAGCGGCAGCGTGTCGTCGCGGCTCGCCGCGACGGTCACCTGGGCGACGGCATGCGTGAACGCGTCGCCCGAGACCGTCCCGCTGACCTCAGGGAGGCCGGGCAGCGCGGGGTACTCGTCCACAGGCATGGTGAGGAGCGTGAACCGGCTGGCGCCGCACGTGACGACGACCTTGTTGCCCTCGAGTGCGACATCCACCGGCTTGTTGGGGAGCGCCCGGGAGATCTCGGCCAGGAGCCGGCCAGAGACGAGGACCGTGCCCGGTTCGGCGACCTCGGCGGGAATCACGGACCGCGCGGATGTCTCGTAGTCAAAGCTCGCCAGGTTGATGACGCCCTGAGCATCTGCCTCGATGCGGACGCCGGCAAGTACGGGAGCCGGCGGACGCGTGGGGAGCGTGCGAGCGGTCCACGTCACGGCATCGGCGAGGACATCGCGCTCGACCCTGAACTTCATGCCGTTGCATCTCCTCTTGTTCCTGGACTGTCGAGGGAAACCCTACGCGAGTTGCTGACCACGTGGCACTCGAGCGGCACAGGTTGTGGATGGACTTCTTCCGGGGCTTAGTACTAATGTTCGAAGAGGTGCGCCGAACGCTCGGACCGCCTTATGAAGGCGTGTGGATTCCCTCTTAGAGATAGATGTCGTAGTAGTAGTAGGGGTTGTGGATACTGGGGATATCCGGTCTTCGTGCAGGTCAGGGGCTGTTTTCTCCTGTGGAGGAGCTGTGGGCCAAACTGTGCAAGAACTGGGCACACCTGTGGACGGCCAGTTTGTGCACACAGGCTGTCCACCGATCGGGGGGTCGCCGCCCACAGAAAATGGCCCGTCGTCCACAGCCGTCCACAGGCTTGTCCCCAGGTGTGTATTGGCAGGTCAGGGTCTTGAGCCGAGTTCTGCACAGCGGGCGTGCACAGGGCTGGGGACGACCTGAGGGAAACCGCGGCAACCTGCCGTTCCGCATGTGGATAGACCTGTGGAGGTGCGGATATGCAACACCCCTGCGCACCGGTCAGGCTGTGCACAGGGGTGTGGATAGGTGCGAATAGGGGCGCGCTGTCCGATTTCGGGGCGCCGCGCGAGATCTTTCGGATCAGCCGCGCTGCTGCTGCTTGATCCGGCTCGTGAGCTCGGTGACCTGGTTGTAGGTCGAGCGACGCTCCGCCATCTGGCCCGCGATCTTCTTGTTCGCGTGCATGACGGTGGTGTGGTCACGCCCGCCGAACTGCTGGCCGATCTTGGGCAGTGACAGGTCCGTGAGCTCGCGGCACAGGTACATGGCTATCTGCCGGGCGGTCACCAGCACCCGGGACCGGGACGAGCCGCACAGGTCGTCGATGGTGAGCCCGAAGTACGCGGCGGTCTGCGCGATGACGACGGCCGGTGTGATCTCCGTGGTGTCGTCGTCGTCGGTGATCAGGTCCTTGAGGACTATCTCCGCGAGAGCCAGGTCGACCTGCTGGCGGTTGAGGTTCGCGAACGCGGTGACGCGGATCAGCGCGCCCTCGAGCTCACGGATGTTCGTCGAGATGCGCGAGCCGATGTAGGAGAGGACGTCCGCCGGCACGTCCAGGTGCTCGCTCGCTGCCTTCTTCCGCATGATCGCGATGCGGGTCTCGAGGTCAGGGGGCTGGACATCGGTGATGAGGCCCCACTCGAAGCGGGAGCGCAGGCGGTCCTCGAAGCCGTTGAGCTGCTTCGGGGGGACGTCGGACGTGATGACTACCTGCTTGTTGGCGTTGTGCAGCGCGTTGAAGGTGTGGAAGAACTCCTCCATCGTCTGTTCCTTGCCCTGCAGGAACTGGATGTCGTCGATGAGGAGCACGTCGACGTCGCGGTACCGGCGCTGGAACGCACCCGCCTTGCCCTCACCGATGCTGTTGATGAAGTCGTTGGTGAACTCCTCGGAGTTCACGTACCGCACCCGGATGTGCGGGTACAGGTTGTGGACGTAGTGCCCGATGGCGTGCATCAGGTGCGTCTTGCCCAGTCCCGAGTCGCCGTAGATGAAGAGCGGGTTGTACGCCTTGGCGGGTGCCTCGGCCACGGCGACGGCGGCCGCGTGGGCGAACCGGTTGGAGGAACCGATGACGAACGTCTCGAAGATGTACTTCGGGTTCAGCCGGGTTGGCTCGGCCGACGGCTTCGGCGCTGGCTGCGGAGCGATAGGCATCTGCGCCTGCTCGGGCTCCGGCGGCTCGTGCTCGAGCGAGAGAGTGGCCGGCCCTGAGATCTGCGAGGGTCCGGCGAGCGTCCGGCTGCTCAGCTCGGGATCCACGGTGATGCCGAAGCGCACGTCCCGGCCGAGCACTGAAGACATCGCGGACACGAGGTCGTCGCGGACCGCGGTCTCCAGATAGGTACGTGTCTGTTCGTGAGGGACGGCGATGAAGACCATGTCGTCCAGCACTGCCATCGGCTTGGCCAGGCGGATGAAGGCGAGCTGCCGGGGGCTCATATCGGGCCGGGCCTCGAGTGCCGTCAGGGTCTGTGCCCAGACGTCACCGATGTTCTCGTCCGGGTTGGCCACTGGCTTTCCTTCGTCTTGTGCGCGGGGTCCTGCGAGTGCTGGGGGTGTCTTGGAGTCTGCCATGATGGAGCACCGCCCACACAGTTGTCCACAGGTTGTGGATTGCCAGGATCGCCGCTGGACAGGTGGTACAGGGGCAGGTCACAGAGCCGCCCACGCGGCCCGTCGCGACCCCCGATGTGGCGCGTCCGACACGCACGATCTCGCCGTTCTGGTTTGACCCGGAGGGCATGGGCGGCGTAACGTCATATAGCCGTTCCTGGTACTTCTGCGCGCCCACATACGGATTCGGGTCACGTCCTTCGACGTCGGCCACGACCAGTGGAGCGGGCCCCGGGGTCGGCTAGGCCAATCGCTGTATGGATCGGCCAACTTTCACTGCATCGTCGAGGACAGACGGTGTGCCTACCCCGACGTTCTTGGAGTACCTCGTGAGCAAGCGGACCTTCCAGCCGAACACCCGCCGGCGTGCAAAGACCCACGGTTTCCGGCTGCGCATGCGCACCCGCGCCGGCCGCGCCATCCTGGCGGACCGTCGCCGCAAGGGTCGCGCCGAGCTCTCAGCCTGAGCCATGTTGCCCGCGGCGCACCGACTGCGCCGTTCCGTCGACTTTGAGCGGACGGTGCGCCGCGGCACGCGTGCAGGTCGATCGACCGTGGTGGTTCACCTCCTGGTACCAGACGAAAATGTCTCGGACCCAGGATCGGGAACTCCACAGGTCGGTTTTGTCGTTTCCAAGGCTGTGGGCAACTCCGTGCAGCGCAATCTGGTGAAGCGTCGGCTCCGCGCTGCCGCGGCCGAGCAGCTCTCGGCCCTGCCGAGCACTGCTCGAGCTGTCGTGCGCGCACTTCCGCCGTCGTCGGCCGCAACGTATGCGGATCTTGAACGTGACCTCGACTCCTGCTTGCGTCGTGCGGTCGCACGCGCCACCGGAGACGGGAAGAGATGACCACCGCCCCCGCACCCGAGGGTGAGGCGCCGCCGCGCGAGCCCTCGTTGATCGGCAGGCTCCCGGTGACCCTCCTCGTGGGGATGGTGCGCTTCTACCAGGCGTTCATCAGCCCGATGAGCCCCCCGAGCTGTAAGTACTACCCGTCCTGTTCGCAGTACACCCTGATCGCCCTGCGGCGTCACGGTGTAGTGCGCGGGCTGGGTCTCGCGCTGTGGCGCCTGCTGCGGTGCAACCCGTGGAGTCTCGGTGGCGTCGACGACGTGCCGCCCGTGCGCGGCGCGCACACCCACGCCGAGGGCTGACCTGCCCCGGCCCCTGTCGCCGGCACGACACCCGCAGCCACTGCAGACTTTGCGTCACCGACTCTGGAGCTTCTTGACCGATGGACTTCTTCGCTTTCCTCTACCCGATCGAATGGGTCGTGGCCTGGATCATCTACGGGTCGCACTGGCTCTTCACGACGCTCGGCATGTCGGCAGGTCCTGGTACGGCGTGGGTCCTGTCGATCGTCGCTCTGGTGATCGTCATCCGCATCGTGCTGATCCCGCTCTTCTTCAAGCAGATCAAGGCTTCGCGCGGGATGCAGATGATCCAGCCCGAGCTGCAGGCCGTGCAGAAGAAGTACAAGGGCAAGACCGACCCGGCGTCTCGCGAGAACATGACGCGAGAGACCATGGAGCTGTACCGGAAGCACGGGACCAACCCGTTCGCGTCCTGCATGCCGATCCTGCTGCAGTCGCCGATCTTCTTCGCGCTGTTCCGCGTGCTGAACGGTCTGAAGGCGATCTCAGAGGGCAATGCCGATCCCATCGGACCGATCACCCGGGACGTCGCTGGTGACATCGAGTCGTCGACCCTGTTCGGTGCGCAGCTGAGCGACGTCTTCCTGCAGACCGACTCGATGGTCTCCCGCGTCGTCGTCATCGCGCTGATCGTCGCGATGAGCGTCACGACCTTCACGACGCAGCGCCAGCTCACGATGAAGAACATGCCCCCGTCGGCCCTTGAGGGTCCGATGGCGCAGACGCAGAAGCTCATGCTCTACATGCTGCCGATCGTCTTCGCGATCTCGGGCGTGAACTTCCCCGTCGGTGTCCTCATCTACTGGACGGTGACCAACCTCTGGTCGATGGGTCAGCAGTACTACACGATCAAGCGCATGCCGACGCCTGGTTCCATCGCAGAGAAGCAGATGAAGGAGCGCCAGGCCGCGAAGGCTGCCAAGCGTGCCGCCAAGTCGGGCGCGGTCATCGAGGACGCGACCCCCGTGGTGGAGCAGCCCAAGAGCGGTCAGCGTGTGCAGCCCAAGCGCAAGGACAGGCAGAAGGGCGCGGTGCCTCCGCGTCCCGCCGTCGCGCAGTCGGCGCCGCAGGACGCCACCCCCGAGACGGCGCCTGAGGCGGCTCCTGAGACGACACCTGAGCCGGCCCCGGGGAAGCAGTCTAGCTCCAAGCCCAAGCCGAGCGGCACGACGTCGGCGAAGCAGCCGGGCTCGAAGCCGAAGCCGTCCGGCACGACGCCCGGGTCGACCCCGGCCGCGTCGAGCAAGCGCAAGCAGAAGAAGTAGGAGGAAGGCACGATGAACGCGAGCACAGGTACGGCTACACCCGATCCCGAGGCTCCGGTCGTGGATCCCGAGGACCGGACCAAGCGCCTCGAAGAAGAGGGCGAGATCGCAGCCGACTACCTCGAGGAGTTCCTCGACATCGCGGACCTCGACGGCGACATCGACCTCGACATCAAGCACGACCGCGCCGCGGTCGAGGTGGTGGCTGACGACCCCAAGTCGCTGGCACACCTCATCGGCAGCGAAGGCGAGGTGCTCGACGCGATGCAGGAGCTCACGCGCCTGGCTGTGCAGACCCGCACAGGGGAGCGCAGCCGGCTGATGCTCGACATAGGCGGCTACCGGGCCGCTCGTCGCGTCGACCTCACGCGTGTCGCGGAGGTTGCGGTGGAGCAGGTGCGGAGCTCTGGCGAGGAGGTCGAGCTCGAGCCGCTCAATGCGTTTGAGCGCAAGGTAGTGCACGATGCGGTAGCGGCTGCCGGGCTGGTCAGCGACTCGCGTGGAGTCGAGCCCGAGCGATACGTGGTGGTCCAGCCGGCGGGGACGCCGGCAGCGGTCACCGACTGAACTATCGGCCTCGACCGAGGGCCGGTGTGCGTCCCGAGGACGTGCGCCGGCCCTCGGTGTGTTTGGCTACTTTCGACAGCGACTGGAGGACGAGACGTGGAGGGTTCGGACGTGGCGGCACAGGAGATGCCTGGCGAGGACACTGTGGTGCCCGACGGCGACACGATCGGCACGAGCGACAGCGTCAAGGCGTTCCTGGGCGATGCGTACGACGGCGTCGCGCACTACGCGGAGATGCTCCGTGACCAGGGTGAGCTCCGTGGTCTGATCGGGCCTCGCGAGGTGCCACGTATCTGGGAGCGGCACATCCTGAACTCCGCTGCGCTCGTTCCATACCTTCCGACGTCCGGGTCAGTGGCCGACATCGGATCTGGGGCAGGGCTGCCAGGCGTGGTGCTCGCGGTGATGCGCCCGCAGCTCGAGGTGATCCTGGTCGAGCCGATGGAGCGACGGACGACGTGGCTGTCCGAGGTGGTGGCCGAGCTCGGACTGACGAACGTCCAGGTGAAGCGCGGGCGGGCGGAGGAGTACCACGGGGCGCTCGAGGTCGACGCCGTGACGTCCCGGGCGGTGGCCGCACTTTCCAAGCTGGTCCGGTTGAGCATGCCGCTCGTTCGGGTGGGCGGGGAGATGGTGATCCTCAAGGGGCGCAGCGTCGCGGAGGAGGTCGACCCGGCACGGAAGGTCCTGCGGAAGTACGGGGCGGGCGACCCGGACATTCTTGAGGGCTCCACGGTCGAGGGCGTGGAGTCCACGACGATCGTGCGCGTACGTCGGGGGAAGTAGTCCTCGCGAGGAAGATGTTTCACGTGAAACGGGAGCGGCTGCCTGAGGGTGGCCGCTCCCGCTTTGGTTGAGAACCTGGGCGGGAGATTATCTCGTTCGAGGACTGTCGGGCGTTGGGGTTCAAGTCCCCCTCCGGACAGTCTTTGGGATGACACCGGGCAAGGGCGCTGACTGAGGACTGACCATCATGACCGACGGGCCGGGCCGCGACTTCCCGAGCACGTCGGCTCGTTTCACGTGAAACGGAAGCAGTGCTGGAGGTCGTATCGGCGGTGGCTCTCGCCAGGCGGCGAAAGCGGAGGGCCAAGACGTCAACGGCGTGGACAGACTCGGAGGGGCGATTCCTCGGATGTGCGGAGGCAGATGGCTGTGGGCTAGCGGCAACCTCGACGGGGGAGGAGCGAGCGGGCGGCGTCTGGCCGGCGACGATGGGGATCCGGTTGGGGACCGCTCCGACGGTCTGTTTCACGTGAAACCAGACCGGGCGGATCGTCTGCGACGCCGGATCGTACTTCGGGCACCTTTCGGACTCGGAGTGGCCGAAACGCATCGCCTGACGCTGAGCGAGCCCGAACGTCGACAAAGAGTGGATCTGATCACCCTGAGGTCGGCGTTTCGACGGAGCTGAACAGGCCGCCGACCTTAGCGTTACTCGGGTGTGCTTCTTCAGACGAAAGTCCAAGCGAGTAGCGGCAGCCAAGTCCGTTGCGGCGCCGGCTGCCGCCACAACGGCGCCCGACTCGTCCGCTTCCGAACCGGGCCCCGTTCTGGAGGAGCCCGCGACAGAGGGCGCGCGGTCGGCGGCTATGGCGTCGTCACCGGCGGCGAGCTTCACTGTGCTTGCCGACCGCCCGGAGTCGGAGGACAGCAGTGGGCAGCAGGAGGCAGTTCCGGTGAGTGATGGCGCCCTGACCGACGCCCCGGTCGAGCGCGTTGCTCCCTCGGGATCTCCTGAATTCCAGGATGGTGTCCCGGCACGCGCTGACAGTGAATCGAGAACTGGCTCCGTCGATGACGCCGCAGGCTTCGTCACCACCGAGCCTGCCACCCCCCGGCCCGAGGGCGACACCGCAGACGTCACCATCGAGAGCCTCGGAGCACCGGAGCCTCATGCGGATGGAACCGAGCGCGGCGATCCGGAGGTGGATGAACCTCCGACAGCGGCGCCGTCGACCGCCGGCGCCGAGAACCACGAGGCGACGCCCATCTCGTCCGAGGACATGGCGCCGTCCCAGCCTGAGATCGCAGGCAACGTGCCGCGGGATCAGGTCTGGGGCCAGGACCGTCCTGGCGATGAGAGCAAGAGCGTCGCTGCGCTGAGCGAGCTGATCGAGTCCGTGACGATGCCCGCTTCCGGGACCGAAGATCAGGAACCAGACATGACCGCTGTGACGGAGTCCGCCGAACCGACCAAAGTGCTGGAGCGTGCCGCGGACCCGGGCACGACCGAGTGGGGGACCGACGCGGCACCCACCGACGTCGATCCCGATCAGATGGAAGAGCTGCCGTCAGATCGGCCTGTCCCGGCGGACGCGATCCGCCGAGCGAGTGAAGCTCTCGACGCTGCGGTGAACGCTGCGCCTGCAGTCCTCGGACCGCCCACGCCGGTCGACGATGACGAGTCGGTGGTTCTCGTGGACGCGGAATTCACACATTTCGACGGAGAAACAGAGCCGGAGTCCGGGCCAGAAGGCGTAGCCAGCGATTACAGTGGCCGCGTGACGGATCCGATTCCTGTGCAGAGCCTCTCCGCTCCCGGTGTTTCACGTGAAACACCCGGGTCGGCGCAGACGCCCAATGGCACGCAGCAGCCCACGGGCGGCCCGCACGGTGGCGATGACGAGCGTCGGTCAGCCCTCATCGCAACCGTTCCGGCCGTTGACGATACGACGCCTGTCGCCGCCGAGCTCGCGATGGACGCTCGCCGACGTATTGAACTGCAAGGGCGTAAGTTCCCGCGCCCAGCCAAGACGCGGATCATCACGGTGGCCAATCAGAAGGGCGGCGTCGGCAAGACGACTACGACGGTGAACGTCGCCGCGGGCCTGGCCCAGTCCGGCCTGAACGTGCTGGTCATCGACAACGACCCGCAGGGAAACGCCTCCACGGCTCTCGGCATCGAGCACCGTGCGGGGACGCCCTCGGTGTACGAGATTCTCGTGGAGGGAGAGTCGCTGGCCAGCACGATCCAGCAGTGCCCCGACGTCCCGAACCTCTGGGGTGTTCCGGCGACGATCGACCTCTCGGGTTCCGAGATCGAGCTCGTGTCCCTCGTTTCACGTGAAACAAGGCTCCGGAAGGCGATCGACAAGTACCTTGCCGACCGCGTCGCTGCCGGCGAGGAACGGATCGACTACGTCCTCATCGACTGCCCGCCGAGCCTGGGACTCCTCACGGTCAACGCGTTCGTGGCAGGCCGCGAGGTCTTCATACCGATCCAGTGCGAGTACTACGCCCTTGAGGGCCTGAGCCAGCTGCTCAAGACCATCGACCTGATCCGCTCCCACCTCAATCCAGAGCTGCGCGTCTCGTCGATACTGCTCACCATGTACGACGGTCGAACCAACCTTGCGCAGCAGGTTGCGGGCGAGGTCCGCTCGCACTTTCCGGCCGAGACGTTCAAGACGACGATCCCGCGGTCGGTGCGTATCTCCGAGGCCCCAAGCTACGGCCAGACGGTGATGACCTACGACGCGACATCTACGGGTGCGCTGGCGTACCTTCAGGCATCCCGTGAACTGGCCGAGCGCGGCCAGGGTGGTTCGAGCCCGCGTCGTGCGATGCAGGCGGAGCCGGTCGGAGCACAGGACTGATGGTGCGCAGTGAAGCACGGGACGCGACGCGGACCGTGGCGATGGAGAAGATGCCTGTCCGCGCTGGGCGCGAGACCGGAACCGACGAGGAGACACGATGAGTGCGAAGCGACGCGGGCTCGGGCGGGGCCTGGGCGCCCTGATCCCGACGGGTCCCGAGCCGGATGAGCTTGGTGCCGGAACAGGGCCGGGCGAGTCCGACGGCGCCGAGTACGCATTGGGGGGTTCGGTAGCGACCGTCGTGGAAGAGCGCCCGTCACCGGCGCTGGACGCGACGGACGAGGTGCCGGTGAGCACCATCTCTGTGGACACCGCCTCGGCGGAGCCGTTGGCGGAGAAGAAGGCCGCCAAGAACAGCGGCCCTCGACCGAGCACCATGAACTGGGACTCCGCGATCGCCAGCGGCCGACTCTCGGTCGCGAACGAGGCCGCGGAGGGTGGTGGTGCGTCCGCCCTCGACGACACGTTCTTCAGCCGTGAGGAGGGCGAGACGTCCTCTGTTTCACGTGAAACAGGGGACCTCCTTCCGGTTCCGGGCGCGCGTTTCGCCGAGCTGCCCGTCACGTCGATTCGACCGAACACCTGGCAGCCCCGCACGGTCTTCGACGAGGGAGACCTCGACGAGCTGGTCGAGTCGATCAGGGAGATCGGTGTCCTCCAGCCGATCGTCGTCCGTCCGGACAAGGAACACCCGGGTGAGTACGAGCTCATCATGGGCGAGCGGCGCTGGCGAGCGACGCAGGCGGCCCAGCTCGAGACCATCCCGGCGATCGTTCGGGAGACCGACGACGGCGACATGCTCCGTGACGCGCTCCTGGAGAACCTGCACCGCTCGGACCTGAACCCGCTCGAGGAGGCCGCGGCCTACCGGCAGCTCCTCGATGACTTCGGCTGCACGCACGAAGAGCTTGCGAACCGGATCGCGCGTAGCCGTCCCCAGATCTCGAACACGCTTCGTCTGCTCAGGCTGCCTCCGCTGGTACAGCGACGTGTCGCCGCGGGGGTGCTCTCGGCCGGACATGCTCGCGCACTCCTCGGCCTGAGCGACGGTGCGGAGATCGAACGACTCGCTCAGCGCATCGTGTCGGAAGGACTCTCGGTGCGGGCGACCGAGGAGATCGTCATGCTGACGGAGTCCGACGGCAGCGGCAGCAAGACCCGCAAGGCGCCGCGAGCCGGCACCCGCAGCGAAGCGGTGGACGAGCTGGCGACCCGGCTCTCCGACCGGTTCGAGACCAGGGTCAAAGTGGCGCTCGGCAAGACCAAGGGCCGCATGACCGTCGAGTTCGCCTCGGTCGAAGACCTCAACCGGATCCTCAATGTGATGGCTCCCGAGGAGCGCGGTCTTCTGAAGCCGCCCTCTGGCGCCTGACCCGCCGCAGCGCGACCGCGGAGGCGGTAGCCGCACAGAAAGACGCTGGGCCGGTATCTCTCACGGGGAGATACCGGCCCAGCGTCGCTTCAGCGGTGGGCGCTGTTGTCAGCGCACCGGAGCCAGCGTCGTGTCGACTATCTCGCGGTACAGCGCCGCGACGTCGCGACCGCTCGCGGCGATCGCCTGGGGCAGGACCGACATCTCTGTCATGCCCGGCGCGACGCTGACCTCGAGGATCTGGGCGGTGCCCGAGGCGTCGAGGATCAGGTCGGTGCGGGACAGGTGACGCAGGTGCAGAGCCTGGTGGGCGCGCACCGCGACGTCGGACACCAGGGTGGTCTGGGCCGGCGTGAGGCGAGCGGGTGCGAAGAACTCGGCCTCGCCGGCGACGTAGCGAGCGGCGTAGTCGTAGCCGCCGTCGGCGACTATTTCCACAGCCGGCAGCGCCTCCGGCCCGCCGGGCCCGTCGATCACGCTGACGGCCAGCTCGATGCCGATGATCGCCTGCTCGATGAGTGCTGTCTCGCCGTACGCGAAGCACTCCACCATCGCTCGCGGCAGGTCTTCCGCCCGGGTCACGACGGTGACGCCGAGCGCGGAGCCGCCCTCTGTCGGCTTGACCACGAGGGGCAGCCCCAGCCGCCGCACCACCGTGTCGAGCACCGGCTGCGCCCCGAGGTCCCGGAAGAGGCTCTGGGGGAGTGTCACGTAGTCGGGCGTCGAGAGGCCCGCGTCGAGGAGGGCCGCCTTCGAGATCGGCTTGTTCCACGCCGCACGGCTGGCGCGCGGGCCGGTGCCCACGTACTGCAGGCCGAGCATGTCGAGCACATCGCGCACCGAGCCGTCTTCACCGGAAGTGCCGTGCAGCAGCGGCCAGACGACGTCGGGCCGGGCATCGCGGAGGAACGCCAGGAGGTCGGCGTCGACATCGTGCAGCACGACCTCCAGACCGGTGGAGCGCAGCGCCTCCGCGACCCGACGCCCTGACCGGAGCGAGACGTCCCGCTCGTGCGACAGTCCGCCGGCGAGGATGACCACCAGCGGAGGGTTGTCCGCGGAATCGGGCCCGGCAGGGCGCTTGGGCAAGTCAACGGCGGCGCCGGCGGACGTCGGAGCGGACGGAGCAGGGGCGGAACTGGTCATCGAGAGACTCACTCGGTTGTGATCGACGGGTCAGCTGCCATCGTGCCAGACAGCCCGATCTTCGGGGTGGCCCGCACTTGCGACGTCGGGCACGACGTCATGCCAGGTTCGGAGCCGGGGCTTCGACGTCGTCCGTGTCGGGGTCGGGGCGCGCCGCGGTGCCGAAGATCCGCACCAGCTCGGCCTCACCGTTGACGACGCCGGCCAGCCGGCGCACACCCTCACGGATACGCTCCGGCGTGGGGAAGCAGAACGACAGCCGCATGTGGTCGGAGCCGCTCCCGTCGTAGTAGAACGCCGTGCCGGGGACGTACGCCACGCGCGCGGTGACGGCCCGGGGAAGCATGGCGCGGGAGTCGAGGCCCTCCGGCAGCCGCACCCATACGAAGAACCCGCCCTTCGGCACGTTCCACGACGCGCTCGGGAGATGTTCGCCGAGCGCGCCCACCAGAGCGTCGCGCCGTTCGCGATACAGCTCGCGGTAGGCCTTGATCTGCGCCTTCCAGTCGCATGTCTCGAGGTACGTCGCCACGGCGAGCTGCGAGGCGTTGGAGGGAGACAGGACCGCCGACTCGCTCGCCAGGACCAGCTTGTCGCGCACGGCGTGCGGTGCGATCACGAACCCGACGCGGTATCCAGGGGCGAACGTCTTGGAGAACGAACCCAGGTACAGCACGCCGTCGCTGTCGTAGGAGCGCAACGCGGGCAGGGGCTCCTCGTCGAAGCCGAGCAGACCGTACGGGTTGTCCTCGACGACGAGGACGCCGTGCCGGCGGCAGATCTCCAGCAGCTGCGGGCGACGCTCGGCGGAGAGCGAGACACCCGCAGGGTTCTGGAACGTCGGGACCGTGTAGAGGAACTTCACGCGGCGGCCCTCGGCCGCGAGGCGGGTCAGCGTCGCGTCCAGCTCCGCGGGGACGAGCCCGTCGGCATCGAGCGGCACCTGGACGACGTCGGCCTGGTAGGACCGGAACACGCCGAGCGCTCCGACGTAGGACGGCGCCTCGGCGATGACGACGTCACCCGGGTCGATGAAGATGCGGGTCACCAGGTCGAGCGCGGACTGCGAGCCGGTGGTGACGACGACGTCGTCAGGGTGGGCTGAGACACCTTCGAGCGCGACGACCTGCGTGATGTGCTCACGCAGGCTCTCTTCGCCCTGACCGGAGCCGTACTGCAGGGCAGTGGTTCCCTTGGTGGCTATGAGCCGCTGCATGGTGTCCGCGATGACGTCGAGGGGGAGACCCTCGAGGTACGGCATCCCACCCGCGAGCGACACGACCTCGGGACGGTTCGCGACCGAGAAGAGTGCTCGGATCTCCGAGGCTCGCATGCCGTGCGCCCGCGCCGCGTACGCGCCGAACCACGGGTCGAGGCGGTTTCCGGCGGTCTCGGGAAGCTCGTTCACGCGGCCCAGTCTCGCACGGGGGTGGTGTGGGGCAGAGTGCCCGTCCGTGGCGAAACGGTGAGACTACGCGGCCTGCGACGACAAAGAGCGCGTGTCCCGAGCCCCCCGATGACGGCATCGGGCGAGACGGACACGCGCTCTTCGGCGCGGTGCACGCGGGGTCAGCCCGCGAGGACCTCGTCGATCTCCTCGGTCAGCGCGCGCTTGGGGCGGGCACCGATGATCGACTTGACGACCTCACCGCCCTTGTAGACGTTGAGCGTCGGGATCGACACGATGCCGTAGTCCATGGCGGTCTGGCGGTTCTCGTCGGTGTCGATCTTGACGATCTTGATCTTGCCCTCGTACTCCTCCGACAGTTCCTCGAGGATCGGCGCCACCATGCGGCACGGGCCGCACCAGGTTGCCCAGAAGTCGACGAAGACAGGAATGTCAGAGTCGAGGACCTCGGTCTTGAAGGTGTCGTCGGTGACCTTGATGGTGCTCATCCAGCATCTCCTTGTTCGTGGCCCATGGGGGGGGCCGAGAGGGGCGGGGGCGGTGGGAACCGGCCGGGAGATCAGTCGTTCAGCGAGTCGAGGAAGGCCTGAGCGTCGAGCGCCGCGGAGCAGCCCGACCCGGCGGCCGTGATCGCCTGGCGGTAGGTGTGGTCGACGGCGTCACCGCAGGCGAAGACACCGGGAAGGTTGGTCCGAGTGCTCCGACCCTCGACGAGGATGTAGCCGTTCTCGTCCAGGTCGACCTGGCCCTTGACCAGGTCGGTACGGGGCTCGTGACCGATCGCGACGAACAGGCCGGTCGCGTCCAGGTCCCGGATCTCGCCGGTGACCGTGTCGCGCAGGCTGATGCCCGAGACCTTGCTGTCACCGGAGATACCGGCGACCTCGCTGTTCCAGGCGAACTCGATCTTCGGGTCCGCGAGGGCACGCTCGGCCATGATCTTCGAGGCGCGCAGGTCGTCGCGACGGTGCACGACGGTGACCTTGGACGCGAACCGGGTGAGGAACGTGGCCTCCTCCATCGCGGAGTCACCACCACCCACCACTGCGATGTCCTGGTCACGGAAGAAGAAGCCGTCGCAGGTCGCGCACCACGAGACGCCGCGCCCGGAGAGGCGCTTCTCGTCGGAGATGCCCAGCTCGCGGTACGCGGATCCGGTGGCGAGGATGACGGCGCGGGCGCGGTAGGTGTCGCCGCCGCCGGTCACGACGGTCTTGACGTCACCGGACAGCTCGACCTGCTCGGCGTCGTCCCAGATGACCTTGGCGCCGAACTTCTCGGCCTGCTCGCGCATGGCCTCCATCATGTCGGGACCCTGGATCCCGGCAGGGAAGCCGGGGAAGTTCTCGACCTCGGTGGTGTTCATGAGTGCGCCACCGGCAGTGACCGAGCCCGCGATGACAACGGGCGCAAAACCCGCGCGCGCCGCGTAGATGGCAGCGGTATATCCCGCGGGGCCGGACCCCACGATGACGACGTCGAGCACGGGGGCGTCGGTGGTCCCGGCAGCCGCAGCGGTGGTCTGTTCGGTCAAGGTGTTCTCCTCGAGTTCCATGGGCACACGCCATAACACGCGACCGTGTCCTAGTGTTCCAGGCCAGGCCATCTGTGGCGCCATCGCGAGCGTGAACCTCGCCACACAACATCGACATTCTTCGATGGACCACCGGACCCACGTGCTGAGACGCCCAGAACGCCGGGGAAACGAACCATCGACATCATGTGTTCGTTCCCACCGGCGTTCTGGATTGCTCCTGCTGGCTGACGACAGGTCAGCTCAGGACTACCTCGTACAGCTCCAGCCGGAAGCCGTCCGACACCTGCGGCAGCTCGGTCACCCAGATGGTGAACGCATCACTGACGACGGGTTCGGTCAGCTCGAACGTGGTCGTCTTGGAGAAGGTGCCCTCGGCGAGCACCTCACCGCCCGCACCGCCCTTGAGGATCTGCACCTTGCCGCCCGGAGTGTTGGTCAGCAGCTCCACCTTGCTGACCGAGGCCGGCTCGCGCAGCTTGAGCTCCATGCCGAGCGAGTCCTTGAAACCACCGAAAGCGGCCTGCTGGTACGTGGTCGTGTAGTAGAACGTGGCCGGGTCGGTGTCGTAGGCGGACTCGACCTTCTCGGGGTGGTCGATCGTCTCGCCGTTCCAGTCGAGCGTGCCGAGGAGTGCGGCCGAGTCGATCACCGGTCGCGCCTCCGTCTGCGCCGAGGGAGAGGGCGGTGAGCTGCCCTCACCCTCACCGCCTGCGCCACCGGCGGAGGCGGTCACCTCAGGCGACGGCGAAGCATCGGCGATCAGCTCCGGAGTAGGCGAGAGCACCGAATTGATGGCCCAGATCAGACCGGCCACCACGGCGACACCGACCAGCCCGAGCACGATCGGCGTCGGGTTGACGCCACCGCGCTTCGGCGCGGGCTGCGTGGCGAACCCGCCGTCCTGGTCGTAGTAGCCGCCACCCTGGTCGTAACCGCCCGGGGCGTACTGCGGCGGGTACTGCTGAGGCGCGCCCTGCTGGGCGTACTGCGCCTGGTCGTAGCCAGGCGGGACCTGGCCGACCGGCTGGCCGAACTGGTCGTAGCCGACCGGTACGCCTCCGTCCGGAGGAGGTGGCGGCACAGGGGCGTGCCCGCCGAACGCCTGCGGCTCGTACGTGTAATCGTTCTGCGGCTCGGGATAACCGGCGGGCACGTTACCCGCTCCCGTCGCCATCGTCTCGTCGTTGCGTGCGATCCGGCCGGTGACTGGGCGTCGAACGGGCGGCGTACCGTCGCCGCCGAAAGCGTCGGCGATTGACTGCCGTCGCGGCCCCTCCGGCTCGGGCTGCACAAATCCAGGCAGCGATGCCACTACGGAAACCTCTCCCCACGGCTGAAGAGCCGTGGTCACGTCGTCGGGGTTCATCGGTCCGTCGGTGCTGCCGGTCGCGTCGAACGTCCGGCCCACCAGAGCATCGATGTCGGGGTCCACGTGGGGAACCAGCGTGGAAAGCGGCGCCACAGCGCCGGAAGCGTCGAGCAGCGCGGGCAGTGGGATCAGGGTGTCCTTGGCGATCCAGTCGGCCTCGAGATCCTGGCCCGGCCAGCGTGCCGTCATCGCGTAGTAGAGCAGGGCCACCAGACCCTGAGCATCGAGCTGCGCGGGCTGGACGTTGAGCGTCTCACCGGAAGCGAGACCGCCGTCGAGCCCCAGGCCGGTGATCCGGACCTGGTGGCCGTCCACCCGAACGGCCTCGGGGCGCAGCGCGGTGTGGTGCACACCGCGCGCGTGCGCCACGCCGAGGGCGGCGGCCGCCTCACCTGCGATCGCCCGGGCCTGCTGCTCGTCCACCAGACCGCTCGAGACGATCTCGGTCAGCGTTGAGCCGGTGTGCGGTTCCGTGACGACGTACTTGCGGTCGTCGGCATCGGACCCGGCGTCGAGGACCCGGACCAGACGAGGGTCCGTGACGAGCGCAGCGCGTCGGGCGGAGTCCAGGGCGTCACCGGCATAAGGCCCGGTCACAAGAGTCACGCGGACCTCGCGGTCCAGGATCAGGTCGTGTGCCTCCCAGGCGGTTGCCGCGGCAAGGTCGGTCGACACCTGCTGGCCAAGCCGGTATCTCTCGACCAGCACAATGCCTGGCTCGACGGTGCTCACGCGGACCTCCTCGCTCGCTCGGGGGACAGTAGCAGGTGCGCGACCGCAGGGGTCGGGCACCGTCGCCATGCTACGCGGAACCGCCGACAGCCCGTCGAAATGTCGCCGAGACGCAACGAAAGCGCAGATCAACGATCTGCGCTTCCGGTACGACGACGGAGCGGGTCAGCGCTTGAGCCGCGCGAGCAGCGGGCCGAGCAGGCGGTCGAGCTCCTTGACCCGGAGCAGGCGGAGCAGCACCACGTAGATGACGACCATGGCCAGGCCGCACAGTGCCGAAACCCACAGGCCGCTGAGCATCGTCAGCACCCAGCCATTGCCGAACGAGAGCACCTCGAACCCGCCGACCAGCCGGTACACACCCCAGCCGGCCAGGCCGGAGACGACGGCAGCGAGGAGCGTCTTGGCGTGGAGCGTGAGCACGCGGCCGCCGTCGAGCCGCCCGCCGAGCTTGGTCCTGAGGCCCCGGGTGCGCAGGAGCACGGTGATCCAGTTCGACAGGGCGTAGGCGCCGGCCGCAGCGATCACCCAGGTCTCGATCGGCAGCCAGATCTGCGCTGCGATCAGCCCGGCCACCAGTGCCAGCGTGGACGGCACGGTGATCCAGAAGACGGAGCGCCCGTCCTCGTACGCGTAGTAGACCCACTTCATGAGGGCCATCGCGCCGAGCGGCACCAGACCGAACGAGAGCGCGACCAGCACCGGCGCGATGAGCGCGGTGCCTTCCTCGCCCGCCGTGGGGACGATGAACGCCGTGGCCGGGGCAGCCAGCACCGTCAGGGCGGCAGTGGCGAACACCGTGAAGACGCCGATCGTGCGCAGACCCGTCGAGAGGTCGTCACGGACGCGGTCCGTGTCGCCCTCCTGTGCGGCCTTGCTGATGCCCGTGAACAGGGCGGTCGCGATGGAGACCGTGACGAGGGAGTGCGGCAGCAGGTAGATCAGGAGTGCCTGCGCATAGGACATATTGCCCGCGACCGCCTCCAAGGGAGTGCTCATCGCGCCGGCCTCGGACGTGACCCGCGTCAGGTACAGGACACCGGCCTGCTCCAGCACCACCGCGGCGAACGTCCACAGGGCCACCGATCCGGCCGATCGCAGTCCCACACCGCGCAGGCCCAGGCGGAAGTGCCAGCGGAAGCCGGAGCGGAGCAGGGGGACCAGCAGGACCAGCGCCTGCACGGCGATGCCGAGGGTGGCGGTACCCGCAAGCAGGATCGTGCGCGGGGTGTCCCATTCCGACAGGTCGTTGATGCCGAGCACGGGCGAGGTGCCGAACACCACGAGGAAGATGCCGAACCCGATGACCGAGACGACGTTGTTGGCCACCGGCGCCCACATGAACGGGCCGAACTGCTCGCGCGCGTTCAGCACCTGGCCCAGCAGCGTGTACAGGCCGTAGAAGAAGAGCTGCGGGATGCACCAGAAGGCGAAGACGGTGCCCAGCGCGAGCTGCTCCGCGCTCCAGCCGTTCGTGTAGAGCATCACCACCCACGCCGACGCGCCGGTAAGGATCGCGGTGACGGCGAGGATGCCCACCGCCGAGACGGTGAGCAGCTTGTCGATCCGCTCCTGCGTGTTGTGCGCGCGGAACGCCTTGACGATCTGCGGCACCAGGACGGCGTTCAGCATGCCGCCCGCGAGGATCGCGAACATCACGTTGGGCAGCTTGTTCGCGACGTCGAACGCGATGGAGACGCTGCCCACCGAGCCGACGGCGGCCACAAGCATCAGGTTTCGCACGAGGCCGCCGAGGCGGGAGGCGGCAGTACCTGCCGCCATCACCATCGAGTTGCGGCCCAGGCCGCGGGACGGCGGCGACGCGGCGGGCGCGCCCGGACCGCTCGCGGCCTCCGCGCTGGGGTCCGACGCTGGGTCGGTCGGTACGGTCACGGCTTTCTCCTGGGTCAAGCGACTACTCCCGTGGTCTGGGGCCTTGCCCGGTGCTGCGCGGCCGAAGTGTGCGGCGGCCGAAACACTACTCTGCCCGGACGGCCACGGAGTCCGCCGTCGTCGTCGAGGTCGACTCGGGTGCCTCGGCCGCCGTCACCGTCGCCTCTTCGACGTCCTCGCGGGTGGCCCGGTACGGCGAGCGGCCGCGCCGCACCGTACGCCAGATCCCGGCAATGAACAGCAGTGCGACGAGCCCCGCCGCGATCCAGGTGCCGACCTCTTCCCAGCCCGCGCGGACGCGGACCTGGAACGACGAGTCGTCGGTGATCTTGGCGCCGGTCGGCGTGAGGACCTGTGCGGTGACCTCGACGTCGCCGGAGCCGATGGCGCGCACCGGAACCTGTACGTCGATCTCCTGCCCTGCCGGCACCGTCTCGGCCTTACGGGCGCCGACCGTGAGGCGCGGGTGGTCCGGGCGTAGCACCACGGTCACCGTCGCGTCCATGCCGAGCGAGTTGCGCACGCGCACCGGGATGTTGCCCACATCGGTGATGAAGTTGATGTCCTGGCGGGGCACCACCGATATGGACTGCTGCGTGAGCTGGTTGCTCGCATCCAGCGTCCGCCGGACGAGCAGCTCCCGGAGGCCTGGGTCCGCCCGCTGCGCGACGGCCAGCGGTGCGGTCAGGCGGGTCACGCCCGGCCGCCAGATCGTGCCAGGGTTGTCGACGGCGACCGAGGAGAACGTCACCACCGCGTCGCGTGTCTTCTCCAGCGCCGCGACGCTGGTGGTGGACAGCTCGGCGTCCGCCACGCGGCGGTTCGGGAGAGACGTGCGGACGACGTCCGGCGCATCGTGCGCGAACACCTTGTCCAGCGTGGTCGTCTCGACCCACTCGGCCTCGTCGAGCGCCTTCAGGATCGCGGTAGCGGCTGCGGCGTCAGGCGTCCAGGTGCGCGGCGCGACTATCGACATGGTCGGCGGATCGGCGGGCGCCTGGCTGACGACAGCGGCCGTCTCCGCGAGGAGGCGTTGGGTCCCCTCCGCGGCGGTGGTGGTCGTACCCGCCGACCTCGTGTCGGCGGTGTTCTCGGTGCTCGTGGCCTCTGCCTGCGACAGGTCGGTCGCGGACAGGAAGGCGTGCGTGAGGGTGGAGTCCGTGACGGCGGCGTGCGCGGTGCCCGACGAGGTGCGGACCTCGGCGCGGCCGGTCGCCGTGCCACCCTCCTTGACTCCCAGCCCACCGCTGACCACGACGTTCGGCCGACCGGCGGAGACGGCGAGTCCGAGCGTCTGCACGTCCGGCACGAACCCGTCGGCGGGCCAGGCGAAGTTCGACCGCCAGTTCTCCGGGACGGGCCAGCTGCCCATCCGGGGTGCACGGAGGAAGCTCCGCGGGCCGGTCGTACGGATGTTGGCGTGCGCCAGCGCGGCGAGGTCGGGGTCCCGGTCGGGGAGCGCGTAGGTGGCGGTGTTGTCCGCGGCCTCGAGCAGGCGGTCCGACCAGGCGGCGAGCGCGGAGTCGTTGGACCTCACTGCCACGGCAACCACCGCGGGGTCCACCGCGAGCGACAGCATGCCGCCCTCCGCGACCTCCACCACGCCGTCCAGGCGCTGACCGGCAGCCGCCAGCTGCGCCAGCTCGATCTCCACCATGCTCCGGTCGGCGGGATCGGTGGCGGGCCCTGTCACCCCGGCGAGCACACTGAGCTGCACGGGTGGGCGCTCGGCGCCGTCGGCGTCGTAAAGCAGGAACGAGCGCACGATGCCGAGCCGGCCCGTGGCGTCGTCGGCGCTGACCGCGATCCGTCGAGGGCCGAAACCTTGCAGTGCGTCGACACCAGGGTCGTAGGTGAAGGACACGTCCTTGGACGCACCCGGGCTCAGCCGCCCGAGCGGCTTCGTGGCGGGCGCTCCCTTGACCGGGTCCAGCAGGTCGGCGGACGCCCACTGGGAGACCTGGCTGCGGGACGTCAGCGCCGCGTAGTCGACGTACAGGCTCGCGCCCGCGCCCGAGACCGCGGCACCGGTGTGGTTGGTGACCTTGGCCCGGATGGTGACCTTGTCGCCCGGCTTCGCCGTCGGGTGCGAGATGGCGGTGATCGAGACATCCAGCGTGCCCTGGGCCGACGGCGCGGCGGGGACACCCTCGGAGAGATCGGCGGCGACCGTGTCGGAGACAGGAGCCGGGGCCGTACCGGTGGTGGCACCTCCCGACGTCGGAAGGGTGGCGTGCGCCGGAACCATGGTGGACCCGGCAAGCAGCATGGCCGCCAGGAGCACGGCGCCTGTCTTGCCGGTGTGGCGGGCCGCCCGGCGGAGGGCGGAACTGTGTGCGAGGTCGGGGTGCTGCGTCATGGCAGGTCGGGGCGCTCCGTGGGAAAGGCGTCAGCACGCAGCGCGTCCCGGAGATTCCTCGACGACTCGAGGAGGTCCAGGGCGGCGACGGCCAGTCGCTGCTCGTTCGGGTACGACAGGCGCGCAGCGAGCTCGTCGACCCTGACCCAGAGAGCGTCCTCGGCTTCGCCGTCCGGATCGTCCTCCACGGTCAGGCGACCGCCCTCAGCGCGCAAGAGGTAATGGTGCACCACCTTGTGGACTCTCCGGTCCTCACCGGTGAACCAGTAGTCGATCACGCCGAGCTCCGCCTGGATCGAGCCGCGGATCCCGGTCTCCTCGCGGATCTCGCGGATCGCCGCCTCCTGGGGCGTCTCGCGGCCCTCGAGGTGTCCCTTCGGCAGGCACCACTCCAGGCGGCCCGTCCGGTTCCGGCGCAGCAGCACTGCGGCACTGAAGTCCTCGGGCCGCTCGGAGCCGCCGCGCAGCACCAGGCCGCCCGCGGAGGTCTCGTCGACGATCGGCAGGTGCGTCGGGCTGTTCGCCGCAGCGCGCCGGGCAGGATTCACCCGCAAGGGCGCTCCGCCGGGCGGCGGGGGCACCTCCGGGCGACCGTCAGGACGGTCGCTCGCCGGAACTGGGGTGGACATGCCCCAACACTACCGACTGAGCACCGTTGGTCTGGTCAGGAGCAGGGGCGCGGGCGGTTTCGGGCACTGGTTCGGAGGCCAGGACCGCGTTTGCCGGTGCGGGTGATCTTGCGGTGAGTGTTGTCCGGCCGCGTCTGGGAGAATCTTGGGCTGTGTCTACCCCTGAGCAGGATCTGTTGCGGCGCGCGCTCAGCGTGCTGACCGAGATGGCGCCCGCCGCGCTCGAGCTGGGTGACCAGTTCCGCGCCGCTGGGCACGAGCTCTCGCTGGTCGGTGGCCCGGTCCGGGACGCGTTCCTGGGTCGAGCGAGCAACGACCTGGACTTCGCGACGTCGGCCTCGCCGAACCAGACGCAGAAGATCCTCGCGCGCTGGGGCGACTCGAACTGGGACATCGGCCGGGAGTTCGGCACCATCGGCGCACGGCGCGGGGACGTCGTCGTCGAGGTGACGACGTACCGGACCGACAAGTACGACCCGGCGTCGCGCAAGCCGCTGGTCGAGTTCGGGGACTCGCTCGACGGTGACCTGTCGCGCCGCGACTTCACCGTGAACGCGATGGCCGTACGCGTGCCGGACCTGACGTTCGTGGACCCGTTCAACGGCCTGAGCGACCTCGCGGCAGGAGTGCTGCGCACGCCCATCGCCCCCGAGCGCTCGTTCGACGACGACCCGCTGCGCATGATGCGCGCCGCTCGGTTCGCGGCCCAGCTCTCGTTTCACGTGGAACCAGGGACGCTCGCCGCGCTGGTCGCGATGGCTGAGCGGATCGAGATCGTGTCGGCAGAGCGGGTGCAGGCGGAGATCACCAAGCTGCTCCTGAGCGACAACCCGCGCGCGGGTCTCGAGGTCCTCGTCGACACCGGCCTTGCCGAGCAGGTGCTGCCCGAGCTGCCCGCGCTCCAGCTCGAGATCGACGAGCACCACCGGCACAAGGACGTCTACCAGCACTCGCTCACCGTGCTGGAGCAGGCGATCGCCCAGGAGACCGGCCCGGACGGCGCGGTGCCGGCACCGGACCTGGTGCTGCGCCTGGCCTCACTGCTGCACGACATCGGCAAGCCCGCCACGCGACGGTTCGAGCCCGGCGGCGGAGTCAGCTTTCACCACCACGAGGTCGTCGGGGCCAAGCTCACCGCCAAGCGGCTCAAGGCCCTCAAGTTCGAGAAGCAGGTGGTCAAGGACGTGTCGCGGCTCGTAGAGCTGCACCTGAGGTTCCATGGGTACGGGGAGGGCGCATGGACGGACTCCGCCGTCCGCCGCTACGTGACCGACGCCGGCCCGCTCCTCGAGCGGCTGCACCGCCTCACCCGCGCCGACTCGACGACACGCAACAAGCGGAAGGCCAAGCGGCTGTCCGACGCGTACACGGACCTGGAGGACCGGATCTCCGCCCTGCGCGAGCAGGAGGAGATCGACGCGATCCGCCCGGACCTGGACGGGACACAGATCATGGAGATCCTCGGGATCTCGCCGTCGCGTGAGGTGGGTGAGGCGTACAAGTACCTGCTGAGCCTGCGCATGGATCGTGGCCCGCTGGGCGAGGAAGCGGCGACGGAAGAACTGAAGAAGTGGTGGGCGGAGCGGTAGCTCCCCGAAGGGCCCAGGTGTCAGACGTGGGTCGGGTCGAAGAGGGCGCTGACCGACTCGCCGCTGTGGATCCGGCGTACCGCTTCGGCGAACGCCGGCGCGACGCTGATCACCGTCAGCTTGTCGTGCGCCAGCAGCCCCGTCGACGGCACCGTGTTGGTGGTGACGATCTCGGCCACGTCAGGGTCGGCAGCGATGCGGTGGACCGCATCGTTGGCGAAGATCCCGTGCGTGCAGGCGATCCGCACGCTGCGGGCGCCGTGCTCGCGCAGCAGGTCGAGGATGGCGATGATCGTCCACCCGTTGGCTATCTCGTCGTCGAGCACGATGATGTCGCGGCCGGTGACGTCGCCGATCAGGGACGTGATCTCGACCCGGTCGCCGTCGAACCGCTCCTTCGCGGCCGCCGCGACGGGAACACCGAGCATCTTGGCGAACGCCGACGCGCTCTTCGCGTTCCCGAGGTCGGGGGAGACCACGGTGGCCTTCGACAGGTCGCTCGGCAGAAAGTGCGCCGCGAGCTCGCGGAGCGCGTTGAGCTGATCGGTCGGAACCCGGAAGAACGCGTGCACCTGCGGTGCGTGCAGCGTCATGGTGAGAATGCGGTTCACGCCCGCCGTCTCCAGCAGGTCCGCGACGAGGCGGCCACCGAGCGAGATGCGCGGCGCATCCTTCTTGTCGGAGCGGGCATACGCGAAGTGCGGCATGACGGCGGTGATCCGGGCCGCCGAGGCACCCTTCGCGGCGTCGATCATCAGCAGGAGCTCCATCAGGCTCTCCTGGGCGGGACGCACCACTGACTGCACCAGGTACACGTCGCGCTCGCGGCAGTTCTCCAGGAGCTGGACCTGCAGGCAGTCGTTGGCGAAGCGCTGGATGTTGATCGGGCTCAGCGCGACGTCGAGATCAGCGCACATCTCGTGAGCGAAGCGCTGACCTCCGGTACCCGCGAAGACCCGTACCTCGGCCATGGCTGGAAGTCTACGGAACGTCGAGCCGACGTGCCCAGCAGCGAGACGGCATCATGTGGTTGGTGAGCCTCACCGACTGGCAGACCTGGGAACCGTTCGTCGACGCGCTGCGTCGTTCCGCACCGCCCGGGACGGACGTGAGCGAGTTCGTCGGCACCGTCGGCCGCGGCGCGTGGCAGGGCACCTACCTGGACGACGGTGACGCCGACCTCCGCCGCGACCACTACCGCAAGCTCGCGCGCGAGGCCGCTCGGACCGGCGACCGTGGTCCGAAGGCAGATCTCGACGGGGCACTGCGTGCGCTCGCCGAGCTCGCGCCGGACGCCGAGCAGCTCGTGCGGGTAGTTGCCGCCGGTCGCCCCGACGATGACGCGGTAGAGCTCGTCGCGCTGCCGCCGGCAGTCGTCTCGGGGCCGGTCACGCCGATCCTCGAGGTCGTGCTCGAGCCGGGAGCGCTCCCGGCGCAGTACCTCGCGACGATAGTGCCGCCATCTGACGCTGCCGTGGCGCCGTCCGCCGATCCGGATGCGGTGGCGCGCGTGATCGCGGAGCGGATGCCCGACGCCGTCGGCGCGACACCCGACGAGATGGCCGCCGCCGAGGCGAACCTGCCCGCGGGATCGCACCTGCCTGACGAGGTACGTGCGCTGTATGCGTCAGCGGGTTCGGGCAACCTGAAGCTCACGCCCGAGGAGGACCGGTTCGGCGGGTTCGAGATAGTGCCGCTGAGCGGCAGCTTTCTCCGGGAGGCGTTCCTGCCTGCCGCACGCTTCAGCACCTGGACCGCCGACGTCGGTACGTTCGCCCCTGAGGATCCGTCCGGCAGAGTGCAGTCGGTGGTCGGCTCGCCGCTCTGGTTCCCCGTGGGGACCGACGGCGCCGGGAACGTCTACGCCGCCGATCTCGCACCGGGTGTGAACGGGCACGTCGGACAGATCCTGCTGCTCGACCACGAGATGCGCGCCGGGGCGGTGTACCGCGCGGAGAGCCTGGCAGCGCTGCTCGTCGGGCGGACGGCGAGCCCGGCGCAACCGGGTCCCGACGAGGTCGGTCAAGGGAGCGGTGACCAGTCGAGTGGGACCTCCGGCCCGGTGGAAGGGGCCGGCCCGGTGGAGGCGGGCCGGGCGCCGTCGTCGGACCCAGAGGCCCTGAACCTTGACCCGGCCACCTGGCTCGAGCGGCTCGACGCGGGGACGGTGCCCGAGACGCTCAAGGCCGCTGGCCTGGCACCCGACCGGGCGCACCCGCCGGCGCTCCCCGACGCGATCTTGGTGGCGAACCGGCTGCTCGGACTGCGTGGCCTGCCGCCGATCGAGGTCACCCGGCTGACCCGCCCCGCTGACCAGAAGCGCGATGGCCTGCTCGGGCGGATCTTCGGCCGGTAGTCCGGCAGAGCTGTTGGAGCTACCAACATCGGTCGGTTGCTGGCAGACGAGAACGACTTCGGTCCGTTGTGCTGAGATCGGTCAATCAACCGACCGATCTCAGCACAACGGACCGAAGTTGCGTGGGCCGCTCATCAACGGACCGAACTCGCGCGACCCATCAACGCACGGGCTCAGTGCCCGCCCTGGAACTCGCCGTTCGACTCCGGGCGCTTGACCATCAGCGCGAGGCCGACCGCGACGACCAGCACGCTCGCGCCCACGATGAACGCGAGGCTGGCTCCGCCGGTCAGGGCATCGGCGGTCCCCGCACCGGCGTTGGCCAGCGACGTGGAGCGGATGGTGAGCAGTGCGACGAAGAGCGCGGTGCCGGCGGCGCCCGCCACCTGCTGCACCGTGTTGATCGTCGCGGAGCCGTGCGAGAACAGGTGCGGCTCGAGCTCACCCATGGCCGCGCTGAACAGCGGAGTGAACGTGCAGCTCAGACCGAGCATCAGCAGGAGCTGCGAGACGACGATCACGTACCAGGGCATCGCCGGGTTGATGAATGCCAGCATGCCCGTACCGATGACCACCGCGATCAGGCCGGGGACCATGACCGGCCGAGGTCCGTACTTGTCATACAGACGCCCGACGACGGGACCGGACAAGCCCATCGCCAGCCCGCCGGGCAGGATGACCAGGCCGGACTGGGTGGGCGTGTAGCCCAGGGCGTCCTGCAGCACCAGTGGGAGCATGACCATGGTGCCCAGCATCGCCAGCATCGCGATCGCCATGATCCCGATCGACAGCGAGAAGTTCCTGGAGCGGAAGGTGCGCAGGTCAAGCAGAGCGGAGTCGGTGCGCTGCCGGGCGAGCTGGCGCCACACGAACACCCCGAGGACCAGCACGCCGGTGCCAAGCGGCAGCCACGGGTTGACCGCCGTCTCGCCGCGTGCGGACTCGCCGAGCTCGGACAGGCCCCACACCACGCCACCGAACGCGACGAGGGCGAGGAGCAGGGAGAGCGGGTCGAGCGGGTGGTGTTCCTTCTCCGACACGTCCTTGATCCAGAGCAGCCCCGCGACGAGTGCTGCGACGGCGATGGGCAGGACGACAGCGAATACGTACCGCCAGCCCAGGGCGTCAGCGATGATCCCGGACACGGTCGGACCCATGGCCGGGGCTAGCGCGATGACCAGGGTGATGTTGCCCATGATCCGGCCGCGCAGGTGCGGCGGCACGATCGTCATGATCGTCGTCATGAGCAGCGGCATCATGATCGCGGTCCCGGTCGCCTGCACCACGCGCCCCGTGACGAGGACACCGAATGACGGGGACACCAGCGCGATCAGCGTTCCCGTGCTGAACAGCGCCATCGCGAGCAGGTACGCCCACCGCGTGCCCAGCCGGTTGATGAGGAAGCCCGTCGCCGGGATAACAACCGCCATGGTGAGCAGGAACGCGGTCGTCAGCCACTGGCCGACGGTCGCGGTGATATGGAGGTCCTCCATGACGAGCGGCAGGGCCACGCCCATGGTGGTCTCGTTCAGGATCACGGTGAACGCGCTCGCCATGAGCAGTGCGATGACCCGGAAGTGGCCGGGGGCCAGCTTGTCCGTGCGGGTCGGTGCGACCTCGTCGCCCGCAGCGGGCGACGTGGCAGGTGGTTCGTTCAGGTGGTCGGATGTGTCGATGATGTCGGTACTCATAGGCTTGCCCTCTCGGTACGGTGCGCGCGGGCCGAGATCGAGAGCGACATTGCACACGACCTACGTCTAAACGACGCCGGAACATCGTCGGGTATTCCCTCCGATGATTGCGACCTCTTTTTACCGACGTCTGCGGTCAGCAGAAATCATCGGTTCGGCCCGCAGTCGTTCGCCCCGCCAGCGAGACGTCAGCTCCCCGACGCGTCCGCGGGCTCCCCGGAGTCCGTCGCGTCTCCGGGAGACACCGACTCCGTGACCGGTGCGGCCACGCCGAGCGTCACGCCCTGCGCGGCCATGAACGGCTCGGGGTCCACCGCCTGGCCGTTGACCCGCACCTCGTAGTGGAGGTGGCAGCCCGACGACGTGCCCGCGCCCGCCGGGTCGATGCGCGAGTCGCCGCCCATCGACGCGATCTGCTGCCCGGCCTGCACCGTCTCGCCGACCCGCACCAGGTTGGTGCCGGTGAGCAGGTGTCCGTACGTCGAGTCGAGGCCCAATCCGTGTTCGATGCGGATCGTGTTGCCGGTGCCCCAACCGGTCGCTCCGGAGATCACCACGCGCCCCGCTGCGGCCGCGTACACCTGCGTACCGCAGGACGCCGCGATGTCCTGGCCCAGGTGGTAGGTCGACGCGCCGGCGATGCCCGTGCTGCGCGGCCCGAACCCCGACGCCTTGGCACCGACCGCCGGGTTGGCCCACCCACCGGCGCCGACGACGGCGTGCCCGACCGAGCCGGACATGCACGGCGCGCCGGCCGCCGCACCCTGGATGGACCGGGAGAGCGCCGCGAGATCCTGCTTGTCAGCCCCGCTGACGAGCTGGATCACCTGGAGAGCCTGGTCCCAGTACTTCTGGTAGTGGTGCGGGTCGGCATTGCGCTGCGCCTTGTGCGCGGCAAGCGTCGGCTCCAGCGTCTCCCAGCCGGTGACCGCGAGCAGACGGTCGTAGAACCTGCCCGACGACTGCACGGGATCGAGGCGCTCCTCGACGGTCCCGTACCACTTCTGCTCCTGGAACATGCCTATCGACGACGTGAGCGTCCCGTCGGGGTTGCGCACCCCGAACCGGTCGTCGCCGTAGGACAAGTTGCGCATGCCGGACTCGCCGAGCGCCGTCATCACCGCGATGGCCTGGGCGCGGGCCGGCACCCCGCGGTCCTGGCCCACCTGGAGGATCACCGTCGCGTTCTGCAGCTGCTCGCCCGTGAAGCCGCCGGCCGACGTCGCCTGACCGTCCGCGGGCACCACGGAGGCCGACATGCTGCAGCCGTTCTGCGACTGGTTCTCGCTCACCGCGCCACCCACGAGCACGACCATCGCGATCACCGCGGCAGGCACCGCCATGACGGCGGCGACCAGCACGGCCAGCACCAGCATCGCGCGCCTGGCCGGATCGTCCTTCTTCCTGCCTCTGCCAGGCCGTCCGCCTCCGGACCGGACCGCCTGTGACACCGCACGCGTCGCGATCCCGGCGGCGGCCCGCCCGTTCACGATCCCTCCGGCGGCCTGATCTGCTCGGCGAGCCAGGGGGCCGCGCCGTCCGCCCGGGTCAGGAGCACCGTGTAGGCGCCGATGTCTGTCGGTACCGCGACCTCGGCGAGCAGCGTCGACGTCTCGTCGGTGACCTCCGGGTCACCGGTCACCTCGGTGACCGGCACGAGCCGCGGGTCCACGTCCTGGTAGACGGGCCGGGCCTGCGGGGTGAGCAGCGGCTTCAGGTCTGCCCACCAGGCGTCCGCGGTCTGGTCGGTCGCCGCGAACGCGGTGATCGTCGCGAGCGCCGCTTCGCGCGCCGCCGTCCGGACGGTCTCGTCCCAGATCGCCTCGACCGGCTCGCTGGGCGCCGTCTCGTCGAACTCCGGTTCGGCGGTCACCTCGACAGCGGGGTCGCCGGCGCCCGGCTCGCCCTCGACCTCCTCGGTGGCGGCGACCTCGCCCGTCTCGTTCTCGGGGGAGCCCTCGGGATTCGCGAAGTCGTCCTGCCCCCTTGGCGTGACGACACCGTCACTCTCCTGCGCGGTCGGGTCGACGAAGCCGCCTTCGCGCGGCCAGCCGATCCAGGTCCCGATCGCGAGAGCGACCACGGTGATCACCACGATGACTACACGTTTCATCAGCGGCCCAGCCCTCGCATCTGACGGCGGCCGGGGTTGTGGACGATCGCCGACGGCTGCGGCCCGCCGGCCTGCGGCGCCCCACCCTGACGTGCCGCGTTGAGCGACTGGGCCAGCCGGGCGGCGCTCTTCGACCGCTCACCCCGCTTGCCGAGACCACGCGCGGCGCCGAGCGCCTGCTTGGCCTGACGGGCCTTCTGCACCACGCTGAGCGCCTTGGAGGCGCCGACGGCTGCGCCGGACGTGCCACCGCTCGCGACCATTGCCCCCGCCTGCAGCGCTACCGAGGTCCCCGTGCGGCGTGCGCCGCCCAGCCGGTCGCTGAGGCGCTCGCCGGCCGTCGGCGGCAGGTGCGGGCTGGGCTCGTTCGACGGCTTCTCACCGGCGTTCGTCCCGTCCGGCAACGGCTCGGTGCCCGCGCGTCCGCCGTCGGGCGAACCGTCCTGGACGGTACGTGCGGCAGTGGTCCAGGCGTTGCCGCTGCCGTCCCCGCCGGTCGGGGCGCCGTCGGGCCCTACCGGTTGTCCGGCGGCGCCCACGGGGATGGGGACCGTGCGGTTGTCGTCACCCGGCGCGCCGTTCGACATGCCCCCGCTGCCCCCTGCCGAGCTGCCGACCGGCCCGCCACCAGGAGTCCCGTCCATGGCGGACGGGCCGGCGGCCTGTATGTCGTTGCCGTCTATCTGGACGCCGTCGCCGTTCGGCTTCACCGGGGCGGGCCCGATGCCGACGCCCGCCCACTCCCTCGCCTTGTTGTAGCGGTCGCGCCACTTCGCGGTGCCGTCCCACGGCATCGCGGCGGGCTCGCCCACCTGTGAGGAGACGCCGGCGGCCGCGAGCTTGTCGGCGAGGCCGCGCAGGGCCTGGCGAACGCTGGCGCCCATGAGCACGTAGAAGACGGCGCCCGCGATGACCAGCGTGTTGAACAGGTACAGCCGGACCAGGAACGGCAGGCCGCTCGTGGCGTCGTAGAAGCCGAGCAGCATCCTCATCCACGCGACCAGGAACATCGTGGCCATGGCCACCAGGACCGCGCCGAACGCCACGCTCGCGAACGTGCGGAAGAGCTGGGCCCGCGTACCGCTGGAGATGACGCCGACGGGGAGCTGCCACAGCAGCTTGATCGCCGACCAGCCCAGCAGCAGCACCGCGAAGATGGTGCCGCCGACGATCACCACGGACAGCAGCAGAAACACGAAGCCAGTGGTGAGCAGGCTGAGCGTCGAGACGACGGTGCCGGCGTCGACGGTGGACGCCGCCTCCTGGTAGGCCTCGTCACAGCCACCGATCGCCTCGACAGCGTTCTCCCGGCCGACGTTCTCGGTGTAGGTGTCCTCGCAGCCCGTGCCGTCGATGACCGTGCCGTAGTTGATGATCTGGTGCGGCGCGCGGAGCAGGGTGTCGACGAGCTGGCCCTTGAGACCCTCGCGGATCGCCACCGAGTCGCGCTCGAACGAGGCACCCTCCGTCGCGAAACCGGTGGCGATGTCCATGCCGGCGTTCCGCGACTGCATGATGACGCCCTGCTCACCGCCGATGGTCGCCATCGGGTTGGCGAGGAACCCCGTGGCCAGGGCGGCGATCAGGCAGCCGATCAACAGCTCCATGAACCCGCCCGCGTACCGGCCCTTGAGCAGCCAGAAGCCCACCACGAACGCCAGGATGATCAGCATCAGGTTGAGCAGGCCGATCTGCGCGATCATGCCCTGGATGATGATGCTCAGCCCCGCGAGCGGCGCCAGGATGTAGCCGAGCCAGTCCATGCCGAGCACCCAGTCGAGCACCCAGATCTGCACGGCGACCATGTCCCGGTACCAGACCCAGAACATGCCGGCGAGGGTCGAGAAGATCTCGGAGTCGACGTTCAGCGGGTTCCACGGCGAACCCGTGTCCCACTGGAGCATGAACCGGTCGATGTTCACGCCCTGGGTGTCCTCCAGGTTCAGCCCACCGCCTGGATCAGCCGCTGCCGCGAGCGGCGCCAGCCGGATCATGACCCGATCACCGCGCCCGTTGAGCTCGTCGGTGTGGTCTTGACGGTCTGTGCACGCGACTCCACCAACGGTGCCATGACCTTGGCGCGGCCGTACCGGGCCTGGAAGTCGCGGATGAGGCATTCGCCCCGCCGCTCCTCCGTCACGCCGACGGCGGCGTCGGTCACCGGGGCGGTGCCCTCGGTGACGAGCTTGACGAGTCCTTCGTCCACCGGGGCGGTCACGGGCAACCCGTGGAGCCAGCGCAGCCCGCGGCGCGCGAGGTTGGCGTCCCGGTGGCGCAGCAGCACGCGGAACGGGATCAGCCCGCGGACCACCTCGTTGCCGAAGTCCTCCTCCGCGTCGTGGCTGCCGAGCAGGAGGGCGGCCTTGTGCTTACGGCCGTCCCGGATGAACATGCCGATCTCCTCGGCCGCCTCCGGCGACGACATCGTCTTGGACGCCTCGTCGGCGGCGAAGATGTCGAGCCGGGAGCGGTCGGCGAAGCAGCGGTACCTGGCCAGCGCCGCGATCAGCGCGAACGTGGCCCGGCCGAACACCTTCTCGGCCTTGAGCTCAGCGAACAGGTGCCCGTGCTCCATGTCGGCCTTCGAGGGCAGCTGCATCTTGTGGGTGTGCAGCACTATCGCCGGCGAGCTCAGGTCGAGCGGCGGCAGCGAGTCGTCGAAGAGGGCGCGGCCGAAGTCGAGCTCGGAGAAGATCCGCATCTCGTCGGCGAGCATCCGGGCGCCCGCGTACTCGCAGTCCTCCTCGAGGTGCCGGGCGAGCGAGCCGAGCGAGGTGATCTTGTTCCGCCACATGTACTCGGTCTGGAGCACCTTGGACAGCAGCACGTTCTGCTCGGACTTGGTCTGCACCGACAGCAGGACGGTGATGAAGGCACGGGCCACACGGGGTGCCTGGGCGGGTGGCAGGATCCGCAGCGGGTCCATGGAGACCGTGGCGTCCTCGGAGATCTCGACCACCTGTGAGCCCGGGATCTCCGAGACGGCGACACCCCACTCGCCCATCTCGGTGTGGTCCACCGCCATGAGCGTGGCACCCATGTCGACGTTGTCCATGGCCACCGTCTTCATGCTGACCGAGTTGTGGGTCGGGATCATCGCGTCGCCCGCCAGGAACAGGCTTGATTCCGCCGCAACCCGGATGCACCGCACCGGGACGGACTCCACCGGCCGGATCTCGGTGATGTACCGGTAGGCATTCCGTGCGCGGCTGACCTTCTCACCGCGATCCAGGTGGGCATCGACCTTTCGCTGGAGCATGAAGACGTCGTCGGTGGTCGTGAAGGTGACAGTCCACTTCGGACCGATGTCCCGCCCGTTCAGGCGGGCGCGCCCCTCCCGGAGCGCCGAGCGGTACCCGAGTGACAGTGCGAGCTCATGGACGTCACGCGCCAGCTGTTCGTTCGTGTTTGTGAACTCCACGCTGCCCGACGGCGACACGGTGCCGTCGGAGTCCATCAGCCCGGCGAGGAGGCTCCTCCGCTGGATCGTTCCTGCGCGCAGGTACGCGATCGGGATGTGCTTGTTCTTGAGAACGCGGAGCGAGTCCAGCCGTCCGGTCATGGAGGATGCCTTGCGGCAGTCCGCACACCGTCGGCCGGTGCTGGTTCTGAGCATCGGCTTGTCACACCTGCCGCACTGGCGCGGCGGCAAGGGCTGCACACCGGCCTTGCGCCCGGCGGCTTCGCATACCTTGCCGCAATAACGACGCTGCTCGTACCGCGCGACGTACTGGTCTCCGCACCGGATGCAGGCCCGCTGCTCCGGCGTGAAGACGTCGTCCACCTCGTGCGGGAGCCGGACGGCGTACGCGTACTTCGCCGACAGCGTCCTGACCTCGTACCCGCACAGCTCGAGGCGGGTGAGTACCTCGGGGTCTGCGGTGGTGATCTCGGAGCGCCATGCGCTCCCGTCGCCGAGCCAGAGGCCGAGGTAGTACGGATTGATCGGGAGGTCCACGGGCGGAAGCTCCAGGGCGCCGGCGACCGGTACCGCGTGGTTGAGCTGTTTGCCCGCCAGGAGTGTCTCGCGGAGCTGCTCGGTCGTTGCGACCGTGCCGTGTTCGTGCCACCCGGGTCCACTCAGGTCGAGCGTCACGTCGAGCAGGTCGACGGGCGCCTCGCCGCGCTGCTTGCGCTTGTGGTTGAGCTTTGCCTGGTGGTCGCGCGCGCGACGAGGAACTGTTGTCCACAGGTGCTCGGCGTCGGCCATGATCGTCGATCCGTCGGAGAAGACGACCTCGTAGCACTGGTGGTCCCGCATGACTGGCGAGATACCGACGACTTCGGTCGGTACTCCGTTCTCGTCGAAGACACGGTCGCCCGGCGCCAGGTCGCCCATGGTGGTCCAGCCGCTCGGCGTCGGGATGGGTGTGTCCAGCGCGAGCGCCTTACCCGCGCCCAGCTCGCCGACGAATCCCATCGCCAGCGCGACGTCCAGCTTGTCGGTGGCGCCCGCCAGGTTCACGAAGACCGGGTTCGGTCGCGCGGCTCCGTTCGAGATCTCCAGGGCGAACAGCGCGCCGGAGGTGTCCCCGAGCTCCGTCGTGGCGAACGGCACCGCCGCCGAGAAGGCCCGTGCGGTGGTGATCTGCGAGTACTCCCGCACCGCCCGCGGCGTCGGCATGCCGGGCAGGGTGGCGTCGAACAGCGTCGGCTGGATGGTGGGGTCGGTGCGCAGCGAGAACTGCATGGCGGCGAAGTACTTGGTCAGGTCGCGGGCGTCGTCGAGCGCCTGCTCCGGGGTGTGGCCCGACACCGTGAACATCGTGGTGGCGTCTACCTCCACCTCGAGCTCGTCCGCGTCCATCACCGCCTGGTACTCGCCCAGCGCACGTGCGGTCGTGTCGAGGGAGGATCCGGCGCGCTCCTCCTCGGAGCGCTGGTCGAACTGGTCGTTCAGGGTGCGCACGGCGCGCCGGTTGCGGTTGGTCACCTCGTCGCGGGACCGCACGGTCATGCGGATCGCCCAGTCGCAGGGCACTCCCGACTCGTCGATGCGTCCTATCCACTCGCAGCCCGGGTACACGATCCCGCCCGACGGCGTATCGCTCACCACGAGCGTCGTCTGGTACGAGGCGAGCTCTGGGTTGGTCGGGTCGATCACCTTGACGTAGGGCCGCTTCAGGATCTGCAGCGGGCCAAGCTTTTTCTCGGAGTCGGTCTGTCCGGCGGGGTCCACCAGTGCGGACGGCAGGACGGAGGGTCCGGACAGGTGCATCTCGGCGTCCAGGGACCCGTCGACGGGCACCGCGGTGTCGAGGCCCAGGCCACGCTGCATCGCGTGGCCGAACATCCAGGCCATCTCGGCGACCGTCGCCGGCCGGGGGTCGAATGCGGAGGGCATCTCCTTGCGCAGTGCCTCCGCCTGCGCCGCCCGCTCGCCCACCGCATGCCTGCCGGGCACGGAGCGCGGCATCATCAGCGTGTCCTGGAGCGTGGTCCAGCTCGCGTGCAGCGGCTCCATGAACGCCTTCGCGCCCGGGTTGGCCAGTGGCGCGGCGATCCAGTGGACGCGCCGTCCGATCGGGATCTGCTCGAGGAAGTCGAGGGTGGCCTCGCACTCGGCGGCCCACGCCTCGCGCTCGGTCAGGTCGACTCCCTCGATCATCGAGAGCACCACCGACGCCGGGTCGGTGGCCGCCGTCAGGCCGAGGTGCAGGGACTCGCCGCGCAGCGCGCGGTAGAGCGCCGTGTGGTGCCGCCGCGCGGCGTGCTTCTTGTCGTCGGGCTGAAATGCGTACGGCACGGGTGACACGCGCCAGACCGCCCACACGGTCCCGGTGCGGGTCCACATGAGGCCGTCGGTCAGGGCCGAGATGTGGCTCAGCATGGGGGCTCAGTCCTCTCGCGGGGTGGTGGGGGCCGTGCGGTCTTTGTCCTGCGGCTTGCCGGCGAGCAGCTGCCCGACGCCGGTGAGGTCGGCGGTCCTGCGTTCGGCGGCCGCCGCTGCTGCTGCCGCCCAAGGCCCTCGCCCGGTCAGCTCGGGCAGGAGCTCGGTCGGGATCGGCCGGGCCACGGCTGGGGGCTGTGGCTCGACTGTTCCGGCTCGCGCCCCGGCCACCGGCCGGAACCGATCGGCCGCCGTCTCGGCACGGGACGTGGTGACGGTCTGCCGCGGCAGCACGACCATCACCCGGTGGGTGATCAGCCGCGGCTTGGGCAGCGATACCTGTCCGCCCGCCAATCGCCCAGGGGTGGTGGTCAGGTTCATCGCGTCCATGACGAACGCGACGGGGTTACGGCCGCTGCTCGGGAGCTTGCCCGTTGCCCAGACGACACCCACGACCACGCCGACGGCGACCACTATGTTCATCAAGCCGCCCAGCCGCGCCCACAACGGGGCGGTCTGCCACAGCGCGAACGCCACCACGGCGCCCGCCCCCACCTGGGTGATCGTGTACGGGCCGCCCCAGATGCGCCCACCGCTGGGTAGCTTCCCCACCAGCATGGGGATGCGTCGGGCCTTCGTGTAGAACTTCGCGGTCTCGGTCACCGGACACCCTCCTCACCACATGCCGGGCGCGCGAACGCGCCCACCTGACCAACCCTGTGTCGTGCCCTCAGCGTCCTGCCCATATGCCTGGCCCCGTCGGCCCAGCTGCCGTCAGAGAACTCTCTGCGTGTTCAGGATCTGTGTGTTCACGATCGCCGGAGCGGAGTCGAACTCGTCCCTGGCGAGGTCGGAGGTGACGTTGATGCCTCCGTTCACCAGCCACAGGACGATGCCGCCGACGATCGCGGACATCAGGATCGCGGCGATCGACATCTTGGTCTTCACCGCCGTGATGACGACCATGAGGATGACGACCACGAAGGTCACCGATTCGATAGCACTCTTGACCTCCTCGGACTTGACGGTGATGAGGTCGAGGAAACCGCCGGCCATAACTATCTCGTTGATCATGGTTCTCTCCTTCTAGTCCCCGGCGGTGCCGGGGTCGGTCGTGCCGGATGGCGTCGTGTTGATACGGACGGCCGGCTCGAGGCCGGCCACCTCCCAGCGGCCGTCCCGCGCGACGAGCGTGAGGACATACTGGGCGGTGGTCTTGTTGCCGTCGAGCCGGGTGAGCTCGGCGGTGATCAGGGCGTGCGTGCCGTCGTCGTCGGCGGGGTCGTCCGTGACCTCGTGCGTGCCCTTGATACCCGACACGGTCACTGCCGTGTAGGGGGCGGGGGTGATCGCGGAGATCGACGTGCCGGGTCGGAGGTAACGCGTGATCTCGCCGTCGCCGGCGATCATGGCCGCGAGGAACCCGGCGGCCGACTGGCCGGCGGCGGACGTCGGAGAGATGGTCTCGGGGTAGTCGAGGTCCGGCGGCTCGGCGGCCGCGGCGGGCCCCGGCACGGGCGCGGGCAGCGCGAGGGCGGTCACCGCCAGGTTGGGGCCTGACCACTCGGTGTCCGTGCGGTCGACCAGGACCGGCACCTGGAAGTAGCGGCGCACCCAGACGAGCGGCACCTCGGTCTCCTGGCCGGGCTTCGCCCCGTCACCCGCGGGCGGCGGTGTCGAACCGGGCGCCGGCTCCGCGACGTCGACGCCGACGGTCACCGACCACACGTCGTCGTCCGCCGGCTCGATCTGCGCCACCGACGAGTCGCGGATGGTCAGGCCCGTCTGGGGAAGAGAGCCGACCGGGGCGTTCGTCAGGGAGGCGATGAGCTGCTGGTCGTTGCTGTCGGCCCGCAGCCAGGTCTCCACGAGCTCGACCGCACGCTCGTTCGCGGCGGCTTCCTCGGCGGTGCTCGCCGCACCGGCCGCTGCGGACACAGGGACAGGCTGGGGGCGCAGCAGGGTCCACGCCAGGGCGGCGGGCCCGGCCAGCAGCGCGAGCGCGAGCACCGCGCCCCAGGCCTTGGTCACCAGGGCGGGCCCGTTGGACCACTCCACCACCTGGGGCGGGGGGTTCTCGCCGTCGCCTCCGCCGCCCGACGACGGGGGAGTCGCGGGCTGGTCGGGTCCTCCGGCCCAGGGTGAGCCGGTACCGGGGGCGCCGTCGGCCGGTCCAGGCAGCTCGGCCGGCTGTGCCGCCTTCTTGCCGCGCCGGCGCACGAGGAGCGAGCTCATCGCGTCCGCACCTCGTTCTGCAGGTCCGCGCGGATGCGCTCGCGAGCCTCACGGGCGCTGCGTACGCGAGGGCTGTCGAGCGCCTCGGTCAGGCGGACGGTCGTGTCTTCCTCGCCGAGGGGGTCCTCGGAGAGGGATGCGATGAGGTCGCGCATCAAGGGCGCCACCTCACCGCGGGCTGCGTGCACCTCAGCGGTGTCGCGCAGCAGCGACCACGTGTGGTCGAAGTCCGGTGCATCGGGATCCGCACTGCGGACGCCCGCACTGCCGATGTCGGTGCTGCCGAGTCCGGCGCCGGGCGCCTGGTCGAGCTCGTCCTCGCTCATCTCGCCTCTCCCGTTTCTCCGTCTCCTACGTTCTCTTGCGTCTGCTCAGCACAAATGGCAGGTCGGCAGTTCGTGTGACATCGGTGATGCCCGGGTTTTGGCCAACTGTGACGCAGGTCACACAGGTTCGGACGGAGCGGGCAACAGTGGCGGGCAACACCCCCTCGGTGGACTCAGGGCAGACGGAGGGGGGAATCGCCATGCCTGCACGAACACCTGCACCGGCATCAGGAACGCTGATGCGAGAGCTTGACCATGACTGGGCCGACCTGGTCCGTACGCGGTCGTTCGCGATGGAGATCGCGCGTCTCGTCGGACGTTTCCCGCAGCTCGCCGGACTGCGTACGGGTGGCACCGTGCAGCTCGCCCCCGACGACGCCGACAAGGTGCTGTACGCGCTCATCGTCGAGCACGCGGGCGGCAGCTTCGCCGCAGGCCGCGCGGTGCTGCAGTGCATGCTTCCCGCGATCCGCACCATCGTGCGCCGGTCCCGCCGCCACTACCCGGACGTGCAGGACCTCGAGCAGGAGGCCGCCGCCGCGATGTGGGACGCGATCACCCACTACGACCTCGAGCGCAGCAGCCGGGTGGCGATGCGGCTGCAGGGGCACACCCTGACGCGCGTCGTCGGCGACCGGGCACCGCACGCGCAGGGCGGGCGGGCGAGCCGCGGTCCGCGGGTGGCGGAGATTCCCACCGACACGAGCACGCTGACCGTCCTCGAGCGGCCGACGACGCCCGAGCCAGGGCCGGACGTCGTCTACTCGCTCGCGAGCATGTCGCTCGGTACCACCGGCGAGGTCCTCGACGTCATCGCGTGGGGCCTCGACAAGAGCGTCCTGACGCAGGACGAGTCAGCACTTCTGGCGCGGCTGTACGCGCCGGACCCAGATCTCCCGGAGTACGCCGAGCTCGGCTCGGGTCGCGGGAACTATCAGCGGCGGGTGGCCCACGAGCTGGGCATCTCGCACGCAGCCTTGCGCCAGCGGGCGAGTCGCGCAGTGCGACGGCTGGCGGAAGCCGTTCAGTCCGGTGGTCTGTCTGGGGGGCAGCCGGGCGAACGGGACGGTGAGGGACGACGACGGCCGACGGGCTGAGCACTGGGGGGTGCGTGAAGCCCTGAAGTTGTCGGAAGTTCATGTCATCGCGAGAGGGCCCCACCGCCAGCGGGGCCCTCTCGGTCTGTCCGAAAGTTCACCCGGGCCCGCCTTTGCGCAGGCCAGGCGGTGGGGGACCCTCTTCTCATGGCCTGACCTGCCGAGTCAACACCACGGTCGTGGTATCGACCCGTAATCGGCAGATCGTTTCAAGGTCACTCAATATTCAAGCCATCTCCACAACTTTGAAGTCTCCTTGACCTAGCGGTCACCTGGAACGCTGATTAGCGTTCAACCTGCCGGGTCCGCCCGCGTAGTTGAGGATTACCTGCGGTGACACTCGCGTGACACCCGCAGGAGGCCCTCGACCAGCATGGGCAGGGAGCACGGTGGAGACAGGCGCACGGATGGGAACCTCGATGGGTCCCGCACCGGGGGAACCCGAGGCGGACTCCGCCGACGGGCTCGGAGGAGACGGCACGGTGAGCAGTAGCACGAAGGTCGCCAACCAGGACCAGCACGCCCGGTCGGCGGCAAGACCCCAGCGACCCGCACCCCCCGGGCCGCTCAAACCGACGCGCGCCCGGCGCCGGCCGGCACTCATCGCGCTCGGGCTCGCGCTCGTGGCACTGAGCGTGCTGGGGTCGGTGTACCTGGCTACCTCGCTCGGGCAGACCTACCAGGTCCTGGCGGTCACGAATGACGTCGCGCGCGGCGCCCCGATCATGCCCGCGGACCTCGGGGTCGCCGAGCTGCCCGTGGGGTCGGGGTCGACCCTGCTCAAGCCGGTCCGCGCCGACCAGCTCGACGAGATGACGACTGGCAAGGTAGCCACGGCCGACCTCAAGGCCGGCCAGCTCCTGACGGCCGACAGCGTCGCGACCGAGCTCCGGCCACCGGCCGGGCAGTCCATCGTGGGCATCGCGCTCGCCCCCAACCAGATGCCTACCCAGGACCTCAAGGCCGGCGACAGCGTGCGCGTGGTCGAGACGCCCGCGACCGGTGGCGAGCCGCCCGTCCGAGCGCCGTTCGCGATCGCCGCCACCGTGGTCGCCACAGGTGAGACCGACATCGGCGACCAGACAGTCGTCGACGTGCAGGTCACCTCGTCGAACGCGGCAGCGCTCGCGGCCCGCGCCGCGACCGGTCGCGTGGCCATCGTGATCGACGCCGTCGGGGCCGGGTGATTGGTGTGGCCCTCATCGCCCTCGCCAGTGCGAAGGGTTCGCCGGGAACCACCACGGCAGCCCTCGTGCTGGCGCTCCAGTGGCCTCGGCCGGTGCTCCTCGTGGAGGCCGACCTGGCAGGATCCTCGATCCTCGCCGGGTACTTCCGCGGCCAGCTGCCGCACGACCGCGGCCTGCAGCCGCTCGCGATCGCGCACTCCCACGGTGACCTCGAAGCCTCCTTCTGGGGGCAGACGATTCCTCTCGTTCGAAACGATCCGGACAAGAAGCTGCTGCCCGGCATCGTCAGTCCGCACACCGCACCCGCCGTCGCGAACCTCTGGGGGCCGCTCGCCAACCAGCTGGTCGCGCTGGAACGTGGTGGCATCGACGTCCTGGTCGACCTGGGACGGCTCGGCACCGGTGGCATCGTGCGAGAGGACCGCGAACCGCTCGTCCGGCTCGCGGACCAGGTCCTGATCACCACGGGTTCCCGCCTGCCCGACATCGCGGTGACGCGCGAGCTGGTCAAGTCCCGTACCTCGGTGGTGGACGCCGCCGCGCGCGAGCTCACCAACCTCACCGCCCTGACCGTCGGGCCCGGACGACCGTACGACGCGAACGAGATAGCGCGCACGCTCGGTCTCGGAACCGTTGGCTCGATCGCGTGGGACCCGGTGAACGCCGAGGTGCTGTCCGTGGGGTCGCCCGCAGGGCGCCGGTACCCGACCTCACCGCTCGTCCGGTCGGCAGGGCCGGTGATCTCGCGCCTCCAGGAGCGCATCGACAAGCGGCGTGCCCGGTTCGCCACCGGTCCGCGCGACGGCGGCAGCGGGTCCGGCCCGCGCCGCCCACCCGCATACGCCGACGGTGGGAGGCACGTATGACCCCGCCGGAGTTCCCCGACCTCTCCTCGCTGCCGATCTTCCACGAGGAGAACCGTGAGGCGGACCGCGAGGCCTCCGGGCTGCCCCGGCGCACCCGCGCCGGCGATAGCGGTCCAGGGCAGGCCCAGCGCCAGGCTCCGCCGCTGTACCGGAACCCGCCAGTGGAAACGGCGGGCGGCGCCCGCGCCACCGGTTCCGGAGCTTCCACGACGAACGGCGGCGCTCCGCACTCGTCCGGCGGCACCTCTCCCTGGGTCGGGGCGGTCGCCCGCGCCGGCCGGGAGTACCACGGCCAGCCCGGCAACCCGCGGCTGCGTGACTCCGAGTTCTGGCGCCAGGTCAACAGCCTGCGCGGCGAGGTCTCCGCACGGCTGACGACGGCGCTCGCGACACGTGAGCTGGACGAGGAGCAGCGCGAGGCCCTCGGCCAGGAGCTGATCCAGCAGGTGGTGCGGGACCACAACGACGCCCTGCTCTCCGGCGGCCAGCGCAACTGGACCCCGGAATACCAGGTAGAGGTCACGCGTGCGCTGTTCGACGCCCTGTTCCGGCTCGGCCGGCTGCAGCCGCTGATCGACACGCCGGACGTGGAGAACATCGAGATCACGGGTACCGCGCCCGTCCTCATGCTGATGGGCGACGGCCGCCGTGCCTACGCGGAGCCCATCGCGGACTCCGACGCCGAGCTCATCGACTTCCTGCAGTTCCTCGCGGCGCGCGACCCAGCGAACGAGCGGTCGTTCACGCGCGCCAACCCGTTCCTCAACCTGGACCTGCCCGGTCGCGTGCGGCTCGCCGCCGTCGGCTGGGTGGTGCCGTGGCCGCGGGTCACCATCCGGCTGCAGCGACTGCAGTCGGTAGACCTGGAGCTGCTGCGCCGGAACAACACCATCGACTCGGTGCTCGCCGAGTTCCTGACGGCGGCGGTCCGGGCGCGCAAGTCGATAGTCGTCTCCGGGCAGGGCCAGGGGTCGGGCAAGACGACCATGCTCCGAGCGCTCTGCGCCGGCCTGGACTCCTGGGAGTCCATCGCCACCATCGAGACCGACTACGAGCTCTACCTGCACCTCGAGCCCGAGAAGCACAAGCGCGTCGTGGCCCTGCGTACGCGCGAGGGCTCCGGCGAGATGAATACCTCGGGCCGCCGCGTGGGCGAGATCAACACGAACGTCAATGTGTACGAGTCACTGCGGCACAACATCTCGCGCATCATCGTGGGCGAGGTGCGCGGGCCCGAGATCGTGTCCATGTTCCAGGCGATGCAGATGGGCAACGGCTCGCTGTCGACGGTGCACGCCGACGGTGCGCGTGACGTCGTCGAACGCCTGGTCGGCATGGCCGTGCAGGACTCCACGCTCTCCGAGACGTATGCGTACCGGCAGGTGGCGCAGTCGGTCGACCTCATCGTCTTCCTCCGGGTCGACGTCGGGGCCGACGGCCTCCGCCGTCGGTACGTCTCCGAGGTGATCGAGGTGACGCGCGGCGAGGCAGGCAACCCGGTGGCGATCACCGACGTGTTCGAGCCGGGCCCGAACGGCCGCGCCGTGCCGAAGACGACCCCGTCGTTCCTCGCCGACCTGGAGGCGGAAGGTTTCGACGCGGGCCTGCTGAACTACCGGGACGGGCTCTGGGGGAACCCATGACCACGCTCATCGCGGTGCTGGTCGGCCTGGCCCTGGGCCTCGGGCTGTGGTTCGTCGCCGTCGGCGCGCAGAAGTACGAGGCGACGCCGAAGCCCGTCCGGACCACGCCGCCCTTCTACGGGCTGCTCCGGCTGTTCGGCCTGACCAAGGGCGGGCCGCTCTACGCGCAGCGCAGGCTGCTCGGCATCGGCGCGGTGGTGGGCCTCGTGATCGGGATAGTGACCGGATGGTGGTCCCTCATCCTCATCGTGCCGGTGCTGATCGTCGGCCTGCCCTCGCTGTTCCGCACCACCACGCAGTCCAACGAGGTGGAGAAGCTGACCGACCTGACCGCCTGGGTGCGGTCGCTGATCGGCGTGCTGTCCGGCGGAGCCGTCGGGTTGGAGCAGGGAATCGCGGCAACCCTGCACAGCGCGGCGCCGTCCGTGCGGCCTTCGGTCGCCCGGCTCGTGGCGCGCCTGGAGGCACGCCAGCCCATCAAGCCCGCCCTCTACCGGTGGGCGGACGAGATGGACGACTACTCGGCGGACATGATCGCCTCGGCGATGATCCTCGAGTCGGACAACCGCACGGGTGCCGTCGCGCCGGCACTCCGGCAGCTCGCCGAGTCGCTCTCGGCGCAGGCCAAGGCGCGGCGCGAGATCGAGACGGAGCGCTCGACCGGCCGCGCGACGGTGCGCTGGGTGACCATCGTGACCCTCGTGGTGCTCGGCTTCACGGCGATGACCGGGTACCTCAGCGGGTACGACTCCGCGCTGGGCCAGCTCGTGGCGGTCATCCTGTTCTGCGCCTACGTGGCCTGCCTGCTGTGGATGCGCAAGATCAGCCTCGGGCAGCCGATCCCGCGGTTCCTTCCGGACGAGCGGGGGGCCTGACATGTGGCCATGGGCATTGGGGAGTGGCGTGGTTGCCGGGCTCGGCCTGTTCCTCGTCGTGCGCGAGCTGTTGCCGTCGACGCCGCGGCTCCAGTCCGCGCTGGACCGTCTGAGCGGTGACGACAAGGTAGAGCCCATCACGGTGTCCGACGGCGGCGAGCAGACCGCCACCCAGCGGTACACCCAGACGTTCGGCGCGTGGGCACAGCGCAGGCTGCCCGTCGCGGTGCTCGGCCGGTGGGGTCCGACCCGATCGGACCTCGACCTGATCGGCAAGACGGCTACGGACCACTACGGCGAGAAGGCGCTCGGCACGGTCGTCGTCCTGGTCGGGGTGCCGTTCCTCGGACTGTGCGTGAGCATGCTGAACCTGGGCATTCCGGTGTCGGTGCCGCTCGGGGTGACGCTCGTGTTCGCGCTCGGTGCCTGGTTCCTGCCCGACCTCGATGCTCGGAGCAAGGCGAAGCGCGCCCGGCAGGAGTTCTCCCGTGCGGTGTCGACCTATCTCGAGCTGCTCGCGATCGAGCGCATCTCGGGCGCGGGCGCGACACAGGCCACGTTCGCCGCGGCGCAGGTGGCCGGTTCCTGGCCGTTCCGGCGGATCGCCGCTGCTCTCGAGCGGAGCCGCTGGGAGGGGCAGGCGCCGTGGGTGGCGCTGCGCGAGCTCGGCGAGGAGGTCGAGGTGGATGCGCTCGGCGAGGTCGCCTCCATCGTGGAGCTCGCCGGCACGCAGGGTTCGGCGATCCACGACCAGCTGCAGTCCAAGGCGGCGGCGATGCGCGACGCCCAGCTCGACGTCGAGCAACAGCTCGCCCACGATGCGACCGTCCGCATGACCGTGCCGGGAACCATGACAGTCTTCGTGTACTTTTTGATGCTTATTTTCCCCATCGGGGTCACAATGTTTCAGACTGCGCCCTGATGCGGCCCGCTTCGGGAGGTACCCGGATGTCACACGAGCCGTGTCTTACCCATTTGTTGAAGTCGACAGCACCCCCAGGAGTCAACATGAACCAGCACCTGAGCCAGGGCCGTGCGGTGGCGTCGCGCGCCGCCGTACGTGCTTCGCTGCGCGCGGCCGCGGCGCGTGGTCGCGTCGACGCCCTGAACAACCGCTTCGTCGAGCGCTCGGCGGAGCTCCGCCGTCGGCTGGCCGCGGGGCGAGACGGTGAGCCCGACGAGGCTGGCCTGGAGTCGATCGAGGTGGTGGTGCTGTCCGTGATCGGCCTGGGCATCGCCGTCGCACTCGGCGCCGCGATCCAGGGTCTGGTCAGGCGCTTCATGGCGCAGCTCGAGGGCGGCGGGTAGAGCATGGACGAACGCGGTGCCGTCTCGATCCAGACCGTCCTGACGTACCCGATGGTCCTGATGCTCATCTTCGCGATGGTGCAGGGCATGCTTTACTTCCACGCGCAGAACACCGCCCAGTCGGTGGCCAACGGGGCCGTCCAGGCCGCGCGCGTCGAGGGCGGCAGCGTCGAGTCGGGTTACGCGGAGGCTGCCGCGCGCCTCGTTCGTGGTGGCGATGCGTTCGCGTCGGTCAACGTGTCGGTGACACGTGGGGAAGAGATGGCTACCGCGACCGTGGCGGGGTTGGCTCCGTCACTGGTGCCGGGATTCCGTGGCCTACGGATCGAGCAGTCGGCCACCGGGCCGGTGGAGCGGTTCACCTCCGGAGCGGTGGGGCCATGAGTCCCGGGCACTCCGAGCGTGGCAACGTCGCGATCAACACCGCCGTCGTCGTCCCGATGCTGCTGCTCATCGGGCTGCTGCTCGTGATGGCGGGGCGGCTGGTGCTGGCCGAGGGCGTGGTCCAGTCCGCGGCGAACGAGGCCGCACGGGCGGCGTCGATCAGTCGGACGGCGGCCGTGGCCGGCGCCCAGGCGACGTCGACCGCGACGTCGACCCTGGCGAACTCCGGGGTGAGCTGTGCGTCGACGTCGGTCATGCCGGCGACCGACGCGTTCGACCTGCCGCTCGGGACCGTCGGGACCATCACCGTGCGCGTGGAGTGCGTGGTGCCGCTGAGCGATCTCGGGCTGCCGGGAGCGCCCGGATCACGCACCATCAGTGCTACCGGGACATCGGTGCTGGACGCCTACCGGGGGCGGTCATGACCAGGGGGGTCGGGCGGATGTGGGTACGTCGCTTGCGGACCGAGCGGGGCGAGGTCAACATCCTCGCGGCCGGCATGGTGCCCGCGCTCATCATCGCGATAGGCCTGGTGGTGGACGGCGGCGGTCGGCTGCAGGCCCTGGACGAGGCCGAGTACGCCGCCGACCAGGCGGCACGAGCCGCGGCGCAGCAGATCCGGATCGACCGCGCCCAGATGGGGCTGCCCCCTGAGGTCGATCCCGCGCGCGCGACACAGGCCGCCGCCGACACTCTTGCCGCGCTGGGCGTGCAGGGCGGCGTGACCGCCGTCAACGGTGCGACCGTCACCGTCGGTACCCAGCTCACCTACGAGACCACGTTCCTCACGTTGATCGGAATCAGCTCGCTCAGTGTTACGGCCGATGCCGAGGCGCGAGCAGTCCGCGGGATAGGACAGGAGGAACCCTGATGAGCACCTCGACAGTCCAGGGTCGTGCGGCGACGGGCGAGCCCGGCGGACCGCAGTCAGGTACGGGCGCACGTGTGGTCAGAGGACTGGGCGCGGCGCTGCTGCTGATCGCGCTCGTCGTCGGGATCCCGGTCGGCCTGTGGATACTCGGCGGGCCGGTGTGGACCGGACCGGTCAGCATCAACCGGATCATCTCTATGCTGTCCAGCCCCGACGTGACCGGCTCCGTGCTGATCGGGCTCGTCAAGATCGTGGGCTGGATCGCGTGGCTCACGTTCGCCCTCGCGGTGGTCGTCGAGGTGATCGCCGCGCTGCGTGGACGGCGTTCGCCGCACGTGCGCGGGCTCGGGACGCAGCAGCGTGCCGCGGCGGCTCTGGTCGGCGCGGTGATCACGATGCTCGTCGCGGCTCCGGCGGTCGCGCCGGCCATGGCTGCGACGACGCCGCTCGAGACGGGAGCGACCGGGACTGCCGTGTCCGCGCCGGTCTCGCCCGGTGCCGTGGCCGGGGTTGCTGCCGGCGCTGCCGAGAACGTTCAGGAGCGGGTCCGGGCAGACGAGGCGCCGTCGGCCACCTATACGGTGCAGCCCGGTGACTCACTGTGGCGGATCGCCGAGCTCACGCTCGGCGACGGCGCCCTGTTCAAGCAGATCGCCGACCTCAACTACGGCGTCCGCCAGGCCGACGGCAACGCGCTCGACGCCGGGCACTGGATCGAGCCGGGGTGGGTGCTGAAACTGCCGGCAACTGTTGATGTAGGGGTCGCCGCGACCTCGGTCGGCCAGCCCGGCGACGGCGCTGACGCCGGTGGCGGCGAGCCGGTCGGCATCGCGCCGTCGAAGAGCACTGCCGGCGATACCGCCGAACCGGTCGGGTCGAGCGATCCGGAAGGCACTGTCGATGTGCACAACCGTGGCGCCGAGGCCGTAGAGGTCGTCGTCGAGCCGGGCGACACGCTCTGGGGCATCGCCGAGGAGGAGCTCGGCGACGGGACCAAGTACCCGGAGGTCTACGAGGCCTCCCGGGACACCGAGCAGCCAGGCGGGGCCCGGCTCACGGACCCCGACCTCATCTACCCCGGCTGGACCGTCACGGTCCCGGGTGCGGGGGAGTCCACGGGGGACACCGGTACCGGGGGTGAGCGGGCCGACGACGCCGCGCAGCCCTCGCCCGGTGCCGGCGAGCAGGAGGACGAGCCGGCCGACAAGGCTGAGGAGCCGGCCGAGCAGGGCGCCGACGCCGGGGCGGACGAGCCGAGCGAGTCCGCCGGGCCCGCGGAGTCGGCGCCGGAGGATGCCGGCGCTGATGACCCGAGCAGCGATGAACCGGGCGTGGAGTCCGCGGCCGGGGCGGCCGGGCGGGCGCAGAAGTCGGCCCCGCCCGCGCCGGTGCAGCCCGAGCAGGCCGTACCGAGCACCGAGGTGACGCCTGAGGGCGCGGTGGAGGTCGAGCCGGAGGATATCCAGGAGCCGGGTGGCGCAGGGAACGACGTCGTGGAGCCGGGCGGGGAGCAGCCTGCCGACGAGCAGCCTGCCGGCGAGGCCCCTGCCGCCACGGAGCCGAACCGCGTCGGCCAGAACGCGGGACCCAAGGCGCCCAGTGCGAACCAGGACGGTGCAGACCAGAGCGGTTCCGAACGTACGGGCACGCCCGACCCCGCGGACGCAGGAACCGGCGCCGCCGGTCTCGGCGGGCCCGGGACCAGGGAACCCGCTCCGGAGGAGACCGCGGAGGGGAACCTCGTCCCGCAGGCTCCGCCCGCCGGCGAGGAGAAGATCGAGCCCCAGTTCGACGAGGTAACACCCGAGGACCTCCGGAACGACGACGTCCTCGAGCCCGACGAGTCGGCGCCGCAGAACCGCACGCCGTGGGACCCGACGCTCGGCGAAGGCCTGATCGCGGACGAGCTCTTGCCGCAGGAGGAGCCCTCCGCGGACGAGACGGCTTCCGGCAGCGGCACCACGGGCAGCGATCCGACGTCGGACGACGAGCGGACAGCCGAGACCGGCGCCGAAGGCCCGGTCGAAGAAGCCGCCCCCGTACCGGACTCCGACGTGAGCGAGACCTCGGTCGGCGATGCCGTCACCGAGGAGGTTCTGCCCGACGAGCTCACCAGTGACGAACCCGTCGCCGGGGACTACGCACCCGAGGTCGCCGTGGAGACGTCGCCGCCGGTGTCAGCTTCGGAGACCGTCGACGTGGCCGGTGCCACCACCGCGCGGCCCACGGCGTCAACGGGAGCAGCAGCCATCGTCACCGCCGGCGGCACGGCGCCGCTCGACTCGGCGTCCGACGTCATGTCCGACGTTGTCGAAGACATCGACGAATCCGTAGACATCCGCACGGTGGCCGGCGTCGGCGGGCTGCTCGCAGCCGGGCTCATCGCGCTCGTCGCCGTGAAGCGCCGCCGCGTGCACAAGGGCCGTACGCCCGGGGAGACAGTCGTCGTACCCAGGCCGGACACTCCGGCAGGCGCACTCGAACGCGACCTCCGCACCGTCGAGGACCCGTTCGGGCGCAGCCAGGTCGACGGCGCGCTGCGCAGCCTCGCGCGCTGGCACCGCGAACGCGGCCTCCCACTGCCAGGCGTACGCGTCGCACGGCTGAAGAGCGGCGAGTTCGTCGAGCTCCACCTCGATCGCGCCGCCGACCTGCCCGAACCCTGGGCCGGCACCACCGACCGGTTCGTCTGGCAGCTCGCGGCAGGCGACGCCGATGCAGCCGCACAGGTCGATGCGCAGGCCTCTACCACCGGTGGGGACGCCGGCGAGGCGCCCTACCCGGCACTCGTCACCGTCGGCCACGACGACGAGGACACGCACCTCATGCTCGACCTCGAACACCTCGCATGCCTCGACATCCGCGGCACCGACGCCGCCGCACAGGCGACGCTCGCTGCGCTCGCGGTCGAGCTGGCGACGAGCCTGTGGGCCGACGACCTGCAGGTCACAGTGGTCGGCACCCTTGGCGAGCTGCCGGGCGTCGTCGACACGGGCCGGGTGCGGCACGTGCCCAGCCTCGCGGGCATCATCCGCGAGCTGGAGGCCCGCGCGGCCGACGTCGACCGGACGCTCGCCCAGGTGGGCGCAGGGTCAGTCGCCGAAGCGCGTGGTCGTGGGCTGGCGACGGATGCCTGGACGCCCGAGATCCTGCTGGTGGGGGAGCGGCTCGGCCTGGTCGAGCGCGCCAAGCTCGAGAGCCTGGTCGAACGAGTGCCTGGTGTGGGCATCGCGGCCGTGACGTCCAGCGCCGAGGTCGGCGACTGGGCACTCGACCTCACGGGCGAGCTCACCAACGGCGACACCACCCGCGGCATCCTCATGCCTGTCTACATCGCGGTGCGTCCACAGCAGCTCGACGCCGCCACCTACGCACAAGCCCTGGCCTTGTTGGCCGACCCCGAGACCGCACCTGGCCCCAGCTGGAGCCGTTCGATCGACCGCACCGAACCGACGTTGGAGGAGATCCCGATGGACGTAGTCCGCGCCGGTGCCGCGGATTCCGACGTCGCGGTCGGTGAGGTGGCCGGGCATGCGCCGGCGCCCGCATTCGGGACGGGTGACGGAGGGGGCGGGTCAGCGTCCGGACAGCCCGAGAGGTTCTCGCCGTGGGCGACGGCCGCCGTGAGCGTCGCGACGCCGCCGTTGGGTACGCCGGTCGTCTCGGATCCGCGGTCGCGGGTCGAGCTTGCGTCGCGGGTCGAGTCCGATTCGTTGGCCGGGCCCGGTTCGTTGGTCGAGCCTGGTTCGTTGGTCGAGCCTGTCGAGACCCAGGTCCTCCAAGCGCCGGTCGTGCGAGTGCTCGGCAGCGTCGAGCTCGCCGGGACGACGGGCGTCGAGCTGCCGACCACTCACCAGCGGCAGGCGACGGAGCTGATCGCGTTCCTGGCGTTCAACCCGGGTTCGCGCGGGTCGGACATCTCAAAGGCGCTGTGGCCCTCGCGTGAGCCCAACCTCGCGACCCGGCGCTCAGCGGTCTCGCGGGCGCGGCGCTGGCTCGGCACGGACCCCGATGGCTTCGAGTACCTGCCGCGCTACTGGTCCGCCGACGACGGCGGCCAGGCCGACCTCGAGTCCGCCGGCTACCGCCTGCGTGGGGTCAGGACCGACTGGCACTCCTTCTGCGACCTGGTCGGTCCAGACCTCACGCAGACCCCGACGCCGGACCTCCTGGCTGCCCTCGACCTGGTGCGCGGCCGGCCGTTCGAGGGTGTGGCGCTGCGCAAGTACGTGTGGGCGGAGCAGCTGATGCACACGATCTCGTCGGGCGTCGTGGACGTGTCGCACGAGGTCGCGCGCCGCGCGCTGCTCGCCGGCGACGTGGCGATGGCACGGCACGCGTCGCAGGTGGGGCGGCTCGCCGACCCTGTGGACGAGCGGTCGTGGCGCAACGGGATCCGCGCGGAGATCGCCTCCGGACGACGGGACGCGGTGGGCCGGCTCGTCGACCGTCTGCGCGACCACCTGGAGCAGCTCGCCATGGAGCCGGAGCCGGACACCGAGGAACTGCTGGCACAGGTGGACGAGCAGGACCGCCGCCGGGAGGCGGACGCAGGCCGAAGCGCCCGGGGCTAGCCCGCCCCAGCGTTGGTCGAGCCTGTCGAGTCCCATCTCGACAGGCTCGACCTCGGTTATCCACAGCACCCACTTTCCGGATTCCGCCGGTCGGGCTAGCGTCATTCTCGGCTGTTGCGGATACGCAACGGTGGGGCGTGAGCGGCAGGGGGACGCGGATGGATGGCGCGGCGATGCGTATTGCAGGGCTGGCCTTGGCGGCTGGCCTGGCCTTGTCCGCTTGCACGGGTGCAGCCCCAGATCCTGAGGTGGCCACCAGCCCGACCGGTGATCCGACGCCGACGGCGTCTGCGAGCCCGTCCCCGTCCCCGTCTGTGCCGACCAAGCCGGAGCGCCCGAAAGCGATGGAGCGCGAAGACGCGAAGGGTGCCGCTGCTGCGGCGGAGTACTTCATCGAGCTCTACCCGTACGTGATGGCGACGGGGGATACCGAGGAGTTCGAGGCAATGTCGCACCGGGCTTGTGGATTCTGCGAACAGGCGCTGAGAGATACAGGTCGGATACAGGCTCGTGACCAGGGTTTCGTGGGCGGAACAACTGAGGTCAAGGTTCTCGACCAGTACGTTCGTGACGACTTGACGGGAATCTATCCGCTAGACGTCGAGGTGAGCCAGGATGCGTCTACGACGCTAGATCCGGCGGGCTCCGTAGTTGCTTCTGCCGAATCACAGACCTCAGTGCACCGCATTGAGATGGGCCGTAAGGATGATCGCTGGGTCGTCGTTGCAATCGCACCGAGGCCCGAATCGTGAGTGCCGCAACTGCAATGACTGTAGTAGTCGCCTTAACCTTGGCCGCGGTTGTCCAGCCCGAAGAGCAGCCGACCTTCAGCGGCACCTCGGAGCACGATCAGATTTCGGTTGAAGCGATCGCCCCATCATGGGATCTAAACCTCCAGGTCGGGAAGGGCCGTAGCGGAAGACTGGTCCCAGATGCCCCGCCCGTCCGCCAATGGCGTGTCACGCCCGCCATGTGTTTCCTCCGCGACCTCGGAGGTGCCACCGCGTTCGCCGAATCCTGCGACGAGGGCCACCAGCTCGCTTACGCCGGGATTGAGTGCGAGGCCGACGAACAGGCGGTCGGCGCCCTGTTCGAGCAGCGACGTGAGGCGGACGGCTGGTCAGATGCCGCACTCGTCGAGGACGAGTCCTGCCTGGCCGAACGCCGCCAGCAGGTCGATATCCCGGCCGCTGCGGCGAGGGCGTTCCGGGAGATGCAGATCGCACCGTCCGAGGTGAACGTGCAGCCACCGGACGGCTGGACCCTCGTCAACGTCGACACGATCGCCTTCACCGAGAGCCAACCCCGCACAATGAGCACCAGTTTGTTCGGCATACCCGTGGAAATCCGGGCGGTACCGAGCAACTACTCGTGGGACTTCGGCGACGGATCGACCCCACTGGTGACCAGCGACCCCGGCGCGCCTTACCCGGCGCATACGGTCGCCCACGCCTACGCGGAGACGGGCGAGGCGATCATCTCCCTCACCACCACGTGGCACGGACAGTTCCGATTGGCTGGCGAACCGACCTGGTATGACGTGGCGGGAGAGGGGACGACCGTGTCGTCGTCGGACAGTTTGGAGATCCTTGAGGCAAGGGCGCGACTGGTGGAAGACCTGTACGGCGGCTGACGCTCAGCGCGAACCTACAAGGTCGTAGCGAGTAGTCAGGGTGTCGAGGACCGGGATCCGGTCGTGTCGAGACAGCGGTCGATGAGCGCGGTGAGCTCCACCGACAGCGGGAGCTCAGCCTGTTCGGCGGCGCCAACGCCGTCGTAGAGCGTGATGGCGACGGGCCCAGGCTGCTGGTCAGCTGCAGCATCGGTACAGAGCAGGACGCCAACTGTGGGGCCGTGAACTTCAGGCACGCGAACCAGGTCATCCACCAGGTCGAGCGCGTAGCGGGCCCGCGCGACAAGCGCAGGATCGAACCGGCCGGCCTGGACCTGAATCGCGATGTAGCGCATCTGGGTCACGTGGAAGAGCAGCAGATCGACCGTGTAGTCCCGGTCATCCTCCGTGAGGCTCACGTGGCGGTCGACCAGGCACATGTGACGCTCCGGGGTGGCCAGCAGGTCCTCAAGGTGATCCACGACGATTCCGGTGAACGAACGTCGGATCGAGTCGACGAGCTCGCCCACTACGTCCTCGAACCCTTCAGGCCGGAAGTCTTCGGTGCGCTGGAAGAAGCTCATGGCTCGATCGCCTCGATCTCGTCCTCGCGATCGGGACGGCGCTTGGCATCGGTGCTGGTGAAATCGCTCATAGCCCAAGCCTGTAGAGGCATTACAGCATCCGCCACCCGAGTTGCATATGTGCAACGAAACCGTAGGAGCAGGAGCCGGGGAAGCGGCGCCTCATGGCGAGTTGCTGGCCTGTCCATGTCCTACGTTGGCTGGATGTTGTGAATTATCACAGAAGCACCTTGCCGGGAAGGTGGATGTAGCGCACCCTTGCTACGGCCGTGTTCACTGAGTTCTGCCCGAAGTTGAGGGAGTCGCCGGATGGTCTCGTCCGCCATCACGCCTACGCGCACCATCGCCATCCTCATCGGAGTCGCAGTCATTGCGGTAGCCGGGTTCGCGGTCGTGCGCTCGGGAGTGTTCGAGCCGGAGACGATCCAAGGTGCGATCCCTGGCCCGGGCTCGTCATCGCCCTCGGTCTCGGCGTCACGGAGCCCGTCGGCATCGCCATCCCCGACGCCGACGGCCGCACCCGAGCCGACGACGCCCGCTCAGATCAAGGCGAAGAACATCGCAGACGCGAAGGCGCGTCTCGTGGAGTACTACGAGACGACGGCAGCCGTGGCGAACAACGGGTACCAGGACTGGGATTCGGAGCTTAGGCCTTTTTGGGGACACCCAGCGCTTCGCGCTTCGCTCCGAGGGGTGTACTCAGAATCGGCAGAGACTGGGGACTACACGACGGGTGCAGCATCGGTCGAGACGATGAGCGTGACCGACTACAGGACATCTGATGTCGGGAACGAAGAGGTGCACCTAAACGCCTGCGTTGACTTTGGTGATGTTCGTACCTTTGCAGAGGATGGCGAGGAAATTCCGCGTGCGGCAGGTGCTCCCAAGCGCTATCAGTTCGACTATGTGATGCGCCACCAGGGACCTGAAAGTTACTGGACGGTCAACGAACAGACACCCCATCCGGAGCAGGCATGTTGACCTCGAAGCCGACCCAGGTGGTCCTACGAGCCTTGGCTGCGTCAATGGCCGTACTGGCGGCCTTGCTTATCATGCTCGTACCGGCTCCGATGGCTTCCGCCGATGAATGCACACCAACGACGTCACCAGATGGAGTCGTGATTCCGTGCGTAGGGGACGGTAGCGGTGGTGATGACGGAGGCGATACCGACGGTGGGGACGGTGGTCCGCAGGTATGCCGTGACCTGAGTGAGATAGTGCCCTGTAGTAATGAGTACGGGGGATGGAACGGCGATTGCTATGTACGCAACGCGAGCCCGCAACCTCCCGCAGGCGACCCGGCGTGGGAAGGACACGAACCGGGGGACGGGGTCGTACTCGAGTGCACCTCGCCCGACTGTGCAGAAGCGGGTGGTGATGTGACAACTTGCGAGGGTCACTCGTATCACTGGTCTGCTGATCCAGTTGCGGCAGTTGGCCCCACCGCCGAAGAGCTAGCCCAGGACATCGTGGCAGCGATGATGCTTTCCACCGGCCAGCCCGGTTCCACCCCACCATCGTCGAACGGTGCGTCTAGTTCGGTCGGAGCCATCGGACTTCCCATATGGCTCTGGATCGCCAATCCCGCGCCGAACACGACTGGCCCAATCGACAGATCCTCTCCGCCCGGGTTGGGCCTCAGAGTCACGGCGAGAGGCACGCTCGACCGTGTCGAGTGGACATTGACCACTGAGAACGGCGCCACTGTCGGTGCAATTTCGTGTGACGGACCCAATGCAGCAGGCACGACTTACGACGGCCGTAACAGCGCGGAGCCGTCGCCCACCTGTGGATTCGGTGCCGATCTGAACAACAGTGCGGGCAACCTGACCCTAACTGGAACGTCGCACTGGATCGTCGATTGGGAGAGCACCAATGGGGAGTCTGGCCAGATTCTCTTCGCGTCCGAACCCAACAGCACCCAGATCCAGATCGGCGAACTCCAGGCGATCGTGCGGAACTGATCGGCCTGCGCCCTCCACTGCGGCGCAACGTTCGATCTCGAATCCGATGCGGCGACGCGCAGACTTCGTGTGACCATCGGTGTCCATGCCGTTCGAGTTCGAGACGACCAGTGGGGCACGCCCCAGATCGATACGGTCGGGCAGTTCGGCTGAAGGTCATGAGCTCGATATGGCTGGGAGAGCGATACTTCGTATGCCGAGCACTGCTCGGCATGGTGGAGCCTGTCGAAAGTGGTTTCGAAAGGCAAGCCACCGATCCCCGACAGAGGATGGAGCCCATGGCGACCACGAGAACCATCATCCGCGGCATCGGCCAGGTGGCGCTCGGCGCCCTCCTTCTGACGGCCGGCGTCGGACACCTCACCAAGGCGCGCAAGGAGTTCCAAGCTCAGGTTCCGACCTGGGTGCCCGTCGATCCCGACACTGTCGTGGTCGGATCGGGGATTGTCGAGATCAGCCTCGGTGCCGCGCTGGTGGCCACCTGGAAGCAGCCCCTCCGACGTCGACTCGGGGCGTTGGTGGCCGCGTTCTTCGTCGCGGTGTTCCCTGGGAACATCGCTCAGCTCGTGGAGCGTCGGGACGGGTTCGGCCTCGACACGGATCGCAAGCGCGCGCTCCGGCTCATCGGGCAGCCGGTTCTGGTCGCGTGGGCGTTGGCTGCGACCCGCAGATAGGTCTCGGCAGGTTCGCCCGGCGGATGCCCACATGCTCAATGGGCATCCGAACCGGGAGCGGCTTTCACGCCCCGTCGAGCATCCCAAGCCCGCTTGCAAACCTAGTTAGTTCGAATGTCGAGTCGGTGACCAAGGAGGCACCAGAGGCCTCGGCCTCCCGGACGCGGGTGGCACGGCCTGCTTGGCTGAAACTTGTGTACAGCACAAAAGGCGTGACCGGGTCGCCCGTCCGGACCTTGAGTAGCAATTGGAGCCCGGCGTCTGGCACGTCTTCTCCGGACTCGCGGCGGCCCATGTCGGAGATGATCAGCCCGTATTTGTGATGCTCAAGGAGGTACAACGCCGCGCTGGTCGAGCGTGCGATATCAACTTGAGCGCCATCGCGCCGCCACGACTCCGCGAGGATCGCGTTGTTCTCAGGATGGTCGTCGACCCAGAGGATCGAGCGAGGGGGAGTAATACGCCTCTCCTGCTCCTCCAACATCCACGAGGTGTCGACTGGCTCCCGCGTTGGACCTTCGAGTTCCTCGGCAGCGTCCGCCTCCGGATTCGGTAAGACGTAGCCCGGCGGGGTTCGCTCCCCTGCTTGGGGCGTGCTTCCCCCGGGAACACTGGCCGCGTGGTCCAGCCGTCGCTTCAGCGAGGCCACCTCGCGCTGCAGGTCGGTGATCATGTCCGACTGCTGGTCGGTCGCCTGCTTGAAGTTGAGCTTCTGTCCGCCGATCTCGAGCGTCACGTCGTCGGAGTTTCTCAGCTTCGACAGGAGCTGCCGTCCGAAGACCAGCAGCACGACGATCACGAGCAGGGGCCACAGGAGGGCGGCGATAGCGCTGATCAGGTCGGCCACGGGGTAAAGGTACCGGTCAGAGGATGATGGGACAGGACGAACGCCCGCCACCACAGACGATGGAGGCCCATCGGTGACCGAGTCTCTCGATCGTGTCCGCGAGATCTGCCTCGCTCTTCCCGAGGCGACCGAGAAACTGAGCCACGGCTCGCCAACGTGGTTCGTGAAGAAGACCTTTGTGAGTTTCTCCGATCACGGGCACGGCGGTCCGCTCGCGATCTGGTGTGCGGCCGCGCCTGGTGCGCAGGAAGAAGCGATAGAGAAGGAACCGGACCGGTTCTACCGGCCGCCGTACGTCGGGGTGCGTGGGTGGTTAGGAGTGCGGCTCGACATCGACGTCGACTGGGAGGAGATCGCAGCGATCGTCGAGGATGCGTATCGGCAGGTTGCGCCTCGGCGGTTGGTGGCGGAGCTGGACGAGGGATAAGGGCTCGACCATCAGATGGTGGCCAGCTCGAGCAGGGTCAAGCCTCCAGCAGGCCCCGGATCTCTTCCGGGCCCAGCGAGCCCGCGAACGCCCCGGCATCATCGCTCAGCACCGCATCAAAGAGCCGGGCCTTGCGCGCCTTGAGCGCCATCACCTTGTCCTCGATGGTGTTCTCCGAGACCATCCGGAACACCATCACGTTCCGCGTCTGCCCGATCCGGTGCGTCCGGTCGATCGCCTGCGCCTCCGTCGCCGGGTTCCACCAGGGGTCCAGCAGATAGACGTAGTCGGCCTCGGTGAGGTTGAGCCCGAATCCGCCTGCCTTGAGGCTGATCAGGAACACGGGAGCGGTGCCGTCCTTGAAGCGGTTGATCACCTCGGCGCGCTTGCGGGTGGAGCCGTCGAGGTACTCATAGGGGATCCCCAGCGACGTGCACACCTCCGCCGCCTTGGCCAGGAACGACGTGAACTGCGAGAACACCAGGGCGCGGTGTCCTTCGGCGGCGACCTCCGCGAGCTGGTCCGCGAGCAGGCTCAGCTTGGCGGACGGGACACCCTCGTACTCCGGGTCCACCAGCGAGGCGTCCAACGCCATGCGGCGCAGCGTCGTCAGGGCGCGGAAGACCGCTACCCGGTTCTCGTCGAAACTCTCGAGCAGCCCCAGCAGCCGCGACCGTTCGCGCTGCAGGTGCGTGTCGTAGATCCGGCGGTGCTTCGGGTCCAGCGTCACGCGGAGCACCTGCTCCTGCCGCTCGGGCAGCTCGGGCGCCACCTGCTCCTTGGTGCGGCGCAGCAGCAGCGGCCGGATCCGACGGCGGAGCCGGGCCAGCAGCGGCGTCGAGTCGCCCTCACCCGTGATCGGCTTGACGTAGTCCTCGCGGAACTTGGTCGGTGACCCGTACAGTCCCGGCGCTACTATCGCGAGCAGGGCCCACAGCTCCATGAGGTTGTTCTCCATGGGCGTGCCGGTGATCGCCAGCTTGAACGGCGCCTTGAGGCGACGGGCGGACTCGTTGGCGCGCGTCTGGTGGTTCTTGGCGAACTGCGCCTCGTCCAGGATCAGTCCGCTCCACCCGACGTCGGCGAACGCCTCGAAGTCCAGGCGGAAGATCGCGTACGACGTCACGACGATGTCGGCGTCCGCGGCCACCTGGGCGACGGTGGTCCGTGCCTTCGCGGCGGTGGTCGACAGCATCGCCACCTTGAGGTCCGGCGTGAACTTGGCGGCCTCGGCAGCCCAGTTGCTCACCACCGACGCCGGCGCGACGACCAGGAACGGTGCGCCGTCGGCGGGCCGCTCCTGCCTGGCCTGGGCGACGAAGGCGAGCGTCTGCACGGTCTTGCCGAGGCCCATGTCGTCGGCGAGGATCCCGCCGAGCCCGTGCCGCCAGAGGAAGGTGAGCCACTCGAAACCGTGCTGCTGGTACGGCCGCAGATCGGCCTTGAGCCCGACGGGCGGCGGTACCGGTTCGGGCCCGTCGACGCCGTCGGCCGTCAGCGACACCAGGTCGCTCACCGAGCGGCGCCACCGGTCGGACTGCTCGACGATGTCGGCCACCTGCTCCAGCTCTGCCCACAGGCCCGCGTTGAACCGGCTGATCCGCAGCTTGCCCGGCTGGTCGGAGAGTCGCTGCGCCTCCTCGATCAGTGCCCGGAGCTGCGCGAACACGGGTAGGTCTGTCCGCAGCCAGGTGCCGTCGGTGAGCATGAACCGCTTCTTGCCCCGAGCGAGCGCATCGAACACCGGGCCGAACGGGATCTCGCGCCCGTTGATCGTGACCATGACACCCAGGTCGAACCAGTCCAGGTCGGTGCTGTCGTCCGCACGCATGCTGACCACTGGCGTCGCCTCGAGGCCTTGGTACTCGGGCAGCTTCTCGCTCTCCACGCGCACGTCCGACTGCTCCTTGAGCACGGGCAGCACTGTGGTGGCGAAGTCCATCGCCGCCAGCCCGCGGAACACCTCGGGCGCCACCCGGAAGTGACCGAAGCCCGGCACCTCGCGTACGGCGGCGATCACCCTGCCCAGGGTCGTGGCCTCCGCCGCGAGATCACGCAGGTCCGCACCCGCTTCCATGGCGGTGGTCAGCGGATATTCCTTGTCCGACGGCGGGTACGCCCACCGCCACGCCACGCTGATCTCCGCCGGCGAGACCGCCTTGACGGTGGCCACCAGCTCGGGCTGAGGCAGGTCCGGCAGCTCGACGTCGGGGTCGGCGTGCACCTGTACCTCCCGGCGCAGCAGCGGTAGGTAGTCCGCCAGGAACTCGTCGACCGCTTCTGCGGGAATCTTGAGATCGGCCAGATGGACCGCCGCGTGCTCCTGGTCGGTGAGGGGTGCCGTGGTCGGGCCGAGGGTGATGATGCGGCCGGAGGGGGACTCCTCGATGGCGAACAGGCCGTGCCGGCCGAGCGCGCCGACCGAGGTCGCCAGGGTGACCGCGCCGTCGAAGGCAACGGTCCGCTCGAGGCGCGCGCCGCCGTCGGGCAGGGAGAGGTCGAGGGCGATGGATGCCTCGCCGGCCAGCCGCAACGACTCCCGCTTCGACTTGCCGACGAGCTCGATGCCGAGGTCGGCGGCGTCGGCGAGGTGACGCCAGAACGGGCGGGGGAGTACGTCGTCCAGACTGATCCAGTCACCCGAGCTGATGTAGCCGTAGCCGCGCGGACTGGTGGCGCGCAGGGCGTCGAGCGTGGTGAACCATTCCCGGACGACGGGATCAAGGCCACGCAGGAACCCGTTGCGGATGTAGTTCCACGACGCGGTGCCGCCCACCCACGAGCCCTTGTCGTTGCGCTGGACCGGCCGCATCGAGAGGGAGAGGTTGTTGTCGATGGTCGTGCCGTCCACGCGGAGCTGCAGCGCCAGCACGGGCCGGGGATCGGCGGTCGACGGGTGTGCCGGCGGAGCCTCGACCGGCCCCGTCGGCACGAGCTGCTGCACTGCCGCCTTCCACTCCGGTACCTGCGGCGTGCGCTTCAGCGAGGATGCGGGCCGGACCATCGAGGCCAGGCCGTCCGACCCGGACTCGATGAGCGTTGCGACGACGTGCTTGCAGGCGGACCCGACCGGGCACGTGCAGTCCGTGCCGACGACGACGGGCGGCCCGGGGCTGTTGGTCCTGAACTGGATGGAGCAGGAGTAGGTGCTGCGGCCGCTGCCGCGCACCCAGGAGATGAGCAGGAGGTCGTCCGGCAGCCACTCCCACGAGATGACCCGGCCCTGCTTCTGGTAGTCCTCGCCCCGCAGGTATGCGCCACTGCCCACCAGGAGCTTGATCGCCGCGGGGTGGATGCGCGGGGCGGGAACGGTTGCGGGCACCCTCCATGGTTCCACGCCCGGACCACTGGTCCGCGGAGTTATCCACAGCGTGCCTTCAATGCCACGGTGTGGGTGGCCTCTGGGAGAGTGTCGCCATGCACACTCTGCCCGACGCCGGACGCCGGCCCGCCGCGCTCGGCGTCCTTCTCCTCGCGGCCGCCGTGTGGACGTCCGTCCCGATGCGCCTGCTGGTTCCCGGCAACGAGCTCGATCTCGGCTTCACGGTGGACAACGCGGTCCTCGTGATCGAGAACGCGGCGATGGCCGGAACGGTCGTGCTCGGGGTCGGAGCCGCAGCTCTTCGGGCCAGACGCGTCCTCGTCGGGGCGTTGGCGGTCGCCGGTCTGCACCTGCTGCTCCAGCTCGGCACGGCTGGGGTGCAGCTCGTGAACGGTGCCCGGCCAGAGCTGGTCCTCGGCACGCTCGTCGCGATCCTCGTCCTGACGGTGCTGCTGGTCGGGATGCTGATCGCCCTGTTCGTGCGCAAGCCAGCGACGGCGCGCCGAACCGGTCTTGCCGTGGCCCTGGCCGGGGCACTTATCCACACCCTGTGGACGAACGTGCTGCTTCCGGTGGTAGCGGCCCTGCCCTACGGCGGGCCGCCACCTGGGATGGTCGGGTCACTCGTCGTCGCGATGGCCCTCAACCTGCTGGTCGTCGCGGCGGCGGCCCTGTGCGGCTGGGCCGCGCCGATCACGCGGCGGATCGGCGCCCTGCTGGCCGCCGTGGTCGGGGTCCTGGGGATCGCGGCGGCGGCCGAGACGCTGGATGCCTTCGGTGCGGGCTACGGCACGGCGCAGTTCGTTCAGGCATTGCTGACCCTGGGGGCCGTGCCGCTCGCGGTCATCGCAGGCCGGCGGCAGGCAGCAGCCCGCCAGGCGGAGCACTGACTCGCTGCCCTACTTTGCCGTGCTCACCCGGATCTCCTCGAGTGCGACTACCTCGAGGATCTGCTTCACGATGATCGGGCCGACCGATTCCCACGAGAGCATCTCGGCGATCACCATGTAGGACAGGTCGTCCCCGGTGAAGCAGCCGCCGCGGTGCAGCGCGTTGACGAGTCGGTGCTTGGGCCAGTCGAGCTCGTCGAGGCGCTCGACCCGCCGCACTGCGGGGAAGAGCCGGCCGACGGGCAACGACTTGAGGCGGGTTACGGCGGCCTCGGCGAGGCGGGCGGTACCGATGTCGGTCTTGCTGTCGACCTGACCGACGTACCAGGCGTCGTCCTCAGCCATGACCTCGCGGAACCATGGGAACACCTCGCCCCAGGTGGGTGTCGGGGTGACGGCGGGTGCGTCGGACATGAACGAATGCCTCCAGTCCCTGTGTAGGTAAGTGCGTCAATCCTTGCACCGTTCGGCCGGCAAAACAGGCACGATCGGCTCTAGAGACCGGACCTCATCCACTAATTCACCCGTCCAGCGGTTGCCGAGGAAGGGAAGCCGTGCGAGAGCCGCGCATGCCGAACACGATCGCGGTTGCCAGGTACCCGAGAGAGAGGGCGACGAAGAGCCCGGGCGACCATCCGGCGTCCGGCACGAGGAAGGCGGCGAGGGCTGCCGCACCCACGAAGGCCGCGTTGTAGAGGACGTCGTAGAAGGCGAACGCGCGGCCGCGGTAGGCGTCCTCGGAGTCGCGCTGCACGATCGTGTCCACCGCGATCTTCGCGCCCTGCGCGGCGAGCCCGAGCAGTCCGGCGGCGGTGACCACGCCGACGAAGCCGGGCTCGGGCACGAGGATCAGCTGCGACATCCCGGCCACCACCAGCATCACGGCGATCCAGGACTGCGGGGCCATCCGCCGGGCCAGCACAGCCGTGAGCAGGATCGCGAGCCCGCCGCCGACGCCCGTCGCACCGATCACCGTGGCGAAGGTGGTCAGACCGGCTGTGCGGTCGCCCGGCTCGGCCAGGAGGTTGCGCGACATCAGGATCGCCGCGATGAACACCACCCCGTACAGGAAGCGGTGCAGCGCCATCACCAGCAGCGCCTGGCCGGGGGTGCGGCGTGCGGCGAGGTAGCGGGCGCCGTCGACCAGGCCGCTCGCCACTGCCGCCAGCTCGTTCCGGATCGAGCCGACGGCGGGCTGCAGCGGTCCCAGCAGCGTGCGGGACATCCGCAGCCCGAGCAGCGAGGCACAACCCATGACGACGCAGGCGCAGGTCAGGGCCGCCGCGTCCTGGATGCGTCCGGTCGGCACGGCCAGGCCGAGTACAAAGCCGATGCCGCCTCCAAGGAACGCGGCGCCCGCACCGAGCGTCGGCGTCAGTGCGTTCGCCGTGAGCAGCAGTTCGCCCTGGACCACGCGAGGCAGGCCCGCCGAGAGGCCGGCAAGAAGGAACCGGTTGACGCTCAGGGCGGCGAGTCCCAGGACGTAGATCGCGGGCGTGACGCCCTGCGTGAGCATCAGCACCGCCATCGTGCCGGTGATCAGCACGCGGACGGCGTTGCCGTACACCAGCACCTGCCGCCGCTGCCACCGGTCCAGGAACACGCCGGCGAACGGGCCCACGATCGTGAACGGCGCCAGCATGATCGCGAACGCGCCCGCGATAGCGGCCGCCGACCCCTGCGACGCCGGGCTGAAGAACAGCAGGTTGGCGAGGCCCACCTGGAACATGCCGTCGCCGGCCTGGGACACGAGACGCACGGTGAACAGCTTGCGGAACCCGGGCAGGCGCAGCAGCGCGCGTAGTTCGGCAAGGACGGTCACTCGCTCACACTAGTTGTCGGGCCTGCTGCGGCGACGGGGAACGGCGACGGGCGACGGCGGTGCGGGCACGGGGGAGCGTGACCAGGCCGCGGCAAGGGCGTCCCGGCGGTGATCGACCGCGAGATCGTTGTGACCCTCCAGTGCGGCCTGGTCACCTCACCCGGCGACCAGGTCTGCGGGGTCTGTTGCTCTGCGTAGACATGGTCTACGCAGAGCAACAGACCCCGCACTCGTACTAGTTCTCCCGGAGCTCTCGCTCAGCCCCGGGCGTTCACGTGGATCGCAAGCGCCCCGTACGCCGGGACCGTCGCGGTGAACCAGCCGTCAGCGTTGACGGTCCGCTTCACCGAGCAGTTCGAGGCCGCGACGACGTCGCAGTACGTCCCGGCCGGGAGCGGCGTCTGGAACGAGCGCTGCACTGCCGACGCCGTGTTGTTGAGCACCACGTATCCGCGGTTGCCGCGGCCATAGGTGACCAGGTTGCCGCCGTCGTCCCACCAGTTGGTGACCGCGGTGCCCGCCACCGCGTTGTGGAAGCCGACCATGCCGCGGATCTCGGTCCAGCGCTGCGTGCACGTCCACCGTCCGGCGCCGCAGGTCGCGTCGGGAACCGTGGTCTCGGTCGCGCCGGGTGCGCCCGAGTCGTTGTTCGAGAACTCGTACCCCGAGTACACGGTGGGCGACCCGTACGGCCAGGACAGCAGGAACGTATTGGCCAGGACGTACTTCGCGCCCCACTTGTAGCTCATCGACTCGCCGTTGCGCTCGGTGTCGTGGTTGTCCACGAACACGCCGGCCCGGCCGGACTGCAGCTTGCCGTCGCCGATGAACCGCAGGTTCTTGATCTGCCCGTCGAAGTCGTGCTTGAGCTGGCGCGCGTAGTTGAACTCGTGCGAGTCGCCGCTGCCCAGGTACTCGGACGGCTGGATCGGCTCCCCGGCGGCGCCGATCACCTCGTGCACCCAGAAGACGTTCGGGTTCCGCATCCGCGACTTGACGGCCTCCAGGTCCGACGCCGGCACGTGCTTCGATGCGTCGATCCGGAACCCGTCGACGCCGAGCGAGACCAGGTCGTCGAAGTACGCGGCGAGCCTGCCGCGGACGTAGTCGGAGCCGGT
>NZ_JBFAAH010000009.1:0-185316 GCF_040639635.1 Promicromonospora sp. NPDC023805 | reverse complement strand
GCCGAGATCCTCGGCGACCGGATGGGCCTGCCCGTGCACGTGGCGAACGACGCCAACACGGCGGCGCTCGGCGAGTTCACGTACGGCGGCGGTCGATGCCAACTGCCGACCGGGGGACATACGCTCGGGCAACCCTTCATCACGACCGAGGAATCACTGATGCAGACACGAACACTGGGATCCGGGACGAGCAGCCTCGATGTCTCGGCCATCGGGCTGGGCTGCATGGGCATGAGCCAGGGCTACGGCCCCAACCCGGGCACCCGCGAGGAGATGATCGCCGTCCTGCGCGGCGCGGTCGACCGCGGGATCACCCTCTTCGACACGGCCGAGGTGTACGGACCGTTCGTCAACGAGGAGCTGGTCGGCGAAGCGCTCGCCCCGGTGCGCGACCAGATGGTCATCGCCACGAAGTTCGGCTTCAGGCTCGACGAGGAGGGCCGGAGCGTCGGGACGGACAGCCGCCCCGAGCACATCCGGGAGGTGGCCGACGCCGCACTGCGCCGCCTCGGCACGGACGTGATCGACCTCTTCTACCAGCACCGCGTCGATCCGCAGGTCCCGATCGAGGACGTCGCCGGCACCGTCGCCGAGCTGATCCAGGCCGGCAAGGTACGCCGGTTCGGGCTGTCGGAGGCGGGGGCCGACACCATCCGTCGCGCGCACGCGGTCCAGCCCGTCACGGCGCTGCAGAGCGAGTACTCGCTGTGGACCCGCGACCCCGAACCCGACATCCTCCCCACGCTCGAGGAGCTCGGCATCGGGTTCGTCCCGTTCAGCCCGCTCGGGAGAGGGTTCCTCACGGGGACGCTGACCTCCGCCACCCAGCTCGCGGAGGACGACATGCGTACGGGGCTTCCGCGCTTCGAGGCGGAGAACCGCGACGCCAACCAGGCGTTCGTCGAGCTGCTCGGCGCCGTCGCGGCCCGCAAGGGCTGCACGACGGCGCAGGTGGCGCTCGCCTGGCTGCTCGCCCAGCAGCCGTGGATCGTCCCGATCCCCGGGACCCGCCGGATCAGCCGCCTCGAGGAGAACATCGGCGCCGCAGACGTAGTGCTGACCGCTGCCGACCTGGCCGAGATCGCGGTCGGCGCCGAGAAGATCCAGGTCAGTGGCGAGCGCTATACCGAGGCGATGCTCCGCATGACGGGGCTGTAGTCACCAGAGCGACGACTCGCCACGCGCGGCGACCGTCCGGGGCACATCCCACGGATTGTCGTCGCGCAGCGGCGGGGGCAGCAGCTCCTGCGGTGCGTCCTGGAAGGCGACCCCGCGCAGGAACCGGCCGATCGCCGCAGTGCCGACGGACGTCCCGTCGGTAGTCGTGGCCGGCCACGGCCCGCCGTGCTGCATCGCCGGCGTGACCGCCACGCCGGTGGGCCAGCCGCCGAGCAGGATCCGGCCCGCGTGCCGCGCGAGGCGCGCGACGAGGCTCGCCCACTCCCCTTCCGTCTCTCCGGACCCCAGGTGCAGGGTCAGCGTGAGGTTGCCGGGGAACAGCTCGGCGACGACGTCCGCCAGGTCGGTGCCGTCCGGGTACTCCACGATCACGGAGAACGGCCCGAACACCTCGTCGAGGAGCGCGGACCCGGCGGTCCGCAGCAGGTCGAGCGGTACGGCGACGAAGGTCGGCGTCACCCAGGCCTGCCCGTCGGCGTCGCACCGGAACCCGCCGGCGTGCACGACGCGCACGCCGTCCACCCCGAGCACCTGCCCGACCCGCCGCTCGTACCCGTCAGCGATCGACGGGTTGAGCAGCCGGTGCTCCGGCACCTGCGCCGCGGCCGAGACCACTACGTCGTCGTACTCGGTGCCCTCGGGGACAACGAGGAAGCCCGGCTTGGTGCAGAGCTGGCCCGCCGAACCGGACACGCTCGCCACGTATCCAGCGAGCAGGTCACCCGCCCGCTCGCGGAGCGCCTCCGGCGAGACGAGCACCGGGTTGACGCTGCCCAGCTCGCCGAAGAACGGGATCGGGTCGGGCCGCGCGGAGGCCCGGGCGGCCAGCAGCTGCCCCACGCGCTGCGACCCGGTGAACGCGGCGGCCCGCACCGCCGGGTGCTCGACCAGCGCGATCCCGGCGTCCTGCGAGATGACCAGCTGCAGCGTGGCCTCCGGCAGCCCGGCCTCGGCCAACGCCGCCGAGACCAGCTCCGCCACCCGCTCGGACAGCAGCGGATGCCCGGGATGCGCCTTGACGATCACGGGGCAGCCCGCCGCGAGCGCCGCCGCTGTGTCCCCGCCGGCGACGGAGAAGGCGAACGGGAAGTTGCTCGCCGCGAAGTTCAGCACCGGTCCGACGGGCCAGAGGCTGCGGCGGAGGTCGGGCCGGGGGCCGAGGACGAAGTCGGGGTCTGCCTCGTCGAGGCGCACGTCGAGGTAGGCGCCGTCGGCGACGACGTGCGCGAACAGGCGCAGCTGCACCTGGGTGCGCTTGAGCTCGCCGCGCAGGCGAGCCTTGGCGAGGCCGGTCTCCTCCTGGGCGATGGCGACCAGCTCGTCCGCGTGGTCGGCCAGGGCGGCGGCCGCACGGCGCAGGCCCTCGGCGCGGACGTGGGGCGCCGTCCGGGAGAGCTCGTCGAAGGCGTCGGCGGCCCGGCGGGCGACGTCGTCGACGGTGCGGTGGAGATCAGGTGCCGCGGTGGCGGTCATGGGTCGGCTCCTCAGCGGGTGGGGGGGTACGACGGGCAGGTCGAGCGGGCAGGTCCGAGCAAGCAGAGTCAGAAGACGAAGCCCGTAGGGAACGGGTCGCTGGGATCGAGCAGGTAGTTGGCGGCTCCGGTCACCCAGGCGCGCCCGGTGATGGTCGGCACGACGGCGGGCACGCCGGCGACGTCGGTCTCCGCGACCAGGCGGCCGACGAACCGGCTGCCGATGAACGACTCGTTGACGAAGTCGGTGTCGAGCGCGAGCTCGCCGCGGGCCCAGAGCTCGGCCATGCGGGCCGACGTCCCGGTGCCGCAGGGCGACCTGTCGAACCAGCCGGGGTAGATGGCCATCGCGTGGCGGGAGTGCCGCGCGTCGGAGCCCGGGGCGATCAGCTCGACGTGATGGCAGCCCTCCACGCCGTCGAGCGAGGGGTGCTTCGGCATGGCGGTCTCGTTGATCGCGTCCATGATCGCGAGCCCGGCGGCGAGCAGGTCCTGCTGGCGCGCCCGGTCGAAGGGCAGCCCGAGGTCGTCGAGGTCGACCAGCGCGTAGAAGTTGCCGCCGAACGCCATCGAGTACGGGACGGTTCCGTAGCCGGGCACCTCGATGACCTGGTCGAGCGCCGTCACGAAGCTCGGTACGTTCTCGATGGTGACGGCGTCGGCATGGCCGTCGCTGACTGCCACCTTGGCGACGACGAGCCCGGCGGGGGTGTCGAGCCGGATCTCGGTGACCGGCTCGACGACGTCGACCATGCCCGTCTCGACCAGGACCGTCGCCACGCCGATGGTGCCGTGCCCGCACATGGGCAGGCAGCCGGACACCTCGATGTAGACGACGCCCCAGTCGCAGTCGGGCCGCGTCGGCGGCTGGAGGATGGCGCCGCTCATCGCGGCGTGGCCCCGCGGCTCGTTCATGAGGAACAGCCGCAGGTCGTCCATGTGCTCCATGAAGTACAGCCGCCGGTCGTTCATGGTGTCCCCAGGTATGACCCCGACACCCCCGGTCACGACCCGCGTAGGCATCCCCTCGGTATGCGAGTCGACGGCGGTAATGGTCCGACTGGTACGCATGCTCTCTCCTTGGTCCGTTGAGTGCTGGGTATTTGCCCTGTCGAATCCTTTCGAGGGGGCAAATATCCAGCACTCAGCGGGAGGCGATGTAGGTGAGGGCCGACTCCGTGTCCTTGCGGACCTCGGCCTCGTGTTCTGCCGTCAGCGGGCCGCGCGGCGGGCGAGTCGGCCCACCGTAGCTCTGCCCGGCCATGTCGATCGAGAGCTTGATCGCCTGCACGAACTCGGTGCGGGAGTCCCAGCGGAACGCCGGCACGAGGTGCCTGTACAGCTCGCGCGCCTCGGCGATCTTGCCCTCGGTGACCAGCGTGTAGATCTCTACCGCCTCGCGCGGGAACGCGTTCGGGTAGCCGGCGAACCAGCCGGTGGCGCCCGCCACGAGCGACTCGAAGAGGAGGTCGTCGGCGCCGGCGATCACGTCGAGGTCGGGGGCCAGCTCCTTGATCTCCAGCACGCGCCGCACGTCGCCCGAGAACTCCTTGACGGCGACCACGTTCTCCAGCTGGGCGAGCTCCGCGAGGAGGTCGGGCGTCAGGTCCACCTTCGTGTCGAACGGGTTGTTGTAGATCATGATCGGGATGCCCACCTCGTTGACGCGGGTGTAGTGCTCGATCACCTCTGACCGGTTCGCGCGGTAGATGGTGGGCGGCAGCAGCAGGACGGCGTCGGCGCCGTCCTCCTTGGCGAGCTCTGCCCAGTGCTTGGCCTGGTGCGAGCCGACGCCGTGCACGCCGGCGACGACGAGCCCCCGGTCGCCGACCGTCGCGACGGCGGTCTGCACGACCTTGCGGCGCTCGTCGTCGGTGAGGGACGAGTACTCGCCGAGCGAACCGTTCGGCCCGACGCCGCGGCAGCCGTTGTCGATCAGGAACTCGCAGTGCGCGGCGAACCGCTCGTAGTCGACGGCGAGCCCTGCAGGCGCGGAGGCGTCCGGCTTGAAGGCGAGGGTGGTAGCGACGATCACGCCGCCGAGGTCAAAACGCTGGTTCATGTCCGGTCTCCTCCGGGTTGGATGCTGATGCTGATGGTCGGGAAGTTGAGGGCAGGGCCGCGAGGTCACCGAGCCGGACAGGGACGACGAAGGGACGACGGTCCACGGTCGGCGGCGCGACATCAGTGGCCTCCGGACCGTCCAGGAGCTCCTGGAGCGTCCGGCCGCACATGCGCGCCTGGCACGGGCCGAGCCCGGCGCGGCTGGTGAGCTTCACGGAGCGAGGCTCGTGCGAGCCGGTCAGCTCGACGACCTCGCGCACGCGTCCGTAGGTGGTCTCCTCGCAGCGGCAGACGACGGTGTCGTCGCGCAGCCAGCCGGTCCACCCGCCGCGGATGCCGTGCGCCGCCTTGATGCGCGCCGCGAAGCCGCGCGCCCGGGTGCGTGCCCGGCCGGCTGCGCGGGCCGCTCCGGTGCAGGTGTCGCCGCCGGCCGCCGCCGTCCCGGCCACTGCGCCCTCGGCCAGCGCCGCGTCGGCGCCGCCGATGCCCGTGACCTCGCCGGCGGCCCACACTCCTGGAACAGAGGTGGCCTGGGTTTCGTCGACCACCACGAACCGGTCCGGCGTAAGGTCGCACCCGGCGGCGATCGCCAGCTCCAGGCGCGGCGTGAAGCCGTGACTGACGCACACGGCGTCAGCCTCGATCCGCCGCTCGGTCCCGGCGACCGGTGCCCAGCGCTCGTCGAGCCGCGCCACGGTCACCGCTTCGACCCGCCCGTCGCCGTGCGCGGCCACCACTGCCTCACCGGGCCGCCACGGCACGCGGTGGCGCACCAGGTCGCGGACGTACCCGGCCAGCTCGCCGGCCTTGCCCGCGGCCCCGACCAGCTCCCACGGCCGGTTCAGCCAGCCGCGGGCGAGGGATCCGAGCCGGCTCGCCTCATGCACTCCGACGACGTCCGCGCCGGTCTGCAGCAGCGACGACACGACGGGCAGCAGGAACGGGCCGGCCCCGGCGACGACGACGCGCCATCCGACCGCCACCCGCTCCCCCTTCGCCAGCGCCTGCGCCGCACCCGCGGAGTAGACGCCGGGCAGCTGCCAGCCGGGAAACGGCAGGGTGCGGTCGTGGGCGCCCGTGGCGAGCACGAGGGCGTCCGGTTCGAGCACCAGCGCCTCGCGTCCGGCGCCGTCGGGCTCCCCGACCAGGACGTTGAGCCGGATGCCGGAGTCGAGCCGTTCGAGCGACCAGACCTGGGCCGAGGGCAGCACCGTCACGTCCGGGTGCGCGCGCAGGGCGTCGTCGAGCTCACCGTAGGTCGCCCACCTGTGGTGCAGCAGGCCCTCGCGGTCGGCCGGGCGCTCGGCCGGGAGGTGGCGCCAGTACTGGCCGCCGAGCCCGTCGGCGGCGTCGAGCAGCGTGACCCGCGCCCCAGCGGTCGCGGCGGCCCGTGCGGCGGCGAGCCCGGCCGGGCCCGCGCCGACGACGACCACGTCTCTCGTCGCGTCTCTCCTCGTACCGCTCACGCGGTCGCCTCCGGTCCTTGCGGGGTCACGACGTCGCCGTCCTGCGCACGCCGCAGGCAGGCACGCACGTCCCGCAGGCCGTTGACCTCGACGAGGCAGTCGAAGCACACGCCGATCCCGCAGAACACGCCGCGCGGGGCGCCGCCCGTCGTGGTGGTGCGCCACTCCCGCCGTCCGGCACCCAGCAGCACCCCGGCGATGGTCTGACCGGCCGTCCCGGTGACGGGCTCGCCGTCCACCAGGATGGTCAGCGGTCGGTCGGCGCCCGGACGGACGGGATCGCGCTCCGCCGGTACGCGGTACGAGGTCATGGTCGGGTCTCCAATGGCCGGAACTCCGATGGCCGGGCCTCCAGGAGCGTCCGCCGGTCGGCGGCGTACGGGCCGGGATCCACGGGCGGCTCGAACCCGAGCAGCTGCGCGGCGAGCAGGTCACCGGTCGCCGGGGCCAGCCCGACGCCTGCGCCCTCGTGGCCCGTCGCGAACCACAGCCCGGCGCGGACGGGGTCTGGGCCGATCACCGGCAGGTGGTCGGGCATGTACGGGCGAAAGCCCAGGTAGGACCGCATGACCTGGGTACGGGCCAGGAACGGGAACACCGCAACGGCCCGCCGCGCCATCTCGGCGGGCACCTCGGCCCGGAAGCGCTCGTCGAACCCGACCTGCTCGCGGCTCGACCCGATCAGCACCGTCCCGCCACGTGTGGACTCGATGACGGCGGAGGTCTGCAGCTCGGCGCCCGCCGACTGCGTCGCGGCGAAGTAGTCGCCGTCGTAGACCTTGTGCCGGATCCGCTGGGGCATGGGCGTGGTCACGAGCACCATCCCGCGGCGCGGTCGCACGGGGATCCAGGAGCCGAGCCGTTCGGCGACCTCCGCCGACCAGGGGCCGGCGGCCACGACGACGGCGCCGGCGGCCACCTCGCCCTGCGACGTGACGACGCCGGCGAGAGCGCCGTCGGCCCCGAGCAGCGGGCCGGTCACCTCGATGCCGGTGCGGACCTCCGCGCCGGCGCGACGCGCGGACGCGAGCAGCGCCTCGGCGGCCGCGACGGGCTGCACCTGGGCGTCCTGCGGGTAGTGGACGGCGCCCACGACGCCGGGCGCCAGGTCGGGTTCGAGCTCGCGGGCCTCGGCGGCGGTCAGCTCGACCGCGTCGACGTCGGACGCCCGCTGCGCCTCGGCGAACCGGCGCAGCCCGGCCAGTCCGACTGCAGACGTGACGACGACCATGCCGCCCTTGGCCTCGTGCTCGACGGAGGGGAACCTGGGCCCGAGCTCGTCCGCCAGCTCGTCCGCGAGCGCTAACCACCGGCGCAGCGACACCTTGGCGAGCTCCAGCTCCGGGCCGGGACCCTTGTCGGAGACGAGCAGGTTGCCCTCACCGTGGGCGCTGGTCGCGGCTGCGGCCGCCCCGCGGTCGAGCACGGTCACCCGGGCGCCCGCCCGGGCAAGGGCTCGCGCGCAGGCCGCGCCGACTATCCCGGCGCCGACGATCACGACGTCCGCTGCCACATCCACCCCCTCGATCATCTGGTCAGTTCCGCGTCGACAAGCAACGTCAACGAGCGACGACGGCGTCAGTCCTCCGGCTTGCCCGCCCACGTGCCGAGCGAGTGCCCGATGTGCCGCTCCATGAGCGACTTGGCGCCCGGGCCGTCGCCGGCGGCGAGCAGGTCGAGCAGCTCGTGGTGCTCCTGGGCCGAGCTGGCGAGCGTGCCGCTCGCGACCATCGTCGACAGCCCGAGCAGGCGCGCCCTGTCGCGCAGGTCGGCAACGATCTCGCCGGCCACCGGGTTGCCCAGCAAGCCCATGAGCCGCAGGTGGAACGTCTGGTCCGCCTGCAGGTACGCGACCAGGTCGCCGGTGCGCGCGCCCTCGACGATCTCGTCGGCCAGCGCGCGGAACTCCGCCAGCTGCCCGACGGGGAAGGACTTGGCCAGCCGCTCCATCCAGACCGGCTCGATCACCAGCCGGACGGCGGCGACGTGCCGCAGGGTCTGGTCGCTCACGCGGGTGACGCGGAACCCCTTGTTGCGCACCGCCTCCAGGAACCCGCGCCGCTCCAGGTCCAGCACCGCTTCGCGCACCGGCGTCGCCGACACGTCGAACCGTGCGGCGAGCGTCGGCACGGAGACGAGCTCACCGGGTTCGAGCTCACCCGCGACGATCGCCGCCACGAGGGCGCGGTGGACCTGCTCGCGCAGGCTCGCGACCGGTGCGAGACGACGGACCGACGGGGTGGGTGTTGTGGCGCTCATGCTGCACTCCTGGGTGGTCAGGCAACGCTAGTAGAATATTACACGGGATGCGAACCCCGTGGTCAATGGCGCCTGAGGGTACCTGAGGCAGTGCGGGCCGGCCGGGATGCAGCGGCCGAGATCGGCCGGGAGGCGCGGAAACGCGTCGTTTACATTCACCCCATCGACACCGCCACCGTCGGTCAGTAGAATATCACGCATCACATATCGCTGACCGATGAACCACGGGCGGAGGACTATGCGGAACGACGCCGGGACAGGGGCGCAGCAGCACGCGGCCCGGGTAGCGCTCACCGACGGCCTGCTGGGCCGGTGGCAGCAGCGCAACACTGCCGCGACGCTGCCCCACGTCGTCGAGCAGGTACGGGCCTCCGGCGTCCTCGACAACTTCCGCCGCATCGCCGAGCAGACCGGCGAGCCGTTCCGCGGCGGTTACCCGTTCATGGACACCGACGTCTACAAGACGCTGGAGGCTGCCGCGTACGAGCTGGCTCGCGACGCGGCGCCCGAAGACCCGGCGCCCGAAGACGCAGCAGTGCGCGCCTTCTACGAGGAGGCCGTGTCCCTCGTCGAGCGCGCCCAGGCCGACGACGGGTACCTGTCGTCGTTCCACCAGGGCCCCGACGCGACGGTCCCGCCGTGGACGGACCTGGCCGGCGGGCACGAGCTGTACAACCTGGGCCACCTGATCCAGGGCGCGCTCGTCGCCACGCGCGAGCTGGGCGACGACCGGCTGCTCGCGGTCGCCCGCCGGTTCGCGGACCTCGTGGTGGACCGGTTCGGAGAGGACGGCCGCGCGGAGTACTGCGGCCACCCGCAGATCGAGACGGCGCTCGTGGAGCTGTACCGCGAGACGGGCCACGAGCCCTACCTGCGCCAGGCCGAGCTGTTCGTCGAGCGGCGCGGCTCCGGCCTCTTCACCGAGGCGCCGTTCGGGCCCGCGTACTACGCGGACCACGCGCCGCTGCGCGACCTGGACACGGTGACCGGGCACGCCGTGCGGATGGTCTACCTGGCGGCCGGTGCCACCGACGTCGCCATCGAGCGCGGCGACGCGGCCCGGATCGACCACCTGCTCCGCCTGTGGGACGACATGGTGCGCACCAAGTCCTACGTCACGGGCGGGATCGGGTCGCGGCACTCGGACGAGGCGTTCGGCGACCGGTACGAGCTGCCCTCCGAACGCGCCTACGCCGAGACCTGTGCCGCCATCGGCACCATGCAGTGGGGCTGGCGGCTGTTCCTGGCCACCGGGAGCGCCGCGGTCCTGGACCACGTGGAGCGCGTCCTCTACAACGGGTTCGCCGCGGGCGTCTCGCTGGACGGCACCCGCTTCTTCTACGACAACCCGCTGCAGCGCCGTCCCGACCACACCGACGGACGGCCCGTCGACCCCGCGGAACCGCTGCGCAGGCAGTGGTTCGGCTGCGCCTGCTGCCCGCCGAACGCGGCGCGCTGGATCAGCGGGCTCCAGGACCACGTGGCGCTCGAGACGCCGGACGGCCTGACGATCGCGCTGCTCACCGCCTGCCGCGTGCGGTCTGCTGCGCTCTCGGTCGACGTCGTCACCGACTACCCCTGGGACGGTCGCGTCACGGTCCGCGTGCTCGCCGCCCGCGACGAGCCGTCGACGCTGACGCTCCGCATCCCGGGCTGGGCGACGACGTCGCGGGTCACAGTCGACGGCGAGCCGGTGAACAGCGCGGTCGACGGCGCAGCCCCGGACAGCTGGCTGCACCTGACCGATGCGTGGCGGCCGGGCCAGGAGATGGTGCTCGACCTGCCGATGCGTCCGGCGCTCGTCGTCTCGCACCCCGCCGTCGACGCGACCCGCGGCGCCGTCGCGGCCGCGCGCGGACCGGTGGTGCACTGCCTGGAGCAGGCCGACTCCCCCGCGCCGGTCGACGAGCTCGTCGTGCACGCCGTCGAAGAAGCTCCGGCGTCCGACGATCCAGTGCTGCGGCATGCAGTGACCGCACACATGAGCCGGCGGCCCCCGCCGTCGGACGACCCGTACCCCGCCGCGAACCGGACAGACCCACCTACCTCGTCGACGACGACGCAGGTACCGCTGGTGCCCTACCACCTCTGGGCGAACCGCGAACCCGGGGCGATGCGGGTCTGGCTCCGGCACACCTGACCGGACCGACCCGCAAGAGGGCTTCTGCCCTCACGCCCCTGCCCGTACGACCCTCGACGCTCCGGCGTCACCGACCGAGAGGCAACCTCGTGAAGCTCCATCGGATATCGACAGCCGTCCTCGCTGCCGCCACGACCCTCGCCCTGGCCGCCTGCGGCGGTGCCGCACCGGACGACTCCTCCGGGGGTGGTGGGTTCACCGCCGAGCCCGCCGAGGGCGGCACCGTCCACGTGCTGCAGAACGCCGACTTCTCGTACCTCGACCCGGCCCGCGGCTGGGACGGCGGCGTGAACAACTTCTACCGGCTCGTCTACCGGCAGCTCACGACCTCCGCGCCGGGCTCGTCCGAGAACCCGACGGAGATCGTCCCGGACCTCGCCGAGAGCCTCGGCGAGGCGTCCGACGACGGCCTGACCTGGACCTACACGCTCAAGGACGGGCTGAAGTTCGACAACGGGGACCCGATCACCTCCGCCGAGGTCAAGTTCGGCATCTCCCGGGCCTGGGACCCGCAGATCGGTATCGGCTCGCCATACCTCAAGCAGGTCATCGACGCCCCGAAGGGCTACGAGGGCCCGTACAAGAGCGGCGACCTGCCGACCATCGAGACGCCCGACGCGAAGACGGTCGTCTTCCACCTCATCAAGCCGTTCCCCGAGTTCGACGCCGTGCTCTCCCAGGTGAACGCGACACCGTTCCCCGTGGACAGCGGCGCGGGCGACGAGTTCATCCACGAGCTCATCGCCTCGGGCCCGTACAAGCTGGCCGAGTACGTGCCGGGCAGCACGATCAAGCTGACACGCAACGAGAACTGGGACCCGGCAACGGACGAGGTGCGTGCCGCCAAGCCGGACGGCTGGGAGTTCACCATCGGCCTGGACCCGGCCACCATCGGCGAGCGGCTCATCGCCGGGCAGGGCGCCGACGTCAACGCGATCGCGGGCAACATCCAGCCGGCCACCCTTCCGCGCCTGCAGACGCCGCAGCTCAAGGAACGCGTCCTGGAGTTCCCGGGCATCTGCACGACCTACATGGGCCTGAACACCACGAAGAAGCCGCTCGACGACGTCCGCGTCCGGCAGGCGATCAGCTACGCGATCGACCGCACCACGATCGTGAACGCGAGCGGCGGAACGCAGCTCGGTGCCCCGTCCACGACGATCCTGCCGGCGTCGGTCGCGGGCCACAAGGACTTCGACCTGTACCCGTCGCAGGACGGGACGGGCGACGTCGAGGCCGCGAAGAAGCTGCTGGACGAGGCGGGCCTGTCCGACGGGTTCACCATGACCCTCGACATCCGCGCCCAGGAGTCCATGCAGGCCCAGGCCGAGGCGGTCCAGCAGGCGCTCGAGCGCGTCGGGATCACCGTCGAGCTCAACCTGATCGACACGTCCACCTACTACGAGACCATCGGCACCCCGTCGCAGCAGCACGACGCCGCGATCACCGGCTGGTGCCCGGACTGGGCCTCGTCGGCCGCGACGTTCATCCCGCCGCTGTTCGACGGCCGCAACATCTACGAGAAGGGCAACGGCAACCTCGCCCAGATCAACGACCCGGAGATCAACGAGCGGATCGACGAGATCGGGGCGATGACGGACATCGACGCCGCGAACGTGCAGTGGGGTGACCTCGACGAGCAGATCCTCGAGCTGGCCCCGATCGTCCCGCTCATGGTCGCCAAGGGCGTCACGCTGCCGGGCGAGAACGTGACCGGCCTCTTCTCCTCGGCGAACGCCGCGACCGGCGGCATCGACTACGTCGGCGTCGGTCTCAAGGACCCCGAGAAGGGCTGACCCGATGATGCCGTCCCAGACGGACCTCACGGCCGGCACCGTCGCGCAGAGCGGCGGTGCCGGCGGGACCTGGCGGGCTTTGCGGCACGACGTCGGCGCGATGCTCGGCCTCGGCTACATCGCCCTGGTCACCCTCGTCGCCGTCTTCGCGCCCGTGCTCACCTCGATCAGCGGCTGGACGCCGTACGAGTTCGACCAGAGCGCCATCGACCCCGACCTCGGCGGCATGCCGATCGGCGCGTGGGGCGGTATGGGCGCCGAGCACTGGCTCGGCGTCGAGCCGGGCAGCGGGCGCGACATCTTCGCGCGCATCGTCTACGGCGCGCGGGTCTCGATGAGCATCGCACTGTCGGCGACCGCGCTGACCACCGTGCTGGGTGTGTCGCTCGGGCTCGTGGCGGGCTACTTCGGCGGGCGGGTCGACCTCGTCGTCTCGCGGGTCATGGACTTCCTCATGGCGTTCCCGGCGCTCATCTTCATGATCGCCGTGCTGTCCGCCCTGCCCGCGAGCAACCGCTCGGGGCTGCTCGTGGTGGTCATCTCGGTCTTCGGCTGGCCCTACCTGGCACGCATCGTGCGCGGGCAGACCATGTCGCTCGCGCAGCGCGAGTTCGTCGAGGCCGCCCGGGCGGCCGGGGCCAGCGGGACGCGCATAGTGTTCCGCGAGATCCTGCCGAACCTCCGCTCGACGATCATCGTGATGGCGACCCTCGCGGTGCCCGGGTACATCGGCACCGAGGCGGGCCTGTCGTTCCTCGGCGTCGGCGTCGTGCCACCCGCCCCGAGCTGGGGGCAGATGATCGCGGCCTCCGTGAAGTGGTACGCCGTCGACCCCGCGTACTTCGTGGTGCCTGGCGTGTGCCTGTTCCTGCTCGTGCTCTCGTTCACCGTGCTCGGTGACCGGCTGCGCGCCGTCGTCGACGCCCAGGAGGGTCGCTGATGCTCCGGTTCCTCGTCACGCGCGTCATGTCGGGCCTCGTGGTCCTGCTGCTGGTGTGCCTGTTCACCTATCTGGTCTTCTTCGCGCTCTCGCCGGACCCGGCGGTGCAGATCTGCGGCAAGAACTGCACGCCTGAGGTGATCGACCAGATCCGCGGCAACCTCGGGCTGGACCAGCCGTTCAGTACCCAGTTCTTCCTGTTCGTCGTCGGCATCTTCGCGGGCCGCACCTACGGCGAGGGCGCGAGCGCCGTCGACTGCGCGGCGCCGTGCCTGGGCTACTCGTTCCAGTCCAGCCAGGCGGTCTGGGACATGATCGTGCAGCGGCTGCCCGTCTCGGCGACGATCGCCATCGGCGCCGCGGTGCTGTGGTTGCTCGCCGGAGTGGTCGGCGGCCTGCTCAGCGCGGTCAAGGAGGGCACGTTCCTCGACCGGTTCACCACCGGGCTGACGCTGACGAGCATGTCGATCCCCAACTACGTGCTCGCCCTGGTGCTGCAGTACGTGCTGGTGGTCCAGCTCCAGTGGCTGCCGTTCCCCCAGGCGGTCGCCTTCGCGGACGACCCCGTACAGTGGTTCCTCAACTTCGTGATGCCGTGGATAGTCCTCGCGATCGGGTACGCGGCCGCCTACACGCGGCTCACCCGCGCCAACGTGCTCGACGTGCTGCGCGAGAACTACGTGCGCACCGCCTATGCCAAGGGCCTGCCGCAGTCGCTCATCTGGCGGCGGCACGCCCTGCGGCCGGCCCTGACGCCGGTGGTGACCATCTTCGGCATGGACTTCGCCGGCCTGCTGGGCGGGGCGCTCATCACCGAGACCGTGTTCGGGATCAACGGCGTCGGCAAGATGGCCGCCGACTCCATCGCCCGCAACGACCAGCCGGTGATCATGGGCGTCACGCTGCTGGCCGGGTTCCTCGTCGTCGTCGGAAACATAGTGGTCGACGTCGTGTACAGCGCCATCGACCCGAGAGTGCGGGTGAACGCATGACGACCGAGTCCAGCGTCAAGAACGACACCGACGCCCTGCTCGAGGTGCGCGACCTGACGGTCACCTTCCAGACGCCGCGCGGCCCGCTCGACGCCGTCCGATCGCTGGACCTCGACCTGGAGCCCGGCGGCGCGCTGGGCATCGTCGGCGAGTCCGGCTCCGGGAAGTCCATGACCAGCCTCGCGATCATGGGCCTGCAGCCCAGGGCCGCACGGCGCACGGGCAGTGTGCGGCTGCGCGGGCGGGAGCTGGTCGGCATGTCCGAGGCCGACCTGCGCCGCGTTCGCGGCGACCGCATAGCCATGGTGTTCCAGGATCCGCTGTCCTCCCTGAACCCGTACTACACGGTCGGGCTGCAGATCGAGGAGGCGTACCGCGCCCACCGTCCCGGCGTGACCCGCCGGGCGGCGCGCAAGGTCGCGATAGCGGCTCTGGAGCGGGTGCGTATCCGGGACGCCGCACGGCGCGTGCACCACTACCCGCACCAGTTCTCGGGCGGTATGCGCCAGCGCGTCATGATCGCGATGGCGCTGAGCATGGAGCCCGAGCTGCTGATCGCGGACGAGCCGACCACCGCGCTCGACGTCACCGTGCAGGCCCAGATCCTGGACCTGCTCCAGGAGATCCGGCGTGAGACCGGCACGGGCTTGGTGCTGATCACGCACGACCTCGCGGTGGTCAGCGAGATCACCGACCACATAGTCGTCATGAAGGACGGCGTGTGCGTCGAGCGGGGCCCCGTCGAGCAGATCTTCACGCGGCCGCAGCACCCGTACACCCAGGCGCTGCTCGACGCCGTCCCGCGCATCGACGACGAGATCGGCGAGCTGCGCGCGGTGGCGCCGGGCGCCGTCGTCGCAGATGCCGTCGCAGAAAAGAACGGAGGTGCCGCATGAGCGAGCCGCTCCTGAGAGCCACGAACCTGGTCAAGGAGTTCCCGGTGCTGGGCACCGGCGGCCTGGTGCGTCCCCCGCAGCGGTTCCGGGCCGTCGACGACGTCAGCTTCGAGATCCGCGCGGGCGAGACGCTCGCCCTGGTCGGCGAGTCCGGTTCGGGCAAGTCGACGACGGCGCGGCTCGCCGCGCGCCTGCTCGACGTCACGTCCGGGACCGTGGAGCTCGACGGCGAGGACGTCACGACGCTCAAGCGGTCGGCGCTGAACCGGTTCCGCAGCGAGGTGCAGGTCGTCTTCCAGGACCCGTTCTCGTCGCTCAACCCGCGGCACACCGTCGAGCGGATAGTCACCGCTCCGCTGGTCTACCAGGGGCGGCCGGTCCCGGGCGGCGCCCGCGCGTTCACCCGCTCCCTGATGGAGCGGGTGGGCCTCGACCCCGACCACTCGCAGAAGTACCCCGCGCAGTTCTCGGGCGGTCAGGCGCAGCGCATCGGGATCGCCCGCGCGCTGGCGGTCGGCCCGCGTGTGGTGGTGTGCGACGAGGCGGTCTCGGCGCTCGACGTGTCGGTCCAGGCCCAGGTGATCAACCTGCTGCGGGACCTGCAGCGCGAGGAGGGCCTGACGTACCTGTTCATCGCGCACGACCTCGCGGTGGTGCGGCAGATCGCCACCCGGGTCGCGGTGATGACGCAGGGGCAGATCGTCGAGGAGGGCGACCGGGACGCGGTCTTCGGCGCGCCCAGCCACGAGTACACCCGCAAGCTGCTCGACGCCGTCCCGCGCATCCGCCCCGAGTGGGAGCGGCAGCGGCGGGCGAACGCGGCCCGGGCGTCCGAGGTCCAGTTCGGAGCGCAGGCATGAGCGCGGGTATCGGCGCGGGCTGGACCTCGTACCTCCTGCCGGGCATCGGCGTCCGCGAGCGCCGGCTCACCGTGCCGCTGGACCGGTCGGGCCGGCTGGCGGGCGGGGTGGAGCTGTTGGTCCGCGAGCTGGTGGACCCGGTGCGGCGGGACGACGACCTGCCGCTGCTCGTGTACCTGCAGGGCGGGCCGGGCGGCGCGAACCCGCGTCCGCTGCGGCGGGACGGCTGGCTGGACGTGGCGCTGCGCGACTATCGCGTGGTGCTGGTGGACCAGCGCGGCACGGGTGGCAGCACGCCGCTGGACGGCGAGGTGCTGGCGGGTCTGGACGCCCGGGCGGGCGCCGACCTCCTGGCGTGCTTCCGCGCGGACTCGCTGGTCGCGGACCTCGAGGAGGTGCGTGCGCGGGTCTATGGCGGCCGGCCGTGGACGACGCTGGCCCAGAGCTTCGGCGGCTGGATCACGCTCACGTACCTGTCGGTGGCGCCCGAGGCGCTGCGCGCCTGCTACATCGCTGGCGGGGTGCCCGGCACGCCGCCCGACGCCGCCGAGGTGTACCGCAGGACGTTCGGCCGGGTGGCCGGCCGCACGCGCGAGTACTACGAGCGTTACCCGGCCGACGTCGACGCGGTGGCGGCGATAGCGGACCGGCTCGCCGAGGGCGACGTCCTGCTGCCGGACGGCGACGTGCTGACCACCCACCGGTTCCAGTCGACGGGCATCGATCTGGGCATGAAGCCGGGGACGGAGCGGATGCACTGGTTCGTCGAGAAGGCGTTCGCGCGGCCCGGCCGGCTGTCGGCGGGGTTCCTGCAGGAGGCGATGGTGCGGACGTCGCAGGCGGACGGTCCGCTGTTCTGGACGCTGCAGGAGTCGATCTACGGGCACGGCGCCAACGGCCCGACGGGCTGGGCGGCGCAGGCCGAACGGGACCGCCGGCCGGAGTTCGGCCCGGACCGCCGTCCGCTGCTGTTCACGGGCGAGATGGCCTTCCCGTGGATGTTCGAGGAGATCCGCCTGCTGCGGCCGTTCGCGGGCGCGGTGCACGAGCTCGCGGAGCGCACCGAGTGGTCGCCGCTGTACGACCTGGAGCGCCTGGCCGCCAACGAGGTGCCCGTCGCCGCGGTGGTCTATCACGACGACATGTTCGTCGACTCGGGCCTGCAGCTCGACACGCTCTCGCGCGTCGGGTCGTCCCAGGCGTGGGTCACCAACGAGTACGAGCACGACGGGATCGGCGACCCGCGGGTGTTCACCCGCCTGCGAGAGCTGGTCCGCGACCGAGGAGGAGAGATTCGATGACGAACCCCAACACCACCCGCCCCCCGTACGCGGGGACGCGCGCACCCCGGCTGGTCGAGAGCGAGGCGTTCAACGCCCACATGGCGCGCGGCTGGGGCACGCCCGCCGTCGTCGTGCCGATGACGCCCGGGGCGGCAGCCGCCGCGGCCGGGCACCGCCGCCGGCTGTCGGAGCGGATCGGCGCGAGCGACGTCGTGGTGGGCGCGGGGCGCGCGAGCCTGCGCAACGGCGACGTGCAGTACGGGTTCCGCGCGGACAGCGACTTCGTCTGGCTCACGGGTGCGCAGGCCGAGGACGGCGTGCTCGTCCTGCGGGCGAGCGGCGGGAGCCACGACGCGACGCTCTACCTGCCGCCGCCGGCCAAGCCGGGCGACAGCGCGTTCTTCGGCAACGCGGCGTACGGCGAGCTCTGGGTCGGGCCGTCGCCGGACCTGGGCGACTGGGCGGAGGCGTTCGGCATCGCCGTCGAACCGCTGTCCGCGCTCGACGCGGTGCTGGACACCCTGGACGGGGCGCTCGCGTCGCCGTCCGTCGACGAGGAGCTGGTGCGCCGGTACGGCCTGAAGCCGTCCGAGGATCTCGCCCGGGCGCTGTCGGACCTGCGGATGATCAAGGACGACTGGGAGATCGCGCAGCTCCGCGAGGCGGTCGACCACACGGTGACCGGCTTCGAGGCGGTCGTCGCGGAGCTGCCGCGCGCGATCGGCGGGCTGGGCGAGCGCTGGTTGCAGGGCACCTTCGACAGGCATGCGCGCACGTACGGCAACGGGCCCGGGTACACGACGATCGTGGGCTCCGGCCCGCACGCGCCGACCCTGCACTGGGTGCGCTGCGACGGCCCCGTGCTGCCAGGCATGCCGCTGCTGCTCGACATGGGGGTCGAGGCGAACTCCCTGTACACGGCCGACGTGACGCGGACCATCCCGCCGTCGGGCAGCTTCAGTGCGCTGCAACGGGATGTGCACGACCTGGTCGAGAAGGCGCACCGCGCGGGCATGGCGCAGATCCGGCCGGGCGTCGAGTACCTCGACTTCCACTTCGCCTCGATGGAGGTCATCGCGCAGGGCCTGCACGACTGGGGGCTGCTGGACGTGTCGGTCGACGAGGCGCTGTCCCCCGGCGGGCAGCAGCACCGCCGCTGGCTGGTCTGCGGTATCGGCCACCACCTGGGCCTGGACGTGCACGACTGCGCACACTCCGACTACCCGACCTACCAGGCCGCGCCCCTGGAGCCGGGAGTGGTCATGACCGTCGAGCCCGGGCTGTACTTCCACGCGCACGACGAGACGGTGCCGCCCGAGCTGCGCGGGATCGGCGTCCGCCTCGAGGACGACCTGCTCGTGACTGCCGACGGCGCCGACGTGCTGTCCGACGCCCTGCCGATCTCCGCTGCGGGCATCGAGCGCTGGACCAAGGAGCGGATGGGCGATGCCTGAGCCACTCTCCGCCGCGGTCGCCGAACCGTTCCCGCTCGACGCCGTCGAGCTGCACGACGGGATCTTCACGCGCGCCCGCGACCAGATGCTGCACCTGGCGCACGCCTACCCCGTCGACCGGCTGCTCGCCGTCTTCCGCGCGAACGCCGGCCTGGACACGCGCGGGGCGCTGCCGCCCGGCGGGTGGGAGGACTTCGGCCACCCGGACGAGCAGGCCTGGGGACCCGACGAGTACCCGGGGCGCGAGGCGGCGCCCACGGCGAACCTGCTGCGCGGCCACTACGCGGGGCACTTCCTGTCCATGCTCGCGCTCGCCCATGCCGGTACGGGCGACGACGGTCCGCGGGCCAAGCTGAAGGCCAAGGTCGACCACCTGGTCGAGGGCCTGCGGGAGGTCCAGGAGGCGCTCGCGGCGTCGGGCCGCTACAGCCATCCAGGGTTCCTCGCCGCGTACGGCGAGTGGCAGTTCTCCCGGCTGGAGGGCCTGGCCCCGTACGGGGAGATCTGGGCGCCGTACTACACGTGCCACAAGATCATGGCGGGCCTGCTCGACGCGTACCGGCACGCGGGGTCGCGGACGGCGCTCGAGATCGCCGCCGGGATGGGGCGCTGGGTGCACGGGCGGCTGTGCGTCCTGTCCGCGGACCAGCGCAGGGACATGTGGTCCCTGTACATCGCGGGCGAGGCCGGCGGCATGAACGAAGTGCTGTGCGACCTCGCGGTACTCACCGGCGACAAGCAGTTCGTCGAGACGGCCCGGCTCTTCGACCTGGACTCGCTGCTGGACGCGACGGCGTCGGGCCGGGACGTGCTGGACGGCATGCACGCCAACCAGCACGCCGCGACGCTGCTCGGCTACCTCGCGCTGCACGACCTGACGGGCGAGGCGCGCTACCTGGACGCCGTGGTCAACATCTGGGACATGCTCGTCCCGGGGCGCACGTACGCGCACGGGGGTTCTGGCGAGAACGAGCTGTGGGGCCCGGCGGGCGCCGTCGCGCGCGACATCGGCAACCGGAACGCCGAGACCTGCGTGACCTACAACATGCTCAAGCTCGCCCGCGCCCTGTTCGGGCGCACCGGCGACCCGCGGTACGCCGACTACTACGAGCGGGCGGTCACCAACCACGTCCTCGGCTCGCGGCACGACGTCGACTCGGACGACTCGCCGGAGGTCACGTACATGTACCCGGTCAATCCGGGGGCGCTGCGCGAGTACGACAACGTCGGCACGTGCTGCGGTGGCACCGGGCTCGAGAACCACGTCAAGTACCAGGACTCGATCTACTTCCGGTCGGTCCCCGGCGCCGACCGCACGATCTGGGTGAACCTTTACGTGGCCTCCGCCCTGCGGTGGGCCGAGCAGGACGTACGCATCGTCCAGGAGACCACTTACCCGCTGGAGGGCAGGGTCCTTATCCGGGTGGACGCCACCGGCGACCTGGAGCTCCGGCTGCGGGTTCCGGGCTGGGTCACCGACGGCGGCAGGGTCACCGTGACTATCGACGGCGAGCCGCAGCCCGTTGACGTCGTCCCCGGCCAGTACGTCTCCCTGCGACGGGACTGGGTTCCGGGCACGCTGGTCGAGCTGACCATGCCGCTGACGCTGCGCGAGGTGCCCGCACCCGACGACGCGTCCCTGGTGACGATCGAGCTCGGGCCGACCGTGCTGCTGGCCCGCAGCGCGGCCACCACCTGGCTCCCGGTCTCCGCCGCCACCTGGCGGCGCCTGGACGGGACGCTCGACGCGCCTCTGACGAGCGCCGACGACGGCACGTGGCTGCTGGGCGGCCTCGTCCTGGAACCCGCATGGTCCGGGTCGGACGCGCGGTACCACATGTACCTGCGGCGGGCCGATGCCCGTATCGCCTTTGCGGGAGCGGGAGCGGGACCGGGAGCGGGACCGGACGCCGGCGCGGAGCCAGCCGACTCCGGTGTGCCCAACGTGGCCCGCCGGGACGGCGGCACGTTCCTCGACGTCCTCTGGTCGGACGGCGGTTTCGCCTCCCGGCCTGAGTTCCTCCGGGCCGTGCTGCGCGCCGCGCACGAATTCGTCGGGCTGGGGCTGCTCAGCGCCGCAGAGGCGCGCGACGTCCTGCAGGCTGCCGCGCGCTCCGGCGTCGGGCGAGACGCGGGAGGCGTCGACAGGATCACGGACGAGGCGGAGGGCGCGCGCGAGGAGATCTCGCGTGAAGAAGCCGCTCTCCTGGCCGAGGCACCCACAGCCGCCTTGGCCGGCTCGGCGCCCCACGTCGAGATGGTCCCGGCCATGGCGCCGAGCGTCACCGGCTGGTACCACCTGCCGGCCGAGCTCACGATCACGGCCCGGTCTGACGCCGGCGAGCCCACCGTCGAGGTCCGGGTCGGCGACGGACCGTGGCAGCCGGCCGGAGCCGAACCGCTGCGGCTCGGCGACGGCGTGCACACCGTCACGGCGCGCGCCGTCGACTCCGAGGGACGGGAACGGCACGTCGTCAGCGAGGTCAGCGTCGACACCACGCCGCCCGTGACCACCGCGACTGCCCGCCGCCTCGGCCTGCGCGGCGTCGAGATCAACCTCGCCGCCACAGACGACGTCTCCGGCGTGGACAGCATCCGGTGGAAAGGGCCGGACACGTTCTGGGCGACCTTCCGCGAACCGTTCACGCGCGCCCTGGGCGACCAGCCCCAGGTCATCGAGTTCACCGCCACCGACCGGGCGGGCAACGAGGAGCCGGTGCGGACCCTCGAGCTCCCGCCTGCCGGCTGACCGCGCGCGCGACAACCGCACCAAACGCACCGCATCAGAAAGGTGGTTCGCCGGGGCCGAGCAAGCCGGTGGACTCGTCGGGTTCGGCCGGTATGGCGCCCAGCTCGGTGGTGGCGTACTGCCGTGGCAGGCGTCGGCCGGTCAGGGCTCGCAGGCTCAGGTCGTGGCTGGTGTCCGGGTCGACCTGGTCGACGTCGACGTGAGTGTCCAGCACGGTCGGTGGTCGTTGGTGGGTGCAGCCGGTGGGAGTGGTCCAGGTAGTGATCCCGGTCGCGGGGTCGCGCACGACACCCCAGCCCGCGTGCGTCTTGAGCAGGTGATGCCGACGGCACAGGGCGTGCAGGTTCCACGCGCTGGTCTGCCCACGCCCGGCAGCATCAGCGGCGACGCCGTTGCTCTCACGCTGATGGTCGTGGTCGAAGGGCTCGATATGGTCCAGGTCGCACCGTTCGGCCGGGATGTCGCAGCCAGGGAAGGTGCAGGTGTCGTCCCTGGCCTCGACCGCTGCCCGCAGGACCCGGCCCGGCTGATAGGCGGTGGTGGAGTAGTCGATCAGCACTCCGGTGACCGGGTCGGTCAACAGGCGCTGCCAGGTCGCGTCCTGCGCGATGAGCCGGGCGATGTCGGCCGGGATGGGTCCGAATCCGGTCAGTTCGCCGGGTGCGTCGTCCAGGCCCAGGAGCACGCTGGCCGGGACCGTCACCCGCACCACCGGGCGGGTGGGAGTGATCCGCACCGGCCGCACTATGACCTGCTGGACGGGGGCCCGGCCACCGCACGAGCAGACCGGCACCTCCGCGCGCTCACCCCCATCGGTCGACGGGCCAGCATCGCTCTCGGCGGGCGCGGCCTTCGCCGTGGTCTCGGTGGCCTCGGTCGTGCCAGTCGTGCCAGTCGTGCCGCTAAAGCGGTCAGCGGGTAGGAGCCGGCCCGTGACGATCCCAGTCAACGAGTCCGCCCGGAGCTGTCCCAGGCTGCGTTCCTCGCCGCTGGTGCGGCGCAGCTGGTGGGCCATGTCGTCCACCACACCCCATACCGCCGCCGCGTCGGCCGCCGGCAGGTAGGCCGACACCCAGCCCATGTCGTTCTCGGCACGGTCCAGCTGCACGCTGCGGCGCTGTGCCTCGGCTCGCGCGGTGTCCGCCGCGCCGTGGCGGGCCTTGGCGAACGCGAGCATCCGGGCCTGCAGCCACCGCCAGGTCCGGTGCGGGGCCTGCGGCAGATACCGCTCGATCGCTTCCGATCGCTCGGCCACGGTCAGCTGAGACGCGGAGCGCAGCAGGGTGTGTGCCTTACGAACGTCGATTCGTCCGGTCGCCAGGGCCGAGATCACACTCGGGTGCCGAGCACCGGACTCGGCACGCACGACGACCTCGGTACCTTCCGACTCGGTCACCACGAGCTCGCTGGTGACCTGCCCGACCAGCGAGCTGTGCGCGAGCGGGTTGGTCTCCCTGGCGGCGCGTTCGGCCACGACCCTCGCCTGCACCCCCGCGGCCCAGGACTGCAGGTGCCCGCATGCGGCGACCATGTCACCCAGCGCGCCGTCCGGAAGATCCTCCAGAGGGTCCTCGTCCGGGACCGCGCTCGCACCGACGCCTATGCCGACCGCCTCCGCGACCACCCGCGCCAGCTCTGCGCCCGGCGCACCACGGAGCGCCGCCCGCAGCGTCTCCAGCGGCCACAACGCGACCGGCAGCGCATCCGGCGGCCAGTCCGGCATCGAGTCCAGCCAGGCCGGCACCTCCGGCGACCAGTCCGGTCCGGCGGGTGCTTCCCACGCCCCGAACGGGATCGCCTCGTCGACCGGCACACCGTCGAGCACGGCGTCGTCAGACAGAGTTTCACGCATGCCAGCACACTCCTCGCCGGGTATCTAAGATCAGGCAACCATCCGAGGCCAAGGGTAGTCACATTGGCCATTTCTGCGGACGTTTGTTCGACTCTACAACCGACCACCGACACCCACCCGCCGTCCAGATCCCAGAACGCGGAGTCCCGGGCTGAGTTCGACGGCGAGCGTCGATGTCAGTGGCTCGGCATAACGTCTTTGCCATGAGCGAGCCACGACCTTTCACAGTCCACGTCCCCGACCAGGTCCTCACCGACCTGCGCGAACGTCTTACCCGCAGCCGGATCCCGGACGACTCGCCCCGACGTCCGGCGTCGGGCATGACCGCGGCGTACCTGCGCGAGCTGGTCGACCAGTGGATCAGCTGGGACTGGCGCGCCCGGGAAGCCTGGCTGAACGAGCACCCGCAGTTCATCGCGGAGATCGACGACGTCGACCTGCACTTCGTCCACCTGCGCTCGGAGCGGCCCGACGCGCCGGCGCTCCTGGTGCTGCACGGCTGGCCGCACACGTTCGCGCTGCAGCTCGACTTCGCCGACCTGCTGCCCGACTTCCACGTGGTGGTCGCGAGCCTGCCCGGATTCGGGTTCTCCTCGCCGTACGCCGCTGGCCCGATGTCGGAGAAGCGGCTGGCCTCCACGATGCACGCACTGATGACGGAAGCGCTCGGTTACGACCGGTACTTCACGTACGGCGAGGACGTCACGGCGAACGTCAGCGACCTCATCGCCGCCCGCTACCAGGACCACGTGGCGGGCATCGTGGCGACCCATGCGCACTTCCCGACCAGCGAGGAACGCGCCATCCTCGACGACCCCGAGGTCAAGGAGTTCTTCGACGGTATCGCCGCGAAGCACCAGACCGACGGCGCCTACGGCCACGTGCAGGCCACCCGGCCCGACACCCTCGCGACCGCCCTCAATGACTCCCCCGCCGGCCTGCTGGCGTGGCTCACGGAGAAGCTGGTCGAGTGGAGCGACACACCGCCCGGCGACCCCCGCGCGGTGGAACGCCGCATCTCGCGGGACCGCATCCTCACGGAGGCGACCATCTACTGGGCGACCCAGACGATCGGCTCGTCGTTCCGCCCCTACTACGAGGGCGCCGACCAGCCGGACCCGATCCCGCCCACGACGGTGCCGGCGGCGGTGTTCATCCAGCGCCACGAGGCCGCCTACCCCGAGGCGCTCGCGCGCCAGCACTATCTCGACCTTCGCGAGTTCGACCGCCTCGATGAGGGCGGCCACTTCACGGTGGCCGAGGTGCCCGCCGAGATGGCGGCGCGCGTACGGAGGTTCGTCCGCTCGGTCGGCTGAGGCGGAGATGTGCGGCTGAGCCGAGACGCGAGGTCTGAGCCCCCGATGAACAGGGCTCAGACCTTCCGAAGGCCAGGCCGAACCGGAGCTCAGGCCTTCAGCTCGAGCCGGATCACCGGGAACTGGCGGTCGGTGTTCTTCTCGTACTCCTTGGCGTCCGGCCAGTACTCGGCCCAGATCCCGTAGAGCCGCTCCCAGTCGGGCTGCCCCGGCCGGACCACGGTGGTGCCCGCGCGGAGCGTCTTGTCGCCGAGCTCGATCGTGACCTCGCCGGTACCGTCCTCGACGTTCGCGACCCAGGCCGGGTCCTTGGGCGCGCCCCCGAGCGAGCCGCAGATGACGTAGGCGTCCCCGTCGGCCGCGGCCACGAGCGGCGTCACGTACTCCTTGCCGCTGACCCGCCCCACGTGGTGCAGCAGCACCAGGCGCTTGCCGGTGAAGTGTCCGCCCATGACGTCGTCACCCACCACGCCCGCGTTGGCCCGGAACGCCTCGATGACGCCATCGTTCAGGTCTGCCATGTTGTCCTCCACAGTCTTGGTCGGCCGTCCGGTCGACTAACCGGACTTTACCCCGCTTACGCGATTCCCGGTAGCATCCACAGATGAGTACACCGCTGACCTGGGGCACACCGCACCCCGAACGGGCCGACGCCGCCCGGAACCGTCAGCTGCTGCTCACCACCGCCCGCGCACTCATCGCCGCGGACGGTCCTGACTGCCTCACGATGGACCGGCTCGCCGAACGCTCCGGACTGGGCAAAGGCACCGTGTTCCGGCGGTTCGGCACCCGGGCGGGAATCTTCCAGGCGCTGCTGGACGACAACGAGCGCGCCCTGCAGCAGGAGATCCTCTCCGGGGCGCCGCCGCTCGGCCCGGGCGCTCCCCCGGTCGACCGCCTCGTCGCCTACGGATCCGCCCGCATCCACTTCCTCGCGGAGAACCACGAGATCGCCCGGTCCGCGATCGACGGCCGCCCGACGAACGGCCGCCGTCCGCCGCTGTCCCAGATCCACATCCGGGTGCTGCTGCGCGAGCTCGACCCGCCCGGCGCCGACGTCGACCTGCTCGCCGGTCAGCTCACGTCCGCGCTGGAGGGTCCGCTCCTGTCCCAGCTCTTCGACGGCCCGGAGCTGGGCCAGGCGGAGCTGGACCGGTCGGAGCTCACCGCCCGCTTCGAGGCCGGCTGGCGCTACCTGGTCGAACGTGTCTGCACCCTGGCGGCCTGACCTACACGTCGGTTGCTGACTGTCGACGACACGGCGCCGGACGCCCGGTGCCGAACGCCGTCATGCGTGTGTCGGCGCCTCGTGCCGCGCGTGCTCGGCGGGCTCGAGCTGGAAGGTCGAGTGCTCGACGGACACGTCGAACTCGGTGGCGACGCAGCGCTGCAGGGCGTCGAGAACCGGGGGCGCCTGCCCGTCGCGGAAGCAGACGTCCCGCACCACCACATGCGCGCTGATGGTCGGCAGTCCGGTGGCGACGAGGGAGGCGTGCAGGTCGTGCACCGACTCGACGTTCTCCACCTCCAGCAGCCGGGACCGCACCTGGTCCAGGTCGATCCCGGCAGGCGTGGCCTCCAGCAGCACGTTCGCCGAGTCGGTCAGGAGCTTCACCGCGCGGGGCAGGATCAGCACGGCGATGACAAGCCCGGCGACGGCGTCGGCCCGCTGCCATCCGGTGGTCGCGATCACGACCGCCGCCACGATCACCGCGACCGACCCGAGCGCGTCGTTCGCGACCTCCAGGAAGGCGGCACGCAGGTTGAGCGACGCCGACCGGCCGCCCGCCAGCACCAGCAAGGCGATGACGTTCCCGACCAGGCCAACTATGCCGAACACCAGCAGGCCCGGGCCGGGTGCCTGTGCCGGACCGGCCAGGCGGCTCACGCCCTCGACCAGGGCGTAGACGCCGACGGCGAGCAGCACGGCGGCCTGGGCCAGCGCGGCCAGGACCTCGGCCCGCCGGAACCCCCACGTCCGGCGCGGCGACGGCGGGCGCAGTGCGAGCGACGCGGCGAACAGCGCGATGGCCAGGCCTGCGACGTCGGTCAGCATGTGCGCGGTGTCGACAAGGAGCGCGAGGCTGCCCGTGAGCACGGCGCCTACCGCCTGCGCCACGAACACGGCAGCCGTGATCCCGAACGCGACCGCCAGGCGTCGCCGGTTGCTCTCGTCGCCGGCGGCGCCGTGAGCGCCGTGGTGGTGCTGGTGGTCACCCATCGACCGCGGCCTTTCGCTGGTCGCCGTCATGGTCGTGGTCGTTGTGGTCGTGCTCGTCGTGGTCGTGGTCGTGGTCGTGGTCGTGGTCGTGGTCGTGGTCGTGCTCGTGGTCGTGCTCGTCATGACCGTGGTCGTGCGCCAGCTCGCCCTCCCACGCCTCGCGGCCCTCGTGGATGGCGAACGCCGCGATCACGAACCCGGCGACGGCGTCCACCCAGCCCGCGCCGGTCAGGGCGAACACGACGAGACCGACGAGCGTGGACACCGACAGCAGCACACAGATCCGGGTCTCGGCGGCGTCGGCCAGGATCAGCGGGTCGGCAAGGGCCACCCCGACGCGACGCTTGGCCTCGGCCAGGAGCGGCATGACGACGAGCGACGCGACCAGGAGCCCTATCGCGACCGGCGAGCTCTCCGGCGTCGCACCGACCACGAGGCTGCGCACACCCTCGACGGTGACGTAGCCCGCGAGCAGGAAGAACGTGATCGCGACGAGCCGGAGCGTGATCAGCTCCTTGCGCTCGTCGGCCTGGCCGTGCCGGAGCCTGGCGGAGAGCCGAAGACCCACCAGCACCGCCGAGATCGACTCGATACCCGAGTCGATGCCGAACCCGATCACGGAGACGAGCCCCGCCGCGACGCCGGCGGCGATCGCGACGACACCCTCGACGACGTTGTAGGCGACGGTGAACTTGGCGAGCCGCAGGCCGCGCCGCGTCAGCCGCTCCGTCGTCTCCGCACCCGGCTGCGCGCTCATGACGCGACCGCTTCCGGCGCGGACGCATGTGCGGCGGAACCGTCGACCCCGTAGACCGGGCACAGCGCGACGGCGTCGCCGGTCAGCGCGAGCAGCCGCTCCGCGGACTCGAGCACCGCGAGCGTCGCCTCCGGGTGGGTCAGCGAGAACACGGAGGCCCGGCCCTCCGGCCGGGACTCGACGAGCCCGCAGTCCCGGAGGCACGCCAGGTGCTTGGAGACCGTCGACTGCGCGAGGTCAAGGTGCCCGGTCAGGTCGACCACGCGGTGCTCGCCGAGGGCGAGGTGCCGCAGGATCGCCAGCCGCGACGGGTCCGAGAACCCGTGGAACAGGCAGGCCGCTACCGCCATCGCCGCAGGCCCGTCCGCAACGGCATCGCCGTCTACCTCTATCATCGCCATGGAGCGATGCTAGCAGTCGCACCAACCCTTTCGAGGCCTAGGTCGATTCGCTTTGAACCCGCCGAAAGCGAATCGATCTAGGCCTCGAAGGAGATGTAGCCGCTACGCGACCGCCCGCGCACGCCAAGCCGCAGCCGTCGCGTCCAGGACCGCCGGCCACGGCGTCGGGCGGACGCCGAGCACGCTGCTGGTCTCGGCGCCGTCCGCGACGAACGGCTGGTCGAACTGGTAGAGCACGCCCAGCGCCTCCCGCACCAACGGCACCGCAAGGCCGCCGGCCCGCACCGCGATCCGCGGCACGCGCCGCAGTCGCGGCTCACCCGCCCCGGCCCGCGCCCCCAGCTCACGCAGGACCTCGCGGACAGTCGTCGGCGCGTTGGACGGCACGATCCACGGCGAACCCCAGGCCCGGTCGTCGGCGCCGAGCGCGATGAGGGTAGAGACGACGTCGTCGACGGCGGTCCAGGTGTGCGGCTGGTCGGGGTCGGCCAGGACGGATGCCGGCTTGCCCGCGAGCGTCGCGGCCGCGTACGTCGGCAGCAGCCCGTGCGACGCCGGGACGGTAGGCCCGATGTAGTCGGAGGCACGCGCCTCCGTGACGCGCACGCGCCCTGCCTGGTGCGCCGCGAGCGCGTCCTGCCAGACCCGCGCCCGGACCTCGCCGAGGGTGCCCGACGGCGCGAGCGGCCGGTTGCGCGTGATCGGCCCGTCGACCGGGCCGTAGCCGTAGAGGTTCCCGAGGCTGACGAGCACCGCGCCCGAGCGCTCGGCGGCGTGCAGCACCGACTTCGCGAGCGGCGGCCAGCCGCGCTCCCATGCCGGGTAGGGCCCGGGGTTCGCGCAGTTGTACACGACGCCGACCCCGCGGGCGGCGTCGGCGAGCGCCGTGGCGTCGGTGGCGTCGAGGGCGATCCGCTGGACGCGGGGAAGAACAGGGCCGCCGCCGGAGCGGGTCACCACCCGGACGGTGCGTCCGGCCTGGGACAACCGGTGCGCGAGAGAGGCGCCGACGGGTCCGGCGCCGACGACGAGATGCGTGGTCATGGGCTCAGAGTGCCATCCATATTCGTCATACAGGTTCGCTACTTGTATGATCGCCTGAACACTCGCCGCAAAGGAGCGCCATGACGTACCAGCCCGACGCCATCCGGACCGTGCAGCTCTCGACCCTCACGCTGCCGCTGGCCACCGCCATCTCGGACGCCAAGGTCTTCACCGGCCGCCAGAAGCCGATGACCGAGGTCGTGTTCCTCCTCGCGGAGATCACCACGGAGCAGGGTTTCGAGGGCCTCGGCTTCTCCTACTCGAAGCGTGCGGGCGGCCCCGCGCAGTACGCGCACGCGAAGGAGGTGGCGCAGACCGCCGTCGGCCAGGACCCGAACGACATCGCCAAGCTGTACACGAAGCTGCTGTGGGCGGGGGCGTCCGTGGGCAGCTCGGGGGTCGCCACCCAGGCGCTGGCCGCGATCGACATCGCGCTGTACGACCTCAAGGCAAAGCGCGCGGGCCTGCCCCTGGCCAAGCTGCTCGGCGCCCACCGCGACTCGGTACGTACCTACAACACCTCCGGCGGCTTCCTCAACGCGAGCATCGAGGAGGTCAAGGAGCGTGCGAGCCGCTCGATCGCCGAGGGCATCGGCGGCATCAAGATCAAGGTAGGCCTGCCCGACGGCGCCACGGACCTGGCGCGCGTCGCCGCCGTCCGCGAGCACATCGGCCCGGACGTGCCGCTCATGGTCGACGCCAACCAGCAGTGGGACCGCACCACCGCCCTCCGTATGGGGCGCCGGCTGGAGCAGTTCGACCTCGACTGGATCGAGGAGCCGCTGGACGCGTACGACGCCGAGGGTCACGCCGCGCTCGCCGCCGCCCTGGACACCCCCATCGCCACGGGCGAGATGCTCGCCTCGGTGGCGGAGCACGAGCGCCTCATCGCGACGCGCGCGTGCGACATCATCCAGCCGGACGCCCCGCGCGTCGGCGGGATCACGCAGTTCCTGCGCCTGCTCACGCTCGCGGACCAGGCGGGGCTGGACCTCGCCCCGCACTTCGCCATGGAGATCCACCTCCACCTGGCCGCGACGTACCCGCGCGAGCCGTGGGTGGAGCACTTCGACTGGCTGGACCCGCTGTTCAACGAGCGCCTCGAGACGAAGGACGGCCGCATGCTCGTCCCGGACCGCCCCGGGCTGGGCGTCACGTTCAGCGAGCAGGCGCGCGCATGGACGACGGACACCGCGACCTTCGGCCCGGCCTGACCCTTCCCGGAACAGATGGAAGCATGAGCACATGGCCCAGACCTTGAGCGGCACCCTCGTGGAGTCGCTGCGGACCCGCATAGTCAACGGCGACATCGCCCCGGGCGAGAAGCTGCCCAGCGAGCCGCGGCTGGCGACCGAGCACGGGGTGAGCCGCACCGTCGTCCGCGAGGCGATAGCGCGCCTGAACCTCGAGGGCCTGGTCCACACCCGGCGCGGCAGCGGCAGCTACGCGCTCACCCCCCCGGCCGACGACGCCGACGGCGCCCCGCCGCTCGCCCGCTCGCTGGCCGACCGGCTCGCCCTGGTCGAGTACCGCCTCGCGCTGGAGGCCGAGGCCGCCGCGCTCGCCGCGACCCGGCGCACGTCGGCCCAGCTCGCGGCGCTGGCCGACCGCCTCGGCTCCCTCGCGTCGTCCGACGGCCACCCGGCGACCGCGATGCAGCACGACTTCGCGTTCCACCGGCTCGTGGCCGAGGCCGCGGGGAACAGGTTCCTGCTGGAGGCCCTGGACCGGCTCGGCCCGCAGATGATCGCCATGCCGCGCGGCCGTCTCGACCGGCACGACGGCGGCCGCTTCACCGCCGTCGTGCAGGAGCACCGTGCGGTGCTCGCGGCGCTGGAGTCCCAGGACCCGCTGGCGGCCGCGGCGGCCATGCGGGTCCACCTGGCGGGCTCGCGCCGCCGCCTCCTCGAGGAGTCGTCCGCGATTACCCACCGCTGAGGTAGTCGTCTGGCGGCTACCTCAGCGCGGAGGGGCTAGCGCGGCGGCTTGACCGCCAGGACCGGGTGGTCCGCCTGCAGCAGGATGCGCTGCGCCACCGACCCCATGATGAACTTCCCCACCGTGCTCCGGCGGCGCAGGCCGATCACTATCAGCGACGCGTCGTGCTTCTCGGCCAGGTCGAGGATCTCGTCGGTGAAGTCGTCGCGGTGCGTGCCGCGCACCACCTCGGCCCGCACCCCGGCGTCGTCCGCCAGGGTGAGGACCCGGGAGAGGTCCTCCGTCGTCGCGACGGTGGCCTCCACCACCGCCCCCTCGCGCGCCGAGTTCACGACGAGCAGGTTCTCGTCCCGGAGCCGGGCCTCGGTGACCGCCGCCTGCACGGCGGCCTCCCCCGCGGGTGTGGGCACGTAGCCAACGACGATGGTCATACTGACTCTTCCTCTCGGTTCTGGGCTGGCACCTGGGCCGCCCGCCGGTTGCGGACGGACCGGACCAGGGGCAGCACGGCGACCACCACGAACACGACCAGCAGCGTCGCGGAGATGGGCCTGGTGAAGAAGCCGGCCGCGGACCCGTCGAACATCAGCAGCGAGCGCCGCAGGCTGGACTCCAACAGGGAGCCGAGCACGAACGCGAGCACGAGCGGCCCGGGCTCGAAGCCGAACTTCTTCATCAGGTAGCCGACGGCTCCGAAGACGACGACCAGGAGCACGTCGAACACGGAGTTGTTGATCGTGTACGCGCCGATCATCGTGATCAGCGCGGTGACCGGCGCGAGGATCGCGGAGCGCACCCGCAGGATGCGGACGAAGACGCCCACCAGCGGGATGGACATGATCAGGAGCAGCACGTTGCCGATGTACATCGAGTTGACGACGCCCCAGAACAGCTCGGGGTGCTCGGTGACGAGCTGCGGGCCCGGCGTGATGCCCTGGATGAGGAGCGCGCCGAACATGAGCGCCATGGTGGCGTTGGCGGGGATGCCGAGCGTGAGCAGCGGGATGAACGAGCTGGTCGCGGCGGCGTTGTTCGCGGTCTCGGGGCCGGCGACGCCTTCGATGGCGCCCTTGCCGAACCGGCTCGGGTCCTTGGCGCGCTTCTTCTCGGCGGCGTAGGCGGCCATGGAGGCGATCGTCGCGCCGCCGCCGGGCAGGATGCCCAGGAAGAAGCCGAGCACCGACCCGCGGGTCACCGCCCCTGAGGACTCCCGCAGATCCTTCCGCGAGGGCCAGACGTTCGCGATCTTGCCGGGCGCGTGCACGGCGCGGTGCCGTTCCTCCAGGTTGTAGAGGATCTCACCGAGACCGAACAGGCCCATGGCGACGGGCACGAAGTCGATGCCGTCGGCCATGCTGAGGCTGTCGAACGTGAACCGTTCCGCGCCGGTGAAGGCGTCCCGGCCGATGGTGGCGAGCAGCAGCCCGATCGCCGCGGCGATCAGCGCCTTGAGCTTGGCGCCGGACGCGATGGTCGAGACCAGCAGGATGCCCAGCAGCGCGAGCGCCGTGTACTCGGGCGGCCCGAAGTCGAGGGCGAAGCCCGCGACGACCGGCGCAAGGAACGTCAGCCCGATGATGGCAACCGTGCCACCCACGAACGAGCCGATGGCCGCGACGCCGAGCGCCGTGCCCGCCCGGCCCTGCCTGGCGAGCGCATGCCCGTCCAGGACGGTGACCACGGAGCTGGCCTCGCCCGGCAGGCGCAGCAGCACCGAGGTGATGGTGCCGCCGTACTGGGCGCCGTAGAAGATCCCGGCGAGCATGATGATCGCGGTGACCGGCTCCACGCCGTAGGTCAGCGGGAGCAGGATGGCTATGGTGGCCGCCGGACCGAGGCCCGGCAGCACTCCGATGAGCATGCCGATGACCACACCGATGAGGCAGTACAGGAGATTCGTCGGTTCCAGCACGACGGCGAAGCCGGCCAGGACGTTCTGCAGCGATTCCACGTGAGTCCCTTATGGGCAGTCAGATCGAGAGGGCGGTCAGGTCAGAAGAGGTGCGGGACGTTCGTGCCGAGCGCCCCGACGAAGACCGCGTAGAGCGCGCCGACGACCAGCACCGAGTACAGGACCGCGGAGCGCCAGGACTCGCCGCCGAGGAACTTCATCCAGACGAGGCTCAGCAGCAGGGCGGGGATCTCGAAGCCGATGACCGGCAGCAGCGCCACGAGCCCAAGAAGTGTCGCGAGGCCGGCGAGCGAGAGCCACGAGTACCGGGAGAACTTCTCGCCGTCCCCGCCCCGCCGTCCGACGACCGCCTGGGCGAGGGACAGCACGAGGACGGCGACGCTGACCGCGAGCGGCCAGAGCCCGGCTCCGGGCCGCGACGGCGTGCCGAGTCCCAGGGCCACCGCCGCCACCGCACCCGCCACACCGACGCCGGCGGTCACCAGGCACGCGGCCAGGTTGGCGACCGGGCCGGCGGCGGGCGGCGCGACGTCGTCGACGGGCTCGAAGGGCTCGACCGGCTCGGCGGTCCGCACGGCTGGGCTCTCCACGACCGGTCAGCCTTCCGCGAGGCTGATGTCGTACTCGTCGGTGAGTGCCTTGTACTTCTCGGCGAGCTCGGTCCACTCCGCGGTAACCTCTTCGCCGGAGATCTCGTGCGGCGTGAGCAGGTTGTTCTCGTTGAACGACTGGTACGTGTCGGACGCGATCGCGGCGTCTATCGACTCCACGAGCCGGGTCTTGACGTCCTCGGGCAGGCCCTTCGGGGCGGCGACGGCGCGGTACTGCGAGACGGGCACGTCGTACCCCTCCTCGACGGCGGTCGGCACGTCCGGGAGGAACTGGTTGCGCTCGGCCGAGAAGGCGAGCAGCGGCACGACGTTCCCGGCGTCGATCTGCGACTTGGCCTCGCCGAGCTGCACCGTGGCCACCTGCACCTGGTCGCCGACGACGGCGGTCAGCGCGGGCGAGCCGGAGTCGAACGGGACCGCCGTGCCCTCGACGTCGGCCTGCGCGAACAGGACCGCCTGCGCGAGCTGCGAGCCGGTGCCCACCCCGGTGGTGCCGTACGTGACGTCGCCGGACGCGTCCTTGAGGTCGTCGAACGTCTCGAAGCCGGACTCGGCGCTGGCGAGCAGCACGTAGTCGTCCTGCGAGAGACCCTTGAGCACCTCGACGTTGTCCAGGCTCACCGCCTCGTCCTCGGACACCGCCAGCGGGGTGATCGTGATGAGGGAGGCGTTGAGCAGGATCAGCTCGTGGCCGTCGGCGGGCTTGGCGGCGACCTCCTCGGTCGCGAGCGCGCCGTTGGCGCCGGCCCGGTTGACCACGGGCACGGACACGCCAAGGTCCTCGGCCATGCCCTCCGCCACGGCGCGGGCGATCAGGTCGGTGGAGCCTCCGGCGTCCTGGCCCACGGTGATGGTCACGGGGCCGGTGGGGAAGTCGGCGCCGTCGGCGTCGCCCCCTCCGCCCACGTTCCCGCCGCACGCGGCGAGGGTCAGGGCGGCGAACGCCGCGCCGGCTCCGAGGAAGGCCCTGCGGGTGCGCGGGGTCCTGCGGGCAGGAGTTGTCATCGCAGCTCTCTCCTCATTGAGATGTCATTGAGATGGACACGGGGATCAGATCGAAAGGCATATCCCGGTCGGTCGTTGAGCATAGGAAGCCCTTACGATGCCTGTCTAAGCCTCTTACTGCATTGCTTGATTCCCGGAATGCATCGAGTCTCGGAAAGGCCATCGTGTACACCCTCGATCAGGTCCGCTGCTTCCAGGCCGTCGCGGAGGAGCTCCACTTCGGCCGCGCCGCGGAGCGGCTGAACATGACGCAGCCCCCGCTGAGCCGCCAGATCCAGAAGCTCGAACGCGCCGTGGGGGTGCCGCTCCTGGAGCGGGACAACCGGCACGTCGAGCTGACGACGGCGGGCGCCGTCTTCCTGGAGGAGGCCCGCCGCCTCCTCACCGCCGCCGACGCCGCCCCGGCGCTCGCCCGGAAGATCGCCGCGGGCCGGGCGGGCGTGCTGCGCCTCGGCTTCACCGCCGCGTCCGGGTTCAGCCTGCTGGGCACGCTCGTCCAGGAGATCGCCGAGTTCATGCCCGACGTCGACCTCGACCTCCAGGAGCTCGTCACCATCGAGCAGATCGAGGCGATCCGGCGCGGTGAGCTGGACCTCGCCCTCGGCCGGCCGCCGTTCGACCAGGAGAGCTTCGACTCGCGCCTGCTCCTCTCCGAGGACCTCGTCCTGGCGGTGCCGCACGGGCACCCGTTCGCCCGGCTGGACCGGCCCGTCGTCGTCGGCGACCTGCGCGACCAGGCGGTGATCGGGCACCACCCCACCAAGGCCCGCTACTTCTACGACATGGTGGTGCGCTACATCGACGTCGAGCACGCGAACGTCGTGCACGTCGTCAGCCAGATCCTGACCATGTGCTCGCTCGTCGCCGCGGGCCGCGGCGTCGCGTTCGTCCCCGAGTCGGCCCGGCTCCTCGGCCTGCCAGGCGTCACGTTCGTCGAGCTCGGCGACGTGCCGCACGGCGTCGTCGAGCTGCACGCGATCTGGAACCGGACGTCGAAGAACCCGGCCCTCCACGAGTTCCTCCGCTTCCTCCACCCCGTGCACGACTGAGCCGGTAGCCTCCTGATCGACACCGTGTCGATACCGTGGGAGGTTCGGCGTGGCCACACCGATCGATGTCCTGAGTGCGAGCCTGCCTGCCCTCGTCGACCACCCGCCGGGCGGCACCGCCGTCGGCCCGCGGATCGGCCTACGCCGCGGCCCCGCACCCCGCCCCGCCGACACGGTCCGCGCCTGGCGGGCCCCGCAGTGGCGCGAGGCGCTGCTGGGCCTTCCGCTCGACGAACGCACGTATGCCGACCGCTTCGAGATCACGCGGCAGGCCGAGATCGAGCGCCTCTGGCGCTGGTGGTGCGCCAGGACGCCCGCGCAGACGTCCGCCGAGACCGTCGGGTACCTGGGGTTCTACCTGCTCACGGTGGTCGCCATGCACTGCTCGGACCGCATGCGGTTCCACGGCGACCGACCGGACGAGGTCGAGGTCGCCGGGACGACGTCGGACGTCCTGTGCCGCACGCTGGTCGCCGACCCGCGCGTGCAGGCAGCGATCGCGGCGCTCTACGACCCGCTGCCGCCGGCCGACGACCTCACCCTTGCCGAGTGGCAGACGATCGACGTCGGGAGCCTGGCATTCCACCGGCAGGGCACGACGTCGCTGATCCTGACGGGCCAGGTCGCCCGGCCCTCACGGGGGCGCACCGCGAAGTTCGCGCTCAAGCTCGTCATCTATCCGTACCTGACGGTCCCAGCCATCACGTCCGCCACGCGCGACTACCTGACCGACCACGGCTCGCCGACCGGCGAGCACTCCCCCGCGGTCACCGTCTGGGCCAGCCACGACAGCTGGATCCTCATGGACTTCGTGCCCGGCCGGACGCTCGCCGAGTGCCTGGCCGAACGCGCCGCCGGACAGCCCTCGCCGTCGCGGGAGATCGACCGGCCCGTCGACGTGCAGCAGCTCGAGCTGCTGGGTAGCGCGCTGCTTCACGGGCTCGCCGAGCTCGAGGCCGAGGACCGTCGGCACGGCGACCTGTCGCCGTCGAACATCATCGTGCAGCGCGACGCCGGATCGGCGTCGGCCCGGGTGCGCTTCGTCGACCTCGGCGTGAACCACCTGCACACCCAGTCGCTCGCGGGCTCGGTCCAGGGCGAGGCGGCGTACGTGGCGCCCGAGGTGCGCAGCACAGGCGTGGCCGGGGACCGCGCCGACCTGTACTCGCTCGGCATGTTGCTGATCGCCGCCGGCGGGATACCGCACGGCGCCCCGGGCACGGTGCCCGACCAGTTCTATGTCGCGTCGGCGGGGATGGCCCGGCTCCTGGAGGACCTGGTCGACGCCGAGCCAACCCGCCGTCTGCTGGTCTCGCGGATCGATCGGGGGAGCAACCGGTTCGAACAGGTCGGGGCCCTGTTCCGCGACGAGGTAGAGGTGCTCCGCGAGAGCGAGCCCGACGACGGCGCGTGGCTCCACGCCGTGCGCCGGTACGCCCCCGGTGCGGGCACCATGGCGCGTCAGCGGCGCATCTGGCGGGTGCGCAGCGCACAGGCCCGGCGGGCCGGTTCGGCGGCCGGTTCGGCACGCCCGACCCGGGATCGCCTGTCCCGGGCCCACCTGCACCGCGCGCGCCGGCTGCGGATCTGGGCCGTGCTCTGCGCGGTGGGCCTGTGGTCCACCACTGCGCTTGTCCTGACCTGGTGGGCGCGCGACCTGGGCCTGGACTGGCAGGCCAGGTGGTTCGACATGCTGAACCAGGTGGCCGGCCGTTCCGGGTCCGGCCTCGTGTTCTTCGACGATGTCCGCGACTACCCCGTCCCCGACCCCTGGGGCAACCTGCCGTCGCGGCTCGTGGCCCTCACCACCGCGCTCGTGTCCGCCCGGATCTATCTGGGCGTCCTCGCCGACCTGTCGCCGTCGTCCGGGATCCCGCGGCACGGGATGCTCCGGGTCCGGACCGTCGTCACGGCGATTGCCGTGCGGTCGCCGGCCGTGGTGCCCGCCCTGTGCGTCCTGCTGCCCACCCTGGTCCAGCGAGACTGGTGGCCGCTGGCCACCCAGGTCTTCGTCGTCTGGATCTACCTCGTGATCAGCGCCTCCCTCTGGTTCGCGCACGACGCGAACCGCCGCGCCCGCGCAGTCGGCCTGTCCACCGTGCCCGCGGGAGAGATCCCGACCCTCGCCCGGTTCGAGGCGTGGCACTCGACCCTGATCATCTACGCCGTCGTGGTGCTGCTCGTCGGCGCGCTCATCCAGCTGGGGCTGCTCCAGGACGAGCTGGCGTATGCGGCCTTCGCCAGCGTGGTCAACGTGGCCATCTGGTACTTCAAGAGCGGCGTGACCGATGCGCCGCTCGTCCGGGCGGGCCTGAGCAGAGCCATCCTGGCGGCGGAACGGCTCGACCACCTGGCGACCGGCGCACGCCGCGATACCCCCGGAGCATGACCCGATGCAACATCGGGCTTGGACAGGCATCGATCGAGATTCTTAGGTTGGCGCCAGCACGCCATCGCCGACGTCTGTCACAGGAGGGGCCCCCTTGGCCACGTACGCACCCCAGGAGCTCGCCGTCGCCCTCAAGGACGGGCTGCTCTCGTTTCCCGTCACCCCGTTCACCGGGGACGGGGCGATCGACGAGGAGCGGTACCGCGAGCACATCGACTGGCAGTCGAGCTTCGAGATCGGCGGCCTGTTCGCCGCGGGCGGCACGGGTGAGGGCTTCAGCCTGACCCCCGAGGAGTCGGCCCGCGTGGTGCGGCTCGCCGTCGAGACCGCGGCCGGACGCACGCCCGTGCTCGGCAGCGCGGGCGGCAACACCGCCCAGGCGATCCAGAACGCGCGGGCCGCCGAGGCCGCCGGCGCGGAGGGGATCCTGCTGCTGCCCCCGTACCTGACCGAGTGCGACCAGGACGGGCTCCTGGAGCACGCCTCGGCCGTCTGCGCCGCGACGAGCCTCGGCGTGATCGTCTACAACCGCGGCAACGCCGTGTACTCCGCGCAGACGGTGGCGCGGCTCGCCGAGCGGCACGCCAACTTCATCGGGTTCAAGGACGCGCTCGGCGACATCGAGCAGCTCACCCGCGTCTATGCCACGAACGGTGACCGGCTCTTCTACCTCGGTGGGCTGCCCACCGCGGAGACCTTCGCGCTGCCGCTGCTCCAGCTCGGCATGAGCACCTACTCGTCGGCCATGTACAACTTCGTGCCCGAGTTCGCCCTGGCCTTCTACCGCGACGTGCGGGCCCAGGACCACGCGGCCGTGACCGAGAAGCTGCGCCGGTTCGTGCTGCCCTACCTCGACATCCGCGACCGCGCCAAGGGGTACGGGGTATCGATAGTCAAGGGCGGCCTGAAGGCGGTCGGCCGGGACATGGGCAGCGTCCGCCCGCCCCTGCAGGACCTGACCGACCGGGACCTGAAGGACCTGGGCACCCTGATCGACGACGCCGGCGTCCGCTGACGCACCACTGGAGACGAAAAATGACCACCACCGAGCTCACCGGACACTCGATAGTCGCCGGCGCGCCCCTGGCGGGCGCCGCGGGTACCTTCGCCGGCCAGGACCCGGCGACGGCGCAGGCCCTCGAACCCGCCTACTCGCTCCTCGACGACGCCCAGGTCGCCCGGGCGACCGCCGCCGCACAGGAGGCCTTCGCCTCCTTCTCCACGCTCGCCCCGGAACCGCACGCCCGGTTCCTGGAGCAGATCGCGGACAACATCGACGCCATAGGGTCCGACGTCGTCGCGCGCGCCATGCTCGAGACCGGCCTCCCGGCGGCCCGCCTGACGGGCGAGGTCGCCCGGACCACCGGCCAGCTGCGCCTGTTCGCGCAGGTGGTGCGCCAGGGGGACCACCGCGGCGTGCGGATCGACCCCGCCCGGCCCGACCGCACTCCCCTGCCCCGCGCCGACCTCCGGCAGCGCAAGGTGCCGCTCGGCCCCGTCGCCGTGTTCGGCGCGAGCAACTTCCCGCTCGCGTTCTCCACGGCGGGCGGCGACACCGCCTCGGCGCTCGCCGCGGGCTGCCCCGTCGTCGTCAAGGCGCACAACGCGCACCCGGGCACGGCGGAGCTCGTGGGCCGCGCGGTGGCGGACGCCGTCGCGACGTCCGGCCTGCACCCCGGCGTGTTCTCCCTGGTCTACGGGCCCGGCAACGCCGTGGGCCAGGCCCTCGTGACCGACCCCGCGATCCAGGCCGTCGGCTTCACCGGCTCCCGCGGCGGCGGCCTCGCGCTGGTCGCCGCGGCGGCGGCCCGCCCCGTGCCGATCCCCGTCTACGCCGAGATGAGCTCGATCAACCCGACGATCCTGCTCGACGGCGCCCTGGCCGGCGACGTCGACTCCCTCGCCGCCGCGTACCTCACGTCGGTGACGGGCTCGTCGGGCCAGCTCTGCACGGCGCCCGGGCTCGTCTTCGTGCCCGACGGCGAGCGCGGCGACGCCTTCGTCGAGGCCGCGGGGCGCGCCGCCGCTGCCGCCGCCGGCCAGACCATGCTGACGGTCGGCATCGCCGAGGCCTGGCAGCAGGGCGTGGACACGCTGGCCGCGCAGGACGGCGTGCGCCTGGTCGGCGCGGGCTCTCCGGGCAGCACCGAGAACGCGCCCGCACCGGCCGTGTTCGCGAGCGCCGTCCCGACGCTGCTGAGCAACCCGGTGCTGCAGGCCGAGATCTTCGGCGCCGCGTCGCTGGTGGTCCGGTACGCCGACGCCGACGAGCTGCTCGCCGCGGTCGAGCGGCTGGAGGGGCAGCTCACCGTGACGCTGCACCTGACCGAGGAAGACCGGGAGACCGCGACGGCGTTGCTGCCCGTGCTGGAGCGGAAGGCGGGCCGCATCCTCGCCAACGGCTGGCCGACCGGCGTCGAGGTGGGGCACGCGATGGTGCACGGCGGGCCGTTCCCCGCGACGTCCGACTCCCGCAGCACGTCCGTGGGGACGCTCGCGATCGAGCGGTTCCTGCGCCCCGTCGCCTACCAGAACCTGCCGGAGTACCTGCTGCCCGAGCCGGTCCGGCCTAACAACCCGTGGCACCTGACGCGGCGGGTCGACGGCGTGCTCGACGTCGTCCTCGGGGCGTCCGAGGCGAGCGAGTGAGCAGCCGCCCCACGATCGCCCGTGTCGAGGTGGTCCCCGTCGCGGGCCACGACTCGATGCTGCTCAACCTGTCCGGCGCGCACGCCCCGTTCTTCACGCGGAACATCGCGATAGTCACCGACTCCGACGGCCGCACGGGGCTGGGCGAGGTGCCCGGCGGGGAGAGGATCCGGGCCACGATCGAGGAGGCGGGGCGGCTCGTCGTCGGGCAGCCGGTGGCCCGGTACCGCAGCCTGCTGCGCACCGTCTCCGCGGCGTTCGCCGACCGCGACGCGGGCGGCCGCGGCCTGCAGACGTTCGACCTGCGCACCACCGTGCACGCCGTCACTGCCCTGGAGTCCGCGCTGCTGGACCTGCACGGCCAGGACCTCGGCGTGCCGGTCGCCGAGCTGCTGGGCGACGGCGTCCAGCGCGAGAGCGTGCCGATGCTCGGCTACCTCTTCTACGTGGGCGACCCGGGCGCCACCGACCTGCCGTACCTGCGCGGGGACGACGAGTCAGACGCGTGGGGCCGGCTGCGCCGCGAGCAGGCCCTGACGCCCGACGCCGTCGTGCGGCTGGCCGAGGCCACCCGGGACCGCTACGGCTTCACGGACTTCAAGCTCAAGGGCGGCGTGCAGGCGGGCGACCTGGAGGTCGACGCCGTCGTCGCGCTCAAGGAGCGGTTCCCCGACGCCCGGATCACGCTCGACCCGAACGGCGGCTGGCCGCTGACCGAGGCGATCCGGCTCGGCCACCGCATGCGCGGCGTCGTCGCGTACGCCGAGGACCCGTGCGGCGCGGAGGGCCGGTTCTCGGGCCGGGAGGTCATGGCCGAGTTCCGCCGGGCGACCGGCCTGCCGACCGCGACCAACATGATCGCCACGGACTGGCGCGAGATGGCGCATGCGGTGCGCGCGGGCGCCGTCGACATCCCGCTCGCCGACCCGCACTTCTGGACCATGGCCGGCTCCGTGCGGGTGGCGCAGCTCTGCCACGAGTTCGGGCTGACCTGGGGTTCGCACTCGAACAACCACTTCGACGTCTCGCTGGCGATGTTCACGCACGTCGGCGCGGCGGCGCCCGGCGCGATCACCGCGCTGGACACCCACTGGATCTGGCAGGACGGGCAGGGCCTGACGACGGCGCCGCCCCAGATCCGCGACGGCGCGATCCAGGTGCCGACGACGCCCGGGCTCGGCGTCGAGCTGGACCGCGAGCGCCTGGCCGCCGCGCACGAGCTGTACCTGAAGCACGGCCTGGGCGCCCGCGACGACGCGCTAGCCATGCGGTACCTGGTCCCAGGATGGGAGTTCGACCCGAAGCGCCCATGCCTCGTTCGTTGAGTGCTGGGTATTTGCCGGGGCCATCGGTCCCGATAGCGCTCGTCGCCGTCCGGCCGAAAAGCTGACGGCGGTCCCGGCACCCCCAGAGTGCCCGGACCGCCGCCGGTCAGTTCCGCGGTCTCAGACCGTGGCCGGCTCGACCACCTTCTCCCGGGAGCCGTTTGCTCGCCCGTCGGCGTTGTCGCCGGCGGAGTCGTTGTCGGCGGGGGCGCCGTGCGGGTCGTCCATCGCGCTCTCGTCGAACGGGAGGTCGCCCGCGAGCACCTGGGTCACGCGCTCGCGGTCGATCTCCTTGGTCCAGGTGCCGATGACCACCGTCGCGACGGCGTTGCCGGTGAAGTTGGTCAGGGCACGGGCCTCGGACATGAAGCGGTCGATGCCGACGATGATCCCCACGCCGTCGACCAGGTCGGGGCGGTAGGTCTGCAGACCGCCGGCGAGGGTCGCCAGACCCGCACCGGTGACGCCCGCCGCGCCCTTGGAGGCGATGATCATGAAGGCGAGCATGCCGATCTGCTCGGGGATCGACAGCGGCGTCCCCATGGCGGAGGCGATGAACAGCGACGCCATGGTCAGGTAGATGGCGGTGCCGTCCAGGTTGAACGAGTACCCGGTAGGCACCGTGATGCCGACCACCGGCTTGGACACGCCAAGGTGCTCCATCTTGGAGATCAGGCGCGGCAGGGCCGCCTCGGACGAGGAGGTGCTGACGATCAGCAGGTACTCGCGCGCCAGGTACTTCATGAGCAGGAAGATGTTCACGCCGGACACGAGCCGCAGCACGCTGCCGAGCACGATCACGATGAACAGGATGCACGTCACGTAGAACCCGAGCATCAGCGTGCCGAGCTGGACGACGGCGCCCCAGCCGGTCTCGCCGACGACCGCCGCGATGGCGCCGAACGCGCCGACCGGCGCGACCCACAGGATCATCGTCAGGACCCGGAAGACGATCCCCTGGATCAGCCGGATCGCATCGAGGGCGGGCTTGCCGCGAGCGCCGAGCTGCTGGATGGCGAACCCGACCAGCAGCGCCACGAACAGCGTCTGCAGCACGGACTCGCCGGTGAGCGGCGAGACGAGCGTGGTGGGGATGATGCCGAGCACGAACTCGGTGAGGGTCGATGCCTCACCCTCGGCCTCGTAGGTGGTGCCGGCGATGGACAGGCCCTCGCCCGGGTGCAGCAGGTTGCCGACGACGAGGCCGATCACGAGCGCGAACGTCGACATGACGATGAAGTAGAGGAGCGCGAGGCCACCGACCCGGCCGACCGTCGCGGCCTTCGCGATGGATCCGATGCCCAGCACGATGGTGCAGAAGATCACCGGCGAGATCATCATCTTGATCAGGGAGACGAACCCGGTGCCGAGCGGCTTCAGCGCCACTCCGGTGTCGGGGGACGCGAGGCCCACGATGACGCCTGCCACGACGGCGACGATCACCGCGATGTACAGGTAGTGACTCTTGTCGAGCCGGCGGCGCGGGGTGCTCCCGGTGCCGGCGGGCAACTTTTCCGCCATTGGTCTTTTCCTCTCACAACGCTGTGTGGTCAGCTGTAAGAGTGCTGGGAGGAACGGTGATTCCCGCCATTGCGTACATAGTGTTCTCCAGATGGTCGGACCCGTCGGCGCCGGGGGCCACAATGGGTCCGTGGCGCAGCGACGGGGTGCGAGTATCGCGAGGTGGTTCCTCGCGGTGCACACGACGCTGCTGTTCGTCGGCGCGATGGTCGTCTTCGGGCTCCTGGTGCTCGACGCCCGGTCCACCGCGCAGGCGCACGCGGCGAAGGAGAGCACGGACCTCGCGGCCACGGTGGCCGCGGAGTCGCTGGTGATCGACACGGTCGCCCGGGCGCACGCAGACGCTGCCACCGGCCGTGCGGGCTCCGTGGCCGAGGCGTCGGGCGTGCTGCAGCCGTACGCCGAACGGGTGATGGAGGCGACACAGATCGACTACCTCACCGTCATGGACACCGACCGGACCCGGTACACGCACCGCAACGAGTGGCAGATCGGCCGCGCGTTCGTGGGCAGCACCGCTCCGGCCCTGCGCGGCGAGACGTTCACGGAGGTCTACGACGGCACGCTCGGCCCGTCGGTCCGCGCGGTCGTCCCGGTCGTGGCGGACGACGGCGAGGTCGTCGGCATGGTGTCGGCCGGGGTGACGCTCGACCGGCTGTGGGACAGCATCGTCCCGCGCCTGGTCATCGTCGGTATCGGGACGCTCCTGGCGTTCGGCGCGGGCGCCGTCGCCGCGGCCCTGCTCGCGCGCCGCCTGGACCGGATCACGGAGAGCAAGGGCCCGGACGAGCTGGCTTATCTCTTCACCGCGCACGAGGCGGTGCTGCACTCGGTCGAGGAGGGCATGCTGCTCGTCGGGGACGGCACGGTGGTGCTCGCCAACGACGAGGCGCTGCGCCTGCTCGGCGTGCCCGACCTCGCGGCCCCGTTCGCCGTCGCCGACCCGCGCCTGTCCCCCGCCGTCCGCGACGTGCTGGGCGGCGGCACGCCCGAGGGACCGGTGCGGGTGGGCGACCGGGTGCTGCTGGTGGGCCGGGACACCGCGGCGGCGTCGGGCCGGAACGTCGGCGAGGTCATCTCCCTGCGCGACCGCACGGAGCTGCAGCGGGTCACCGGCGAGCTGTCGTCGGTGCGCACCATCTCGGAGGCGCTGCGTGCCCAGACCCACGACTTCAGCAACCGCCTGCACACCATCGCCACCCTCATCGAGCTGGGCCGCAGCGACGAGGCGCTGCGCTTCGTCGCCAGCGAGCGCGACCTCGGTCAGCGGCTCACGGACCGCGTGGTGCAGGCCATCGAGGAGCCCGTCATCGCCGCGCTCGTGCTGGGCAAGGCGGCACAGGCACGCGAACGGGCGGTGGAGATGCACTTCGAGACGCACATCGCGCCGGGCACGCACTGGCTGGAGCCGGTCGACGTCGTGACGATCCTGGGCAACCTGATCGACAACGCGATAGACGCCGCCGCGGCCCGCGCCCTGGAGGACACCACCGAGCCGGCCGCCGAGGCGTGGGTCGAGGTGTACCTCGCGAACGGCGACGACGGCTCGCTGGTCTTCCAGGTCTCCGACAGCGGGACCGGGATCGCCGACACGGATCGCGAGCGCATCTTCGAGCACGGCTGGAGCACCAAGGACGCGACGGCGGGCGGACGCGGCTACGGGCTGGCGCTCGTGCGCCAGGTGGTCGAGAGCCTCGGCGGCGACATCGAGGTCTCGCATGTCACTGGCACGAGCACCGGCGCGAGCGCCGGCGCGAGCGCCGGGGCGGTCTTCACGGTCACGCTGCCCCGTCCGGCCGCCGTCGCGCAGCGGGTACGGGCGACCGGTACCGCGGGTGCGCGGTCGGCCGGCGCCGCCGGGGCGCAGGTGAGCGGAGCATGATCCGGGTACTGGTCGTGGAGGACGACCACCGCACGGCGGAAGCGCACGGCGAGTACGTGCGCCGGGTCGAGGGCTTCGAGCTGGCCGGGGTGGTGCACACCGCGAGCGAGACCGTGCGCGCGCTGCGCGACGCGGCGGCCGCGGGCGAGGACGTCCACCTGCTGTTGCTCGACATGAACCTGCCCGACCTGCACGGCCTGGTCCTGTGCCGGCAGCTGCGCGCGGCGGGCCTTGTCGTGGACGTCATAGCGGTGACGGCGGCCCGCGAGCTCGAGACGGTGCGCGAGGCGGTCGCCATCGGCGTCGTGCAGTACCTGATCAAGCCGTTCGTGTTCGGGCTGTTCGCCGAGAAGCTCGGCGCGTACCGCAAGTACTTCGAGCAGATGCGCTCGCCGGTCTCCACGCTCAGCCAGCGTGAGGTCGACACGGCGTTCGCCGCGCTGCGGACCTCCAACGCCGCGGGGCTCCCGAAAGGGCTGTCCCAGGACACCCTGGACGCGGTGTCCGACCTGCTGGCCCGGCGGCCCGGCGCGCTGTCGGCGAGCGAGGTGGCGGACGAGCTCCACCTCGCTCGCATCACCGCACGCCGCTACCTGGAGTTCCTCGCGGACGCCGGGGTCGCGTCCCGGGCGCCTCGTTACGGGGCACGCGGGCGGCCCGAGCTCGAGTACGCCCGGGAGCGCGCCTGAGCCCCGGCCCCCGCGTCGACTCCTGTGTCAGCCTGTTCCAGCGCCCAGCACCAGCGGGACCTGGACGCGCACGCTCTTTCCCCGCGCCACCCACACACCGCGGCCCGGGGGGAACTCGCTACGTTCCGCTCGGGGCAGCGTCGTATTCAGGATGATGTCGCCGTCCATTCTCTCTGGCTGCAGGATCAGCCCACTGCGACCCTCCTTGGCCTCGCTGAGGAGCCGCCAGCTCGAGCTCCATGCCGACGTCTCGGCCTCCGCGACCAGCAGGTGGTCGGACTTGCGGATCGCCTTGGTGAGATCCTGGATCGGCTGGTCGGCAGGGCCATCGAGGTGCTCGTCGAAGCCCTCGACGACCACCACGATGCGCCGCGATCTCTCCTCGTCCTGCACCGCGTGAAGCAGGTCCTCAGCCAGGGTTGCCACACTGTTGGCGTCTGTTGCTGTGTCCACCCAGGGCAGCTCGCCGGCGATCGCCGAACGCGCTGCGGCGAACAGGTACAGACGGGCCCCGGGGTCGGCCCGCTGCACGGCCCGGCAGATCGCGACACACGCGTTGGACCGCCCCGACCCCGGAGGACCGGCCACGACCAGCGTGCCGGTCGGCTCGAAGCCCACCGGTGCGATCCGCATATCGTCCAGCCCCAGCACGGGCCAACGCTCGGCCCCGACGAAGTCGGGCAGACGCGCGGCGGGGTACTCCCGCGGGAGCAACTGGACCGCGGGCGCAGGCCCGGCACCGGCCCGGCGCATCGACTCCGCCAGCCGCTCGGTCGCCTTCGCCTGCTCCTGTACCGACGACGTCCCGCCGACCACCGCGACCTGTACCTCCAGGGCGTCCACCACTGCCCGGCCCGACGGCGAGGCCTGGGTGACGATGTCGCGCGGTGCGTCGAACATGAGGAACCCGTCGGCGGGCATCCGCAGGAGGATGTTGCGCTGCAGCGTGGACCGCGCGTAGCTCGGCACGGCGCTGTACCGGTCGGCGGTGAAGATGACGTGCATTCCGACGCCGCGGCCGCTGTCAAAGATGTCGTGAAGCGCCGTGAACCACTCCATACGGCCCAGGCTCGTGTCGTACTCCTCACGGAATTTCGGCAACCCGTCCAGCACCACCACGATGCGCGGAAGGTCAGTGTGATCCGTGAGCGACCGGTACTCGGTCAGGCTGGAGGCGTTCGCGGCCTCGAACGCCTCACGCCGCTCCAGAAGTTTGTCGCGCAGCATGCGCAGCAGGCCGACGACCCGCTCGTGGTCCGTGCCCTGGGCGATGGTGCCCACCTGCGGGAGCGACTCCAGCATCCGCAGGGCGCCGGCGGCGAAGTCCAGCCCGTACACGTGCACGGGTCGGCCCTGGGGTGTGATGCCGGCGGCGGTAGCCAGGGTGCGCAGGGCGGTCGACTTGCCTGACCCGCTGGTGCCGTAGATGCCCAGATGCCCGTCCTGGTCCGGGTAGAAGTAGATGGGCCGCTGCACCTGTTGCTCAGGGATGTCGGCGACGCCGATCAGCAGCTCGCTGTCGGTGCGCTGGTGCAGCCGGGTCAGGTCGTAGCCGTCGGCGAGCGAGTCCAGCCACGGGCGGCGCGGCAGTGGCAGGCCGCCCGCGGTGAACGCCTCCTGGATCCGCTCGACGAGCTGCTGCTGGTCGTTCGGACCCAGGCTCACGTCATCGTCGTCCGCGTCATCGTCCGTGGGTGAAGTCATCGACCAACCGCTGGAGTATGCAGCCTGAAATGCCACGATCTCGCCGGAAGTAGATTTCTTGACGTAAGCCCGTCCGGTCTTCCGTGGGTCGATCTCGGCCGCCAGCTCGCTACCCAAGAAGACGTGTGAATCCGCACCGTCGGCTGTCCTCAGTGCCACCCGGAGCCCAGCGATCGCACTCAGGCTCTTGCTCACGACACCGGTGGGGCGCTGGGTTCCCATGATCAGATGGATGCCTAATGGTCGGCCTCGCTTCGCGATGTCGACCAATTCATCCACGAACTCCGGAAGATCCCCTGCCAGAGGTGCGAACTCGTCGACCATGATGACCAGCGACGGCGGCGCCTCGGGGTCGCCGCGCTTGTCCAGCTCAAGGAGGTCCCTGGCCTTCTTCTTGTTGAGGAGGTGCTCGCGCCTGTGCAGCTCAGCCCGCAAGGAAGTCAGGGCGCGTTGCGCGAGGCGGTGCGACAGATCCGTGATGACGCCGACGCAGTGCGGGAGCCGGACGCAGTCGGCGAACGCGGATCCGCCCTTGTAGTCCACGAACAGGAAGGTCACGCGGTCCGGGCCGTACTCGAGCGCCAGACCCAGCACCCACGTCTGAAGGAATTCAGACTTACCACCTCCGGTGGTGGCTCCGACCAGCGCGTTCAGGCCATCAGACCGAAGGTCGAGCGACAGCGGGCCGAATTCAGACTGGCCCACCACTGTCCGCAGTCCCTTGGTTCGCGGTGTGTCGGACTTCAGGTCGCCCGAGGTGCGCGTCGAACCGTTGGCGTGCCAGCGTTCCAGAATTTTCTCCGGGGTGGCGATGGCGTCCGGGCCCAAGAGTTCCACGAGGGCAATCCGTGACGGCAGGCCGTGCGGGTCGACAAGCCTCTCGGGGTCATCGGTCAGGGTCTCCGCATATGCTTCGACAGACATCTTGTTGGCGAGAATTCTGGCGCCGACATCGACGATTCGCCCTGGGTTGCATCCCAGCTCCGCGACGAGCTTTTCCGCGGCTACCTGGTGCCATTGGTGCGGTGAACCCATCGACATGAACAACAATTGCGCCGCGTCTGTTCGGTCGAGTGGATCTATGCGAAGTGTGTCGATGCGCAGTTCGGCCCACACGCTGTCCGACTGGGTCGTGATCACGATGCGCCCGCTGGCACTCCGGTGGCCGTCGACGACGTCGGTCGTTCGCACCAGGATCAGCTCGATATGCGAGACCTCTGCCAGTCCGTCCAGGACGACCAGCCAGCCAGAGTCTCTCGACAGCCACGTGAGTGCCCGTTCGGCGAGCTCGCGCGGACCTTCGCCCGGCAGGCCCAGGTCAAGCGATCTCGCGAGGTCGCCAAGGCCACGAACAACACCCTCGGCAGAACTCGCGTCGATCCACCACGCGGGTCGAAATCTCGTTCCTTCAGTGGCCAGGTATCGGGCGATCAGCGTGGATTTTCCGACACCTTCCGGACCGGTCAATGCAAGCACGTGCGACCTGCGCGCCGACAGGCGTGCGTCGATCGCATCCGTTTCACGCGTGCGTTCAATGTGCACGCTCGACAGAAGCGGAGCGTTTCGGATCGTCGCGACCATATCCGATCGAGCCAGCTCGGACTCGAGTCTCTGGTGAAGTCGGCGCGCGGCCAGACCGATGGCACCGACGATCGCCGCGAACAAGACCCATCGCAAGGTGTCCCACTGCACGAACACTGCGGGCGTCAGGTCGCTCTCGAGGATTCGTGCGCCTGCCATGTTTGCCAGCCAAATCGCACCGACCGCCGCCCCCCATACCGCAAGCTGCAGCGTCCTGCGCCACCATGTGCGCATCGTCACCTCCGTGGCGCGCAGAATATCGGACGGCCGGCGCGTGTCTCCGTCGGCGCGCCAGCCCCTTCCTGCCTGCGGCCCTGACTCGTCGTACCGAGTACGACGAGTCAGGGCCGCAGGCCGCGCTCCTCAGCGGCCGATCGCCGCCGTCAGCCGGTCGAGATAGGCCTGCTCGCCCTCGCTGACCGTGAGGCGCTTGCTGAAGAAGCCGCCCTCCTTGGACTTGGTGGCCTTGACGACCTCCGTGGCGATCCGGAGCAGCCAGTCGCCGTACGCGGCGAGGTCCTCCTGGTCCGCCCGCTCCCGCAGCACCGCTATCGAGGCCGCGGTCAGCTCGACGGCCTTCGCCGTGTCGCGCTCCGGGTCCGGACGCGGGTCCTCCGGCACGGCAACACCCTCCGGCGTGCCCACCTTGGCGGCCGGGGACGCCTCGGCCGCCTCCTCGTCCTTGATCCTGTCCCGCAGCGCGAGCGCCACCGACTGGATGAAGTCGTTCTCGTGCTGCTGCGCCTCCCGGAACACCTTGGCGCCGGTCGCGGTCTCCCGGATGAACCGGATCGCGCCGGGCCGGCCGTCCGCCAGGGTGGCACCCTTCAGCACCGCTCCCGGCGCGTCCAGGATCTGGCCCAGCTCGTCGTCGCTGAAGTCGGACAGATTCGTCATGCGCACGCTCTCTTTTGTCTGCTGGTTCGTTGTCTGTGACGACAGTTTCTGCTGTGTCCGTTGTCTGCTGTGTCCGTTTCGGGAACGCGCACAACCTACTGGCTGGGGACGCCGTCCGGCAGCGAGGCGCGGTACCGGCCGGCCAGCTCGCGGGTCGCCGCCACCAGCTCGGGCGGACCCTCCACCTCGAAGGGCACGTCGAAGGCGCCGAACCGCGCGGCCAGACCGCCCCACGACCACGAGCCCAGTCCCACGCGGCAGCGGGGCATGCCGTCGACGTCCGGCAGGGGCTCGCACAGGCCCTGGCCGTTGACCCAGGGGGCGATGTCGGTGGCCCGTGCGTGGAGCACCGCCTCGCCGTGGATCGGTGACGGCGACCCGCTGATCCGGGAGCCGACGAAGTCCGCAACGGAGCCGCCGGGCACCTCCCGGAACGTGAACCGCGGCCCGGTCCCGGTGCGGAGCCGCATCCGGTCCACCCGGAACATCCGCCAGTCGTCGCGGTCGAGGTCGAACGCCACGAGGTACCAGCGCCCGTCCGACGTCACCAGGTGGTGCGGCTCGACCCGGCGCGGCGGCCGGAAGGCGCCCACGCCCTCGCCGATCGCGGCCATCGTGCCGCCCTCGTAGTCGAAGCGCACCACCTCGCGGGCCTGGCACGCCGAGCCGAGGGAGAGGAGGAGGTCGGGGTCGACCACCGGCTCGGCGGCCCCGGCCACTCCGGCCCGCCGACGCCGCACGGTGGTCACCTCGAGCGCGTCCAGCCGGGCCCGGAGCCGCGCCGGCATCACCTGCCGGATGGTGGCCAGGGCCCGTAGCGCCCCCTCCTCGGCGCCGGGGATGGTCCCCGTGCGGAGCGCGACCGCGACGGCGACCGCCTGCTCGTCGTCGAAGAGCAGCGGCGGGAGCTCGGCGCCCGCGTCGAGGCGGTAGCCGCCGTCGGGCCCCTTGGTGGCGTTGACGGGGTAGCCGAGCTCGCGCAGGCGGTCGACGTCGCGCCGCACGGTGCGCGGGCTCACGTTCAGCCGGTCGGCCAGGAGCGCACCCGGCCAGTCCCGTCGGGCCTGGAGGAGCGACAGGAGAGCGAGGAGGCGTCCGGAGGTCTCGAGCATGAGTTCAGCATCGCACGGGATAGAGGCCAGAACCTGACCGCTACTACCGAGAGAGTGGGACACGTAGCCAGCCGGAAGAACCAGACCGTCAGCCAGATCGTAAGAAGGAGACATCGTGATCCGCACCCAAGCGCTCACCAAGGACTTCGTGGTGAGCCGTACCCGCACGGTGCACGCCGTGCGCGGCATCTCGCTCGACGTCGAGCCCGGCGAGCTGGTGGCCGTGCTCGGCCCCAACGGCGCGGGCAAGACCACCACGCTGCGCATGCTGACGACGCTCATCCCGCCGACGTCGGGCACCGCGGAGGTCGCCGGGTACGACGTCGCCACCCGGCCCGACCGCGTCCGCGCCGCCATCGGCTACGTCGGCCAGGGCGGCGCCGGCGGGGCGTCCCAGCTCGTCCGCGACGAGCTGGTCACCCAGGGCGAGATCTACGGCCTGGACCGCCGGACGGCCCGGAGCCGCGCGGCGGAGCTGGTCGAGGCCCTGGACCTGACCGAGCAGGCGGACCGCAAGATCGAGAGCCTGTCGGGCGGGCAGAAGCGCCGCCTCGATGTGGCCGTCGGCCTGGTCCACCAGCCGTCGCTGCTGTTCCTCGACGAGCCGTCGACCGGCCTGGACCCGCACAACCGCGCGAACCTGTGGGAGCACATCCTCCGCATGCGGACCGCGGCGGCCGAGCCGATGACCATCGTGCTGACCACGCACTACCTCGACGAGGCGGACACGTTCGCCGAGCGGGTGATCGTGGTGGACCACGGGCAGGTCATCGCGGACGCCACCGCCGACGCACTGAAGGCCGAGCTCGCGGGCGACCTCGTCACCCTCGGCGTGACGGCCGAGCACGCGGCGGCACTGGCCGCCATCGCGGAGCGGGCGCCCGGCACGCGTTCGGTACGGGTCGAGGCCGGCGCGGCGGGCGGGGCGAGGACCGTCGAGATCCGCACCGCCGACGGACCCGGCGCCACACCCGGGCTGCTCCGCGCGGCCGACGCCGCGGGCGTCACGGTGAGCCGCGTCGACGTCACACGGCCCACGCTCGACGACGTCTTCCTGAACCTCACCGGGCGCAGCCTGCGGGAGAGCCCGACGGGCGAGCCCGGTTCACGAGGCGAACCCGCCGAAACCACCCCCTTGACCAGCACCAACAAGAAGGAGGTCCTGGCATGAGCGCAGCGACCCTGACCCCCGGTACCACCACCTCCGGCACTGCCCGGCCGCTCCCCCGCCGCAGCTTCCTGCGCGACACCCGGATCGTCCTGGTCCGCGAGCTCCAGCCGGTGGTGCGCGACCCGTTCTCGCTGGTCTTCGGCCTCGTGCAGCCGCTGGTCTTCCTCGGACTGTTCGGCCCGCTCCTGGCCGGCTCGGCGGGCGAGGCGCTCGGCGGCGACGTCTGGCTGTGGTTCGTGCCCGCCGTGCTCGCGATGACCACCCTGTTCGGCACGTCGGTGACGGGCTCCAACCTGCAGCTCGACCTCTCCTCAGGCGTGCACGAGCGCATGCTCGTCACCCCGCTGTCCCGTCCGGCGCAGCTCGTGGGGCGAGCCCTGAAGGAGATGGTGCCGATCATCGTCCAGTCGGCGATCGTGGTCCTGGTCATGCTGCCGTTCGGCCTGCGCCCGGACCCGATCGGGACGGTGCTGACGCTGCTGCAGCTCGCGGTGCTCGGGATCGGCGTCGGCTCGCTGTCGTACGCGCTGGCGCTCGCGGTGCGCAAGCAGGAATGGATGTTCTGGGTGGTGCAGCAGACGTTCCTGTTCCCGGTCATGATGCTGTCGGGGATGCTGCTGCCCCTGGAGAACGGTCCGGCGTGGATGCGGGCGGCATCTGCCCTGAACCCGCTGCGCTACGTCGTCGACTCGGGCCGGGCGGCCTTCGCCGGCGACCTCCTGTCCGCGACAGTCGCCTGGGGCTGGGTGGCGGCGCTCGCCACCGCCGCGCTGGGCCTCGCGGTGGGCGTCCGCGCGATGATCCGCTCGGCGGACTGAGGAGCCAGGCGCGGCCCGAGCCGCTGCGCTCTACCCAGGGATCCGGCCCGGAACTCACTCGAGTCCGGACCGAATCCCTGGGTAGAACGCTGCTCCGCCAGCGGTCACCGCCGCCGCGTCCAGGCCCGACAATGGGTGACCGTGACCGACAACCGCCCCGTCAGAGATCCTCGCGTCGCCCGGCTGCGCCGGACCGTGGCCGTCGTCGCGGCGCTCAACCTCGCGTACTTCTTCGTCGAGTTCTCCGTGGCGCTCGCCGCCGGGTCGGTCTCGCTGCTGGCCGACAGCGTCGACTTCCTCGAGGACACGGCGATCAACGTGCTCATCCTCGTCGCGCTCAGCTGGCCGCTGGCGCGGCGAGCCGTGACGGGCAAGGCCATGGCGCTGATCATCCTGGTCCCGGCCGCGGTGGCGGCCTGGGAGGCGGCGCAGCGGTTCGCGGGTCCGACGGCGCCCGACGTCGTCCCGCTCGTGCTGGCCTCCCTCGGGGCGATAGCCGTCAACGGGACCAGCGCCTGGCTGCTGGCCCGGGTGCACCACGGCGGCGGTGCGCTCGGCCGCGCGGCGTTCCTCTCCGCCCGGAACGACGTGCTGGTCAACGTCGCGGTGATCGCCATGGGCCTGGTCACCTTCTGGACCGGCTCCGGGTGGCCCGACCTGGTGCTTGGCTGCGCGATCATCCTGCTGGCGCTGCACGCGGCGCACGAGGTATGGGAGGTCAGCGAGGAGGAACGCCTGGCGGCCAAGGCCCTGAACGGCGAAAAGATCGACTGACCACCCACCCTCCCCCTCCGTTGAGTGCTGGATATTTGTCCTGCTGAATCGGTTTTGAAGGACAAATACCCAGCACTCAACGGACGGCGGGCGGGAGGATGGGGCTATGTTCACCAGTACAGAAGCCGCGATCGATCTGCGGGTCGCCGCCTATGCCGTCATCACCGACAACCAAGGGCGCATGCTCCTGCCCCACTGGAGCGAGTACGCGCACAGCGGCTGGACCATGCCCGGCGGCGGGATCGACCCGGGCGAGGACCCCGCCGACGCAGCAGTCCGGGAGGTCCTCGAGGAGACCGGTTACCACGTCGAGCTGGACGGCCTGCTCGGTGTCGACAGCTTCGTGATCCCCGCCGCGGAACGCGTGCGGCCGTCGGAACGCCCCGTGCAGGCCCTGCGGATCGTGTACCGCGCGCACATCACCGGCGGTGAGCTGCGCGTCGAGGAGGACGGCTCAACCGACGACGTCGCCTGGCACACGCCCGAGGAGATCGACGCGCTGGACCGGGTACCGCTGGTAGACCTGTCCCGCCGCTGGGCGGGCCTCATCGACTGACGGGCCAGCCCTTCAGGGCCAGCCCTTCAGGGCCGGGCCGACGGCGGGAAACCCGTCCAGCGCAGGTCCTGCGGCAGGTGCCCCATGTCGTTGAACAGCACCACTGTCGGCGGCAGGCCGTCCCGGTACTCGATGACCGTCAGTGCCGTGTTGCCGCTGTTCAGCCCCAGCCACCGGGCGGGCGGCGCGTCCAGCGCATGCCGCAGCAGCCAGGCCACCTGGAACGCGTGGGTCACCAGCACCTCGTGCGTCTCCGTCTCGGCAGTCTTCGCGAACCGGTCGACCAGCGCTCCGGCGAGCCGCTCCCCCGGGGCGCGCTCGGCGTCGTCGAACCCGTCGAAGAACCCGGCCCAGGCCGCCGACAGGTCGGCGGCGGCGGGGACGTACGGCACGTGGTCGACGAGCTCCGCGGCCTCCGCGACGGGGACGCCCGGCAGGCGCTCGCCGATCACCCGTGCGCTCGCCGCCGCCCGGGGCAGCGGTGAGTGCCAGACGGCGTCGACCGGCAGGCCGGCGAGCCGCTCCCCCAGGAGGCCGGCCTGCCGGTGCCCGACGTCGGTGAGCTCGCCGAACGCGTCCGCCGCGCCGTGCCTGGCCAGGTAGAGATGTCTGGTCGCCATGCGCACGAACCTATCGCCCGGCCTGCTCGCGATCACGCGCCCCGCTGGATCCCGAGGGTCGAGATCAGGTCCTCGTGCAGCTCCATCCACACGACGTGGCACGACTCGATACCGGTCCCGGCCACCCACTCGCCACGCCCCGACCGGGCGTGCGCGAGCGCCGCGGAGAAGCGCTCGTCGTACCCCTCGAACCGCGCCAGCAGCGAGCGGAGCTCGCTCACCAGCGGGGCCAGCTCGTCGTCCAGCGCCTCGAGCTCCGCGAGCACCGCCGCGTCCCAGTCCGGGTCGGTGTGGGTGTTCACGCTGAGCCGGTCGCCGTCCTCCGGACGCAGCTGCCAGTCTGTGCATGCCTGCAGCAGGCGCGCGTTCAGCGGCCCGAACGCCTCGTGCACCTGCTCGACGCCGGGCCGGACACCCGCGTCGGACAGCTCCTCGGCCAGCCGCCGGTCGTCCTCGGCACGACCACGGTCGGTCATCGACCAGCCCGCCGTGGCGCCGAACGCCGCCTTCCTGATCCAGCCGTACGCCTCGTCGTCGAGCAAGATCTCACGGGTGTCCGCCTCGTTCAGGCCGAACCGCACGGCGACGGCGTCGTCATCGGCCATGCCCTGGATCCGGACCGAGTGGAGCACGAGCAGCTCGGGCTGAGAGGATCGGCCGAGCACCGGGTTGTGCGTCATATTTTTCACCGTGCATCCTCCTGGTCGCTGATGTCAACGCAGGTAGGTACGCCCAGGGAGGAAGACATGTCGGACAGTTCCGCCACCACGAGCATCACGGGGACGCCGGGCAGCCCCGGGCACGCGACCGGTCCGGCGCGCGTCGTGCACGGCCCCGACGACTTCGCGCGGGTCCAACCCGGCGACGTCCTCGTGTGCCGGTTCACCGAACCCGTGTGGACCGCCCTGTTCGGCGTCGTCGCCGCCGTCGTCACCGAGACCGGCGGCGTGCTCTCGCACGCGGCGATAGTGGCCCGCGAGTACGGGATCCCCGCGGTGCTCGCGGTCCCCGGTGCCATGACCGCGCTGCGCGACGGCGACACCGTCACCGTCGACGGCGCGGCCGGGCGGGTCACCGCCGCCTGACTCACTGCCTGACCCACTGCCTGACACAGCAGACCGGAACGTACGCCGTCCAGGGCAGTGCTACCCATGGGCAGCACATACCGGACGTGCCAGCCTTCCAGCGTCAGACCAAGAGTCGGACCACCTGGATGGAGAGCACCATGTCAGTCACCTCCCCGTTCCACAGAACCAGGCGCTGGGCGTTTGCCGCCCTGACGGCGTTCACGCTCGTCGCCGCACCCGCGGCAGCGGCGGCACCGGCGAGCACTGCGGCGCCCGACGCCGGCGTCCTGGCGACCGCGCACAAGTCACCGTTCAGCTGCGGCAAGACCTTCTACGCCAACAACTGGAGCGGTGGCCACAACCCCAACGGCTCCATCGACTGGCAGAGCTACGGCGGCGACGCCATCAACGGCGAGACCGTCCGGGCCACCGCGGCGGGCACCGCCACCTTCGACGACGAGGGCAGCACCAGCTACGGCAAGTGGGTGCAGATCGTGCACGGCGACGGCACGCGCACCCGCTACGCGCACCTGGACACCATGGTGCGGGCTCCGGGCCAGACCATGTCGGTGAGCCAGGGCACGGTCATCGGGACGGTCGGGTCCACGGGCGGCTCGGAGGCGCCGCACCTGCACTACGAGCAGCGCGGCTCGTCCGGCGTCGTCGACACCACCCCGACCGTTGAAGGCGTGACCGTGTCGGTCGGCCAGAAGAAGGCGGTCACGAGCACCAACGCGTGCGGCGGTGCGACCAACCCGCACACCCCGGCAGAGGTCTGCGGCAGCGGCTTCTCGGTGATCGACCAGGCGGCGCTCGGCACCGTCGGCCGGACCTACCTGCTGTACAACTCCGCAACCGGCGCCAACTGTGTGGTCACCCTGAAGTCGACAAGCCTCGGCACCCCGAGCCCGGTATCGGCCTTCCTGGAGCCCGAGGGTGCGTCGCGCACCACCGACTCCGGCAGCTACTCGTACTACGCGGGACCGGTCAAGCGGTCCGCACCCGGCACCTGCGTCAAGTGGGGCGGCTCGGTGGGCAGCACCAGCTACACCAGCCCGTTCGAGCACTGCGACTGAGCCTCCCGGCTGCGCCTCCTCCGCCTGTGCAGGGAGATACTCAGCCCTGCGCAGGCGGCTGGATCAGGTCCCACGGCATGCCGTACAGGTCCTCGAACACCGCTACCGTCCCGTAGACCTCGTGGCGGGGCTTCTCACGGAACCGCACGCCGGCCGCCGTCATCCGCGCGTGCTGGGCCGCGAAGTCGTCGGTCTCCAGGAAGAACGCGACCTTCCCGCCGGCCTGCCGCCCGACGGCGCCCGCCGCGCCAACGTCGTCGGTCACGGCGAGCACGAACCCGGTCCCGCCGTCCGCGGGGCCGACGACGACCCGGCGTCGGCCGGACTCGTTGGTCTCGTCCTCCCGGACGGCGAACCCGAGGGCGTCGACGAAGAACGTGATCGCCTCGTCGTGGTCGAGGACGAGGTAGGTGACATCGGAGAGTCGCAGCACCAGAGAATCGTAGGCCGTGCCGCACGCCGCGCCTGGCCTGCGCCCCTATAGTCGGTCGTGCGAACCATCTGTGGCCACGACAGTCGTCTGCCGGGAAGGCACCCACCATGAGCTTCACCCACCCCACTGGCACCCGCGGCGCCAAGCAGCCAGGCCGCACGTTCCGCTGGATGAACCGGCTGCTCATGGGGCGCGCCCGCCGCGCAGAGGGGAAGACCATGGGGATGAACCTCCTGGTCCTGACCACGGTCGGCCGCAAGAGCGGGCAGGAGCGTCAGACGCCGCTCGCGTGGTTCCCGGGCCCTGACGGCAGCTGGCTCGTCGTCGCGTCGGCCAACGGCGCGCCGGCCAACCCCGCGTGGTACCTCAACCTCGCCGCCCACCCCGACCAGGTGACCGTCGAGCAGGCCGGACGCAAGGTCGCCGTGACCGCCGGGGAGCTGCACGGCGCCGAGCGCGAGCAGGCCTGGCAGCAGATCAAGGCCGCGGCGGACAACTTCCGCAAGTACGAGGAGACCACCGACCGGAAGCTCCCCGTCATCCGGCTGACGCCGCGCTGACCGACCCGCGCTGACCGACCCGCGCTGACCAGCACGAACGCGTCCAGGGTTCCAGCACCCTCCCAGCGTCCCCACGGGCGTGCCCCAGCGGCCGGCCCTACGTTCGGCCCATGAGCACCCACAGCACCACGCCCGGCCGCCCCGGGGAGCACGAGGAGCCCGAACCGCACGACCTCGGGCTCTCCCACGACCTCCCCACCCTCCTGAACCGGCGGCACGCCATCGGCCTGCTGACCGCGGGTGGGCTGGTGGCGGCGCTCGCCGCCTGCTCACCGACGACGAACGCGAACGACATCGCGTCCACCGGGGCGCCGACCGGCGGTCCCGGTGGACGCGGCGCGCCGGACGACACCTCGCAGGCCGACGTCGGCGACGGCGAGATCCCCGAGGAGACGAACGGCCCCTACCCCGCCGACGGCACGAACGGCCCCAACATCCTGACGACGACGGGCGTGGTGCGCAGCGACATCACCACCAGCTTCGGCGACTCGTCCGGCACCGCGGAAGGCATCCCGCTCACGTTCTCGCTGACCGTCGTGGACGTCTCCGGCGATGGTGACGCCGGCACCCCCGTCGCGGGCGCCGCCGTCTACGCGTGGCACTGCGACCGCGAGGGCAAGTACTCGATGTACGACATCACGGACCAGAACTACCTGCGCGGGGTCCAGGAGGCCGACGCCGACGGCAAGGTCACCTTCACGTCGATCTTCCCCGCCTGCTACCCGGGCCGCTGGCCGCACATCCACTTCGAGGTCTACCCCTCGCTGGAGGACGCCACCAGCGCCACGAACCGGATGCGCACCTCGCAGCTCGCCCTCCCCCAGGCCGTCAGCGAGGCCGTGTACGCGACGGCGGGCTACGAGCAGAGCGTCGCGAACCTGCAGGGCGTGACCCTCGACTCCGACATGGTGTTCTCCGACGGGTACGCGCTGCAGATGGCGAAGACGTCGGGCTCGGTGAGCCAGGGCTACACGGCCACGCTCCGGGTGCCCGGGTGAGTGTCGGTGCGCCTCGGTAGTGTCGGACGCATGACGCACGCTGCCACCACGTCCCCGGTCACCACAGCCCTCCAGACCGCGGACTGGCGGCGGCGCGTCTTCGCGCTGTACGCCGATGTCCGTGCCCGCGCCGTGGTGAACCCGGCAGCCGCGCACACTGGGTGGGTCACGGCCCGGGACGAGCTCTTCGCGACCCATCCGGCGTCACCCATCCTGCCCGAGGAGAAGCCCGGCTTCACCGGCCTGTCCGTCACCCCGTACGACCCGGCCTGGCGCCTGACCGCCCCGGTGGTGCCCGCCGAGCCCGGGCCCGACGGCGCCCCGCGCCGCCTCGACGTCCCCACCGGAACCGACGGCGTCGTGCCGTTCGAGCTGCTCGGCACGGTCGCCCTCCGGCACGAGACCCTCGGTGACCTCGGCACGCTCGACGTCTGGCGCCTCGCCTCGTACGGCGGCGGCCTGTTCGTGCCGATCAAGGACGCTCTCGCCGGGCCGCCCGGCGGCACCTACGGCGGCGGCCGCTACCTCCTGGACACCATCAAGGGTGCCTGGCTCGGCCACACCGATGGGTCCGACGGCGGCGCGGGCGGCGGGCCGGACGACGACGGCGTCGGCGACCTGGTGCTCGACCTCAACTTCGCCTACAACCCGTCCTGCGCCTACGACCCGGCGTGGACCTGCCCGCTCGCGCAGTCGGGCAACACGCTCGACATCGAGGTCCCGGTCGGTGAGCGTACCGTTAGCGCCCGATGAACACCATCGACATCACACCGCCCCCTGCCGGCTCACCCTCGTCGGCGTACGGCGTCCACTCAGAGGTCGGCCGCCTGCGCAAGGTACTGGTCTGCGCGCCCGGCCTGGCACACCAGCGCCTCACCCCGTCCAACTCGGCAGCCCTGCTGTTCGACGACGTCCTGTGGGTGGAACGCGCCCAGCAGGACCACGCCGACTTCGTGAGCGAGCTGCGCAGCCGCGACGTCGACGTCGTCGAGCTGCACGCCCTGCTCGCCGAGACGCTGCGTGTACCCGGCGCGCGCGACTGGCTCCTGGACCGCAAGATCGTGCCCGAGATCGTGGGCAACGGCCTGGTCGAGGCGACGCGCGAGTACCTGGAGTCGCTGCCCGAGCACGAGCTGGCCAGGTACCTGATCGGCGGCCTCGCGGTCGCCGACGTGCCCGAGCTGCCGCCGGGCTTCCGCGCCCTCGCGGACATGAGCCCGGACGCGCGTGAGTACCTCATGCCGCCGCTGCCGAACACCCTCTTCACGCGGGACACGACCTGCTGGATCTACGGCGGCCTCACGCTCAACCCGCTGTACTGGCAGGCTCGCCGCGACGAGACCCTGCTCATGAAGGCGGTCTACGCGTTCCACCCCGACTTCGTCGGCAGCCGCGTGTGGTGGGGCGACCCGGAGACCAGCCACGGCGAGGCCACCTTCGAGGGCGGCGACATCATGCCGATCGGCAACGGCACGGTCCTCATGGGCATGAGCGAGCGCACCTCGCGCCAGGCGATCACGCAGGTCGCGGCGTCCCTCTTCGAGCAGGGCGCGGCCGAGCAGATAGTGGTGGCCGGCATGCCGCGCCTGCGCGCGGCCATGCACCTGGACACCGTCATGACGTTCGTCGACGTCGACACCGTCACCGTCTACCCGCGGATCGTGGACCGGGTGCACCCGTTCGTGCTGCGCCCGGACTCCGGGCCGCTCGGCGTGTCCGTCACGGACGCCGGTGGGTCGTCCTTCCTCGACGTCGTGGGCCAGGCCTCCGGGCTGGGCGAGCTGCGGGTCATCGAGACCGGCGGCGACGTCTACGAGTCGGAACGCCAGCAGTGGGACAGCGGCAACAACTCGGTCGCCGTCGAGCCGGGCGTGGTGTTCACCTACGACCGCAACACCACCACCAACGAACTCCTGCGCAAGGCGGGCGTCGAGGTCATCGAGATCGCGGGCGGCGAGCTGGGCCGCGGCCGCGGCGGCGGCCACTGCATGACGTGCCCGATCATCCGGGAGCCGGTCACCTGGTAACCCGCACGCCCACCCGCCCGCCGGCGCCCTCCGGCGTCCACCCCTTCGAGGTCTAAGTTGCTCCGCTCTGAACCGATTCAGAACGGAGCAACTTAGACCTCAAAGGCATTGGGCAGACCGTGAGCGGGAGGCGCGCGACACGCCGTGATGCAGCGCCACGCCGGACACTTGATGCATCCTTGGGTTGCAGTTCCGGAAAAGCCATAGACGCTACCAAGGTCTCGTTGTACCTTTCTTCACACACGGACTCGCGCCGTGGCGGCAGGTCGTGTGCCTTTGGTACCTGCCGATATCGATACGAGCCTTATCCATACGGTCAGATCAGAACTAGACGGAAGGACGAAACCCACGATGGTCCGCATCAGCATCGCGCTCCAGGCCTCAGGCCTGTGCAAGGTCAGTGCGACCACCGCTTCGTCCTACCCCACCACTGCGACACACCTGCGAGACGGCCGTGAGGCCATACGAGGCGCCATACGCCGCTGATCCGGTTCTGCCGGACCAGCGAACGTGAGCCGCCTCGGGATGCCTTTTCCCGGGCGGCTCTTGTCGTCCCGGGGGTAGTTGTACAGAACGGCCCGAGACAACAGCACCACCCCACGAATCACGAGAAGAACGAGAACGACAAGCTCACCGGAAGGAGCAGGCCCGTGGCCGACGTCCTAGTCCTCAATGCCGGCTACGAGCCGCTGCACCGGGTATCGGTCCGGCACGCCATCCACATGCTTGTGCGCGAGGTCGCGGTAGTGGAGGAGGCGGTCGACGGCCGCTCCTTCGGGCCGTTCCCCTTACCGCGTGTGCTGCGGCTGGTCCGATACGTCACGATGCGGTGGCTCTACAAGTCGGACGGGGCGCCCGCGTGCACCAAGCTGGGCGTCAAGCGGCGCGATGGCAGCTGCGCCTACTGCGGCGGTCCCGCCGAGACGGTGGACCACATCCTGCCGCGGTCGCGCGGGGGCCCCTCGACGTGGATGAACCTTGTGGCCGCCTGCTACGAGTGCAACTCGCTCAAGGCGGACCGCACGCCGGCCGAGGCCGGCATGGTCCTCTACGTGACGCCACACGTCCCGCGGGCGGAGTACGCGCGCGCCATCCGGCATCGGGCAGCCCGAGCGGCTTAGCCCGGGCACGGTGAGGTAGGCAAAGGGTCAGGTGATCGGCAACTGCGAAGTGCCGATCGCCTGACCCTTTTCTCGCGTCTCAGCCGTTCAGCGCAGCGGCCAGGAGCTCAAGGGTCTGCGTACGGCCGGGCGTCGCGTCCAGGGGCTCGTCGGCCCGGGACCCGGCGACCGGGACGAGCATGACCTCCTCGACGCCGTGCCGCTCGGCCAGGCCGCGTACCTCCGCGGCGACGTGCTGGGCGTCGCCGATCAGCCAGCGCTCCCGCATCGCCTCGATCGACTGGGCGATCATGCCGCCGGCGGGCTCGTCGGCGGTGGCACGCACCGCGTCCTCGACGGTCTCGAGCGGGCCCAGCTTCTGGCCCGACCGCAGCTTCGCCATCTGCCGCAGCTGCGGCAGGGCACGGTCGTGCGCCTCGTCCGACGTCGGCGCGACCACCGCGTTGGACGTGATGAACGTACGCGGCTCCGGGTGTTCCTCGGACGGCCGGTAGCCGTCCCGGTACAGGGCGAGGATCTGGTCCATGCCCTGGCCGGAGAAGTGGTTGGCGAACACGTAGGGCAGGCCGAGCTCGGCGGCGAGCCTCGCGGAGTAGTCGCTGGAACCCAGCAGCCACACGGTCGGGACGCTCCCGGCGGCGGGCGTTGCCCGCACGTCGTAGATCTCGCCGGAGACGAGTCGCAGGCGGGCGCCATCGGGCCCCATCAGGCTCAGGATGTCGGTGACGTGCTGCGGGAAGCGGTCCACGTCCGCCGTCGGACCGGTGGCACGCAGCAGGGACGTGACCACGGGGTCGCTGCCCGGGGCGCGGCCGATGCCGAGGTCGATCCGGCCGGGCGCGATGGCCTCCAGCGCCGCGAACTGCTCGGCGACCACGAGCGGGGCGTGGTTCGGCAGCATCACGCCGCCCGACCCGACCCGGATGCGGGAGGTGCGCGCGGCGGCGGCGGCGATCATGACCGGTGGCGACGACGCCGCGACGGCTGCCATGTTGTGGTGCTCCGCGAACCAGTAGCGCTCGTACCCGAGGCGGTCGGCGAGCGCCACCAGCTCGAGCGAGGCCGACAGGGCCTGAGCGCTGGTCTGGCCCGAACGGACGGGCACGAGGTCAAGGACGGACAAGCGTGGCTGGGTATTCATCGCCTCTGTCAACCGTCAGGGGGTCCGGCGTGTTCCGGAGCGGGGCACCGTGTTCGCCGGTGCGGGCTCGCGCGCCGCACGCCTCTATCACCCGCTGGATCGTCGCGGTATCCCCGAAGGTCATGGCGCCCACCCCCTTCGGCCTGACATGATCGCGAGGTGTCTGTTGACGTGCGCCCCGTGACCGACGACGACGTCGATGCCGTGGTCGACCTATTCCGTCAGTACCTCCGGTTCTACGACCAGGAGGTGCCCGACGCCGAAGCGCGCGCCTATCTGACCGCCCGCCGCGACGCCGGCGACTGCGTGCTCCTGATCGCCGTGGTGCGGCCGGAGGGTACCGAGCCCGGCTCGGCCGCCGAGGAGGTGGTCGGCTTCACCCAGAGCTACCCCACCTGGTCGTCCGTGAGCCTGAGCCGTTCCTGGGTCCTCAACGACCTGTTCGTCGCTCCGGACGCACGCGGGACGGGCGCGGCGCGTGCTCTCGTGCGGGAGACGTGCCGCCGTGCCAAGGAGGCGGGCGCCATCCGCGTCTCGCTGGCCACGGCGTGGGACAACGTTGCGGCACAGGGCCTGTACGAGTCCGAGGGCTTCGTCCGCGACCAGCACTTTCACCACTACGCGTATGTGACGGGCGCCTGACCGCCGGACCGGCGCGCCGTCCCCCGCTCCACCGCTCTCACCTGCTTCAATGCCCTGGCTCGGCCCTGCCACCAGGGACTTCGGCCTGCCCGGCCGGGGGCCGGCGGGCCACCTGCCACAACATCTGTCGATTCGGGGAGACCCGGGAACTGGAGCGCACACCACCATGATGGGAGGCCACCACGCCGCGTCGGGAGCCGCGGCCTGGATCGCTGTCACCGCCTCGACCCCGATCGCCTTCGGCTGGTACCCCGTGTCGGACGCGAGCGTGTTCACCGGAGCCCTCGTCTGCGCGGGCGCGGCGCTGCTGCCCGACGCCGACCATCACTCCGGCACCATCGCGAACTCGCTGAAGCCGGTGTCGAACGTCGTGGTCAAGGGCATCGAGGCCGTGTCGGGCGGACACCGCAAGGGCACGCACTCGATCCTGGGCGTCGCCGTGTTCACGGCGATCGCCTGGGCGCTGAGCTTCCTGAGCATCGACACGGGCACCCAGGAGTTCGGGGCGATCCTGATCGGACCGGGCATCATGTGCGTGCTGCTGGTCGCGTTCGCCCTGAAGGCGCTGAAGATCACGCGCGACACGAAGATCTTCCCGTGGACGATGTCGGTGACGCTGGCGGTCCTCATCGCGATCTTCGCGCCCGAGGAGTGGTACTGGATGCCGTTCAGCGTGGCGCTCGGCTGCGTCGTGCACATCCTCGGCGACCTGATCACGACCGCCGGTGTGCCGCTGCTGTGGCCGCTGAAGTTCCGGTCCCCGTACTGGATGCGCAACAAGCGAGGCATCGAGCTCGACTGGATGTGGCGGACCGGCGGCAACCTCTCGATCCCGATCATCGGCGACGCCGGCTCGGTGCGCGAGTGGATCCTGCTCATCCCGCTCTCGCTGTACGCGATCGTCGGCATCGTGTGGGCGCTGCTGGACCAGATGGACTTCGACACGATGGCGGTCTGGTACCAGTTCGTGGCGCTCTTCCCCGCCTGACCCGTGTCGTTTGAGTGCTGGATATCTGCGCTTTCGGGCCTCGGAAGCCGCAGATATCCAGCACTCAACGGTTTCAGGTGGGTCAGAGACCGCCCGCTACCGCCGCGGCGGCCGCCAGCCAGGCCCGCCGGGTCTCCGGGCGCAGCGCGCCGTAGCGGAGGTGGCCGTCGACCATCGCCGGGTCGAACGGGATGGTCACCACCTCGCGGGCCAGCGACCGGTAGCCGTCGGCGACCTTCTCCAGCTCGCTCGCGGGCTCCTTCTGGTCGGCCTGGCTCACGACGACTACCGCCTGCTGTGCCAGGTACGCCGACCGGCCGTCGCGGGTCGACAGCGCCTCCAGCAGCAGCGCCCCGGCCTCCGCGTGGTCGTCCCGCGTGGTCGTGGCGACCACGAGCTGGTCGGTCAGGTCGATCATCCGCTGCCACATGGGGTCGGACTCGTCGTTGCCGGAGTCGATGAGGATCATCCGGTAGTACTTGGAGAGCACGGAGTGGATGGCGTCCACGTCCTGCGGCTCGATCCGCTGCTCGTTCGCCATGGCTATCGGCTTGGACCGCAGCACGTCGAACCGGTCGCGCGTCTGGTGGTGCACGTACCGCGCGAGGTCAGCGGCCTGCGCTGACGGTCCGAGCAGGCGGTCCGTCTGCGGCAGCAGGTCCAGCAGCGTGGACTCGTGCGGGCCCTGCTCTGTGCGCCAGCCGAGCGTCCCGCGCGTCTGGTTGTTGTCCCACGTGACCACGCCCGCGCCGCCGAACTGCGCGAAGACGGCAGCGAGGAGCACGGTCGACGGCGTCTTGCCCGCCCCGCCCTTGCCGTTCACCATCGAGATCGTGCGCGGCCCCGGCCAGTGCTGGCTGACGGCGCGCTCGTCGGCCCGCTCGGCCCGCTCCGCCTCGTTCGGCCCGACCCGGATGCCGATCCGGGTCAGCATCCCGCGGAACCCGCGCGTCGCGGGCTCCTCGTCCTGCTGGTGGGTGAGGAACGACTCGCGTGCCTCGCGCCGCGAACGCGGAGTCTCCCCGTCGGTCACCGGTATCGGGTCCGACGGGGGTGCGGACAGCCCACCGCCGCTGCTCCTCGCGCCCGGCACCGCGTGGACCGGTCCGGACGGGGGGCTCGCCGGCCGGCCCGGCATGCTGCCCGGCACAGTGTTCGGAAGACTGCCCGGCATCGTGTTCGGCATGCTGCCCTGGATGGTGCTCGGCGGGCTGGTCGCCGCGCCACCCCTGGTGTCGTCCGTCGCCCGCACCCGGTCCGCGACCGGGAGCTCGCTGCCCGCCCCGGAGCTCACGTCGCTCGGCGCGTAGGCCGACGCGGAGCCGGGCGCCGCGGCCTCAGTGGCCTCGGGGGTCCGCGGGAGACGACGCACCGTGTCCTCCGGGTCGGCCTCGACCGCCGTGCCGAACGAGTCCTGGTCCGCGCCACCGGCCGCGTCAGCCGGCTCGCCTCGCGGCAGATCAACTGCCTGTGCGTCCTCGAACTGTGCGTCCTCGAACACCGGCCCGGGTCCCGCCGTCGGACCGGGCATCGCCCCGGGCTCCATAACCGGCGTCTCGCCGGGTGCCTCACCGGCCGGGGCGGTGGCCGGCGGCGCCTGCGGCGTCGGGGCCGACGGCGGCGTGGGTTCGTCCTCCTCCGGCACCACCGTCCCGTCCGGGTGGACGATCAGGTTCCAGAGCCCCTCTGGCCCCGTCGCGGACGCCCGCACCGGCCGGCCGACCTTCGCGGCGTTCTCCGTGACCCTGCGCAGCACCTCCACGCGCGCCTCTTCCAGACTGCCCGTGGTGATGGGGTGGAAGGTCCCGTCGATCGTCACCTCACCGGAACCGTCTTCCCGGACTATCGCGTCGATCCGGGGCCAGCGGGGCACGGTGTCAGAGCTCATACGTTTCCTCCGAAGTTCCTGGGCAGGCGGCATTGCGTGGATCGCCCCCGAAGCAAGGGTCGGACATGTTCGTCCGCCTGGCCACCCCAACGGGGCAATCACCCCACCTGGTAAGTTCTCGCGCAATCAGGTGCCGACTGCACGTGTCGAGACCGGGACCACAACCGAGGAGCCTTCGCGTGTCCGACGAGCCCACCCGCCGTATTCCTCCGGTGGACGACCCCACGCAGATCCAGCGGCCGCCCGCTCGCCCGGATACGCAGCCGGGCGCCCCGTCATCGTATGCCGCCACACAGTGGATGGACGCGGTCCAGGACGGGCAGGCAGGGCGCGGCGGACAGGCCGGATACGACGACCGGACCCAGGTCATGCCGCCGTCGGGCGTGCCGCAGCAGGGCGCGAACCAGGGCCGGGACTACCGGGCCGCTACCCCGCCGCCCGCGCGGCCGTACCGGCCGTACGAGACCGTGCAGCCCACGCAGGCGCAGGCGGCCGCCTTCCCTGGCGAGCCGGGCTACGGCCAGCCGACGCAGGCGTACGGCCAGCCGCCGGTCCAGCAGCCGGTCCAGCCGACGCAGGCGTACGGCCAGCCGCCGGGCTACGGCCAGGCGGGCCAGCAGCCGGGCTACGGTCAGCCGCAGCCGTTCGACCAGGCCTACAGCCCGCGGGCACCGCAGCAGACGCCGCCGATGCCGCCGGTCCCCCGCCACGAGCGAGAGCGGCGCGACGACTCCCCCGGCGGTTCCGCGGCGGGCGCCGTCCTGGCCTGGATCCCGCGGATCCTGCTCGCGCTGAGCGTCTACCAGCTCGTCCGGCTGATCCCCGGGTTCGACGTCATGCCGGACGTCTCGCAGTTCCCGCTGTTCCGCGGTATCGGCGACGGCGTGCTCGGCCTGCTCAACCTCAACCCGGAGTGGTCCGACCAGGCCGCCAACATGACGATCCCGGCGCTCGGCATCGCGCTCGCCGGTCTGCTCAACTCGATCCGTTCGCTGGGCACGTCGCTCGCGATCTGGCCCTACGGGCTCGCGGTCGTCGCCTGGATAGTGGTCTTCGCCGTCGGCGGCATCGTCGGCTACGCGCAGGAGGCGACGGAGAACATCCAGCAGGACGTCCAGAACTCCGTCGACGAGACGGTAGAGAACGCGAAGAAGGACGCCCAGGACTCCGTCGAGCAGCAGATCGAGCAGGGCGTGGACGACGCCAAGCAGAACGCGACCGACCAGCTCGAGGACGCCCTGCCCGGCGGGAACGGCTGACAGGTCACGGCTCGGGCTCTTTACTGAGCGGCGTGGCGGGACGCTGATAGATTTCCTCTGGTCCAGCCGGTTGTGCCGGCGTGCTGCTGAGGAGTCATTGCTTGTCCGACGAGACCATCCGCACGACGGCCGCACGCCCCGCCGGTCAGCCGGCTCGGGGTGGCGACCAGACCGCTGCCGTCCCTCCGCCGCCCGCACCGACACGGATCCTGACGCAGCCCGCCGCACCGCCGCTGACGGCGCCACCGCCGACCGCCGCGACCCGGGTCGTGCAGCCCTCGGGTGCCAGCCAGCCGAACGGGTCGCACGGGGCGGGGTACCCGGGCGCCGCACCCGCCACCGGTCAGCGGATCCCGGCCACCGGTGAGGTCCTCGGCCCGTTCCAGCTGGTCGGCTCGCTCGGCCACGGCGGGTTCGCGCACGTCTACCGCGCTGTCGGGCAGGGCGGCGAGGTCGCCCTCAAGGTGCTCACCAACTCCGAGTTCGGCGCGCTGGACCGGTTCGTCGGCGAGGCCGCGCTGCTGGAGCGGCTGGCCGGGCGCGGTTTCCCACGGCTCGTCACCGCCGACCTGCAGTCGCCCACGCCGTGGTTCGCCATGGAGCTCGTGCCCGGCCCGACCCTGTCCCAGCGGGTGTCCGCCGAGGGGCCGATGCCGACGCGCGACGTGCTGCGCGTGGCCGACGACGTCCTCGACGCGCTCGCGGTGCTCCAGGAGGAGCACTTCCTGCACCGGGACGTGAAGCCGGCCAACATCATCGCCGCGCCCGACCGGTACGTGCTCATCGACCTCGGCATCGCCAAGGGCCACGGCACCAGCACGTCGACGCACGCCGCCGGCACCATCTCGTACATGGCGCCCGAGCTGTTCGTGCGCAAGCCGCACGCCCGCTCCGACGTGTACAGCCTGGGCCTGCTGCTGATCTTCCTCGCCACGGGCCAGCTGCCCAACGACCTCAACTTCGTGGGCCGCGACCTGACGGCGGCCGACGTCGGACCGGTCGACCGGCGCCTGCTGCCGCTCGTCCTGGCCATGACCCGGCACCAGCCCGAGGACCGCCCGCCGCTGCACAACCTCATCGGCACCGTGGCCCAGCTCGCCAACGACAGCGCGGCGCTCGACCCCGCGCTGCTCGCCGCGGCGGGCGCCACCACCATCGAGCGCGGCCTCGTCACCGAGGTGCTCACGGGGAGCGGTGCCCCCTCGGCCGCCGTCCCGCCGACCAGTGTGCTCGCGAGCAACCCGGTGCAGCAGGGTGAGCCCATCACCAACCTGGTCTACGACCAGCAGCTCATGGGCCGCCTGCACCAGGTGCACGGCGACGGGTTCGACGGTGCTGCGGAGGAGGTCATCTCGACCTACCTGGCCGCCGTCGGACCGCAGCGGGCCGGCGGGCGCGCGCCCGTCGAGATCAAGGACTACCTGTGGGCCGCCATGCGCTGGGCGCCGGCCTTCACACCCGAGGGATACCAGGACACGTTCGACGGCTGGATCGCGTACCGGCAGCGCCACGGCCTGCCGCTCCCCGGCAGCCCGACGGCGGCTCCCCCGCTCCGGCGACAGTCCGGCCGGCCGCCCCAGCGCACGGCGCCGGTACCGGTGTCGAACCAGCAGGCCACGCAGGTGGCGCCCGCGTTCCGCCCGGTTCCGGCGTCCGACACCCGCCTCGCACCCGCGCCGGCACAGGCGCCCGCCCAGCGGCCCGCCGCCCCGGCCCGCACCCAGCCGAACCTCCCGCCGCAGTCCCCCGCCCGGCCCCCGGCCCAGCCGGCCGGGCCGCCGCCGCGGCGCGACGACCGGGGCGCCCAGGACGCCCAGGACCGCAGGGACCGCGATGCGAAGCAGCGGGACTCCGGCGGTGGCCTGGGCGTGCTGGCGGCCCTGCTCGGCTGGATCCCGCGCGTGCTGCTCGCCCTCGCGCTCTACCAGCTGGTGCGGCTCGTCCCCGGCTTCGACGTGATGCCCAGCGCGGCAGGGCTGCCGCTGTTCACGGCGCTCGGCGGCATCACGGTGTCGGCGCTGAACCTCGACCCCGTGTGGCTGCCGCGCATGGCGGAGCTGTCGATCCCGCTGCTCGGCATCGTCACCTCCGCCGTCGTGAACCTCCTCCGGGCGGTCCGGACGCGCCGCGGTGGTCGGACGTGGCCGTTCTGGCTCGTCGTCGTGCTGTGGGTGATCGTGATCGCCGTGCAGGGCGTCGTCGGCTACGCGCAGCAGGTCACGCAGAACGCGCGCGACTCGTTCGAGCAGCAGCGGGAGCAGATCCAGGACGACCTCGAGCAGGGCGTCCAGGACACCACCCAGGACGTGCGCGACTCGGTGTGGGAGTCGATAGAGAACGCCCTGCCCTGGAGCTGAGCAGCTCCCCGAAAGGACGCGGCATAAATCAGGTGCGAGCCGCCGCGCGGTCGTGACATGCTCGGCGCACGGTCACCAAGCCTGCACTTCGAGGCGGCTTGATGACCGGCCAGCACAGGTAACAGGACCCCCGTCCGATGCGCTCGGGGACAGGCACTCGCAGAGTGCGGACAGGAAGGAGGCAGTCATGGACGACGTCGTTCGCGCGGCTGCCTTCGCGGCAGCAGACGCCACTGTCACCAGGAGCACCCGGGGCTGATCCGGTAGTGCTCCAGCATCAAGGAGCACTGTCTTGCCCCGTTTTCCCGAAGCACCGAAGTCCCTCCTGGTCCACGCCGCGAACAGGAGCAACAACCAGGCCAGCACCCGGCCGACCGCTGACGAGCTGCGCGCCACCCGGCGCGCTCAGGTCGGTCGCGAGGAGCTGGAGGGCCCGCACCCGAGCACCCTCGGGGCGGACTTGTCCGACGCCGGTCTCGCACATGCCGATGCCACCCGGGATCCGAGCCGGCATCTCGACCAGCCCGGACCCGGACAGCGCTGGTCCACCTGGCGATCCGTCGCCAAGGGACAGCGCGGACCCGAGCCCCTGCCCGACTGGCTGGTCACCCGGGACGCCGCGTTCGACACCGAGCTCGGCATCCTCAAGACCGGCAAGGAGGCGGACGCCTTCCTGATCGAACGCGCGGTCCCGCCGGGGGCGACCACGCCGTCCGACGGTGGGCCTTTCGAGGGCGCCGAACGCTGCCTCCTGGTGGCCAAGCGGTACCGCAGCCTGGAGCACGGGCAGTTCCACCGCGGTACGGAGTACACCGAGGGGCGCCGGACGCGCCGCACCCGCGACCAGCGCGCCATGGAGGACCGGAAGTCCGCGTGGGGCCGCGCGGTCTCGGCCACCCAGTGGGCCGACGCCGAGTTCGTCGCCCTGCGCAGCCTCTGGTCGGCCGGTGCGCCGGTGCCCTACCCGGTTCAGATCGACGGCACCGAGGTACTCATGGAGTTCGTGGGCACCGAGGTGACCGACGACGCCGGCGGCGTCCAGGCGGTCGCCGCGCCACGGCTGACCAGGGAGCGCCCGTCGGACGACCTGCTCGAGTCGTACTGGGAGCAGCTGACGCACGGCATGTCCGTGCTGGCCAGGCTCGGTTTCGCGCACGGCGACCTGTCGCCGTACAACATCCTGGCCGACGGCGAGCGGCTGGTCATCATCGACCTGCCGCAGGTCGTGGACCTGGTGGCCAACCCGTTCGCGAGCGACGTGCTGCTGCGGGACTGCCGCACGGTGTGCGCCTGGTTCACGGCCCGGGGCCTGGACGTCGACGCGGACGCGCTGTTCGCCGACCTGCTGGGCCAGGCCCTCTGACCCCGCACGTGTCAGACGTACAGATCACTCCGGTGACCTGTACGTCTGACACGTCAGCTCGCTGGGGTGACCGGGCCGCAGGTCCAGGACGAGAACACCAGGTCGGTCTGCACCCGGCCCACCTCACCGCGAGCCGTGAGGTCGAGGACCACGCGCTGCAGCTCGTCGGTGTCGACGCAGGCCACATGGATCAGGAAGTCGTCGGGCCCGGAGACGTGGTGCACGGCCCGGGTCTGCGGGAGCCGCCGGATCCACTCGACGAACGGCCCCAGCAAGGGCCGGGAGTGGGTGGTGAGCCGCACCATCAGCATGGCCTGCAGCCCGCGCCCGACGGCGGCCGGGTCGATCTCGGCGCGGTAGCCGCGGATCACCCCGGCGTTCTGCAGCCGCTGGGTGCGGGCCAGGCACGTCGACGGCGCGACGCCCACACGCTGCGCGAGCGTCTTGTTCGAGAGTCGACCGTCCTTCTGCAGCTCGTCCAGCAGCGCACGATCTACCGAATCCAGGATCACGTTCTGGCCCATAGGCCGAATTTCTAGCATGCCTGACCGGTATGTGTGGTCCCGGGTGCCGATAGTCCTCCATGACCACGCACGCGGAGACCCCGCTCGCAGGGAGCACCCACTCCTGGAACACGCGCGCCGTCCACGCCGGCAAGGACGACCTGGCCGCCCTGGGCCTGCACGCCCCGCCGATCGACCTGTCCACCACCTACCCGTCGTACGACGTCGTCGGCGAGGCCGAGCGCCTGGACGAGTTCGCCGCGGGGCACGACGACGGGGGCCCGCCCGTGTACGGCCGCGTCGCCAACCCGACGGTGCGCCGCTTCGAGAACGCGCTCGCCGAGCTCGAGGGCGCGGAGGCCGCCGTCGCGTTCGCGAGCGGGATGGCCGCGCTGTCGGCCTGCCTGCTGGCCCAGGTCGCCGAGGGCAAGCCCGAGGTGGTCGGCGTCCGGCCCATGTACGGCACCACTGATCACCTGCTCGAGTCCGGCCTGCTGGGCAACTCGGTGCGGTGGGTGACGCCGGACGAGGCGGCGTCGGCCATCACCGACACGACGGGGCTGGTGGTCGTCGAGAGCCCGGCCAACCCGACCCTCACCGAGGTGGACCTGCGCGCGCTGGCCGACGCCTGCGGCGCCGCGCCGCTCCTCGTGGACAACACGTTCGCCACGCCGGTGCTGCAGCGGCCGCTGACACACGGCGCGAGCCTGGTCCTGCACAGCGCGACGAAGTACCTGGGCGGGCACGGCGACGTGATGGGCGGCGTCATCGCCTGCTCCGCGGAGTTCGCACGGTCGCTGCGGCAGGTCCGCTTCATGACCGGCGGCGTACTGCACCCGATGGCGGGCTACGAGCTCCTGCGTGGGCTGGCGACCCTCCCGGTGCGGGTACGTGCGGCGTCGGCCACTGCGGCGGAGCTGGCGCGCCGGCTGGCGGAGCACCCTCGGGTGACACGGGTGCACTACCCGCGCGTGGGCGGGGCGATGGTCTCGTTCGAGACGTCCGTCGACCCGGTGGCGCTGGTCTCCGCCGTCCGGCTGATCACGCCGGCCGTGAGCCTCGGCAGCGTCGACAGCCTGATCCAGCACCCCGCCTCGCTGACGCACCGGATCATGGACGAGGTTGCCCGCAAGGACGCGGGCATCTCCCCCGACCTGGTCCGCCTGTCGGTAGGCCTGGAGGACGTGGACGACCTCTGGCAAGACCTGCTGACGGCCCTCACCCACGCGGCACGTTGAGTGCTGGGTATTTGCCCTCTTGGCCGCGATGAGGGGGCAAATAGCCAGCACTCAACGGGGAGTCGGCCTACCGTGAGGGGATGACCAGTACCCCGTACGACCAGGACGACCTGGTCACGTTCTTCGTCGACTACGGTGTGGCGCTCGGCTCGGGCGACCTGGAGACCGTGACCGAGAGCCTCGCCTACCCGTCGGTGGTGGTGGAGGCCGGACGCTCCCTCGTCGTACCCGATGCCGAGGCGGCACGGGACGCCCTCGGCGGCATGCTCGCCGCCTATCGGGAGCAGGGGCTCGTCGCCGCGGTCCCGGAGGTGCGCGCGGTGGAGCAGGTCGGCGACGCCCTGCTCTGGGTCGACGTGCGCTGGAGCTACAAGGACGAGAACGCGGCGGAGGAGACGGCGGAGCGGGTGCGGTACCTCCTCCGCCGGGGCCGGGACACGTTCGAGCTGTGCGTGGTCGTGCCGGTCGAGGAGTAGCGCCCGCCGGGTGCGCGCCGATCGGCTGAGGCGGGTGGTAGTCAGCCCGGCGTTGCAGCGAGCTGGCGTCCGACCGGCGCGGGACCCACGGCGATCTGGGCCATGTTCGGAACCTGCTCCGCCTTACCGACACTCGTGGACCCAGGCGCTTGGCACACTTTTTATGCATGGCCCCGGACCCTGACAGGTTTCCTCGTTTCCGGCGCAGGCTCGTGGGCTAACATAAGTAGCCACTTATAGAAGGAGGGATCATGCCCACCGTGATCGACCCCGCCACCACAGCCGGCCTCGTGATCCGCGAGGTCCGCGACAGCAGCCGGGACGGCGTGCCGACGAAGGTCGCCGTCGCCCGCCGCACCTACGCCGCCGAGCGCGACGACCTCTGGGACGCCCTCACGTCCGCCGACCGCCTCCCCCGCTGGTTCCTCCCGGTCAGCGGCGACCTCACCGTCGGCGGCCGCTACCAGCTGGAGGGGAACGCCGGCGGTACCGTCGAGCGCTGCGCCGCGCCGGAGAGCTTTGCGGTCACCTGGGAGTTCGGCGACACCGTCTCCTGGCTCACCGTCCACCTGACCCCGGCCGACGGCGGTACCACCCTCGAGCTCGTGCACGAGGCCGCGGTCGACCCCGACCTCTGGAAGCAGTACGGCCCGGGCGCCACCGGCGTCGGCTGGGACCTCAGCCTCATGGGGCTCGGCCTGCACCTCGCCAGCGGGGAGAGCCTTCATCCCGCCGAGGTCGAGGCGTGGTCGCCCTCGCCCGAGGGAACCGAGTTCGCGCGGCTCGCCAACACCGGCTGGGTCGACGCCGCCATCGCCGCCGGGGACGACGCCGACCAGGCCCGCGCCGCCGGCGAGCGCACGCTGGCGTTCTACACCATGCCGCCGGAGTCCTGAGTGCCGTCGGCGCGTCGCGCGCCGGTCCCTGACGGGAACGCGGCGGCAGCCGACGACGTACCGGGTGGCGACGCCCTCGACTCCGCACGCGCGGGCGTGTTCGAGGCGCTCGGCGACCCGGTGCGACGTCGGCTGCTGGAGCTCCTGATTCCCGGCGAGCAGCCGGCCGGCGCGCTGGTCACCGCGCTGCAAGCCCGGGTCCGCATCACCCAGCCGGCGGTCTCGCAGCACCTCAGGGTGCTGCGCGAGGCGGGCCTGGTCCAGGTGCGCGCTGAGGGCACGCGCCGCCTCTACGCCGTGGACGACACCGGGACGGCCGCGGCCCGCGCATGGCTCGCCCGGTTCGAGGACACGTTCGCCCAGCCGCTCGACGCCCTGGCGACGGAGCTGGTCCGCGGCCGCCGGGAACGCCGTCGCGCAGCGCCTGAGGACCGGACCGCTCGGGACGAGGCGGCCGGCTGACGCCCGAACCGACGTGTTCGGCAAAAGGTCAGGAGATCGGCAATCCGAGTTGCCGATCTCCTGACGTACTACCGATCGTCCGGCACGGTGTTCCGCGCCCCGCCGCGGGTCAGTAGCGCTTCGGGAGCTTCAGGTGGCGCTCCGCCATGATCGTGCGCAGCAGGTCGGGGCGGTCGGTGATGATGCCGTCGACGCCGATGTCCATCAGCGACTCGATGGTGGCGCGGTCGTCGATGGTCCACGGGATGACGTCCATACCGGCGTCGTGGGCGGCGTCGACGAGCTCTGGCGTGGTGAAGGGGACGTAGCCGGGGTCCGTCACGGTCCCGCCCTGGGGGTCACCGTGCACGGGCGAGACGGCGTCGGCCCCGAACGAGGCGGCAGCCGCGACGAACTTCTCCTGGATCGAACCCTGGAAGTCGTCGATGTCAATGCCGCCGAGCCACGGCGACGCACCCGGCGCGCCGACCTGGAGGAACTGCTGGCCGTTGGTCAGCGCCACGAGCGGGAACCGGGGCTCGACCTCGCTCATCCGCATCAGCGAGCCCCAGTCGAAGCTCTGGATCGTGACCTGGTCCACGAGGTGCGCCTTGCGGACCTCGCGCGCGACGACCTGGATGAACTGCTCGCGCGGCGCCGTCTGCTCGGGGGCGCCGGCCTCGACCTTGGTCTCGATGTTGAGCGTGACCTGGTGGGCGCGGTGGCGGTTGACCAGCCGCAGCACCTCGGACAGCAGCGGCATGCGCTCGCCCGGGTGCAGCTCCTGCCCGGGGAACTGGGGCTGCCGGAGCGAACCGCAGTCCAGGGTCCGGACCTGCGCGAGCGTGAGGTCCTTGATGTACGTCTTGTTGGGGACGTAGGGGAACTCGGGGTCGCCGGGGAACGCGGGCTCCGTGTCGACGCACTTGGCCGGGCTCGGGTCGCGGTCGTGCGTGACGACGGCGTACCCGTCCTGCGTGATCTGCACGTCGAGCTCGAGCGTGCTGACCCCGAGCGCGAGCGCGTTGTCGAAGGCCGGGAGCGTGTTCTCGACGGTGAGCGCGATGCCGCCCCGGTGGGCCTGGAGATCGAAGCTGCGGGGATGACCACCGGAGCGGGCGGACGCCGGCGCGGCGCCCAGGGCGAGGGTGCCCACGAGCATTACGGCCAGAGCTGTGGTGATGCGGCGTTGCCGGGTAGTTCTCATGGCTCGATCCTGATCATGCGCCGTGGCCGAGGTGTGACCCCACGCCGTCACCGGGGCGACTCCCGCGTGAACGCGCGGCGACACGGGGCGACACGGGGCGGACGACAGCGCCGAGCACCACGAACCCGCACTTGGGAGTACCGTTCTCGCGTGGCTCATCTGGACTGGGAGATCAAGGCAAGCCTGCTGATGTACGTGATGGGGGCGCCCGGCGGCCGCATAGTGCAGGACGACGCCGTCGGCGGCAGCGGCGCCTCGTTCCACTTCCCGCTGGACCCGGAACGCAGCCCCGACCCGACTGCCGACGCCGGCCTGTTCGCGTTCACGGGGTCCGTTGTCTTCATCGGGCACTTCGGCTCGTTCGTCGGCGAGGTCGCGGACATCGAGGTCACCGCCCCCGCCGACGGCGGCCCCGACTGGACCATGTCCATCCGGGACCGCGACGCGGACGTGCGCACGGACGCGTTCCGCCTCGCGGGAGCTCCCGAGCGGTCCGACGACGGCACGCGGCTCACCTGGCAGCAGGTAGAGCTGACCGACGACGGCGCGAAGCTCTGGGGCGGCAGCTACCCGCCGGCCACCCCCTTCGAGCCTGTGACGATCGACCTCACCTGACCTCGTCCAGTCGCGAGACGAGGGCGGACGGGAGCTCCAGGGCGACGCCCTCGACCGCCGCGTCCAGCTGGTGCACCTTGCTGCCGCCCAGCATCGGCCGGATGCCGCGCGCCACGAGCCAGGCGAGGACCACCTGACCGCGTGACGCCCCGACCTCGGCCGCTACCTCGTCGAGCACCGCGAGGCGCTGCGTGCTGCCCGGGTGGTCGAAGATCTCGGGGATCGGCTTCGCCGGGTTGTCGTACGCCCCGGACAGCAGCGGCGTGTAAGCCCACACGTCCAGGCCTTCGACGGCGGCCAGGTCGGTCAGCTCGTCGCCCAGCCAGCCGAACCGGTGGTTGCCCGTGAGCGTCCCGGGGCGGGGCTGGAGGTAGCTGTAGGCGTGCTGCAGCACGCTGAACGGCTCGACCCCCTGCGCGACGGCGTGCTGCCGGGCCCGCTCGACCCGCCACGCCGGGTGGTTGGAGAGGCCGATGCGGGCCGCTACGCCGTCCGACACGAGGGCCGCGCAGGCGTCGGCGGTCTCCTCGACCGGGACCGAGCGGTCCTCCATGTGCCCCCAGGCGAGGTCCACGTGATCGGTGCCGAGGCGGCGCAGGCTGCCGGTGATCTGCTCGCGGATCGCGGCGGCGGAGAGGCCGGTGCGGGAGGCGGGCCAGTCGGAGGCGTCGCGCGGCTCGGCCCCGAACTTGGTGGAGAGCAGGATGCGGTCGCGGACGCCGGGACGAGCAGCGAACCATCGTCCGAGCAGCTCCTCGCTCTGCCCGCCGTAGCCGGACTCGCTCGCCCAGAAGGCGTAGCAGTCGGCCGTGTCGATCCACCGGCCGCCGGCGTCGACGAACCGGTCCAGGACGGCGAACGACGTCGCCTCGTCGACCGCGGTGCCGAACATCATGGCGCCGAGCACGAGGCGTTCGGCGGGCGGGGTGCCGTGGGTGGTGGCGGGTGCCGTGCTGCTCTGCAGTGATGTGGTCATGGCATGAGTGAAAATCCTGGAGCGCGCTCCAGGTCAAGGGCAAGATCTGAACATGACCACCTATTCGCCCGCGCAGGCCGCCGAGGTCTCGGGTTTCAGCATCGACACGCTGCGGTACTACGAGCGCGAGGGCATCCTGCGCCCGATCGCGCGCACGTCGGGCGGGCACCGCGCCTACACCGACGGCGACCTCGGCTGGCTCGACCTGGTCCACTGCCTGCGCGACACGGGTATGCCGATCGCCGACCTCAAGCAGTACGCGGAGCTGGCGCTGGACGAGGCGACGCTGGCGGCGCGGGTGGCGCTGCTCGAGGACCACGACCGGCGGGTGCAGGAGTCGATAGCTGCCTTGCGCGGCCAGCAGGAGAAGCTGCGGGAGAAGATCGCGTGGTACCGGTCGCAGGGGGTGTGAGGTAGCGCCTACGGCGTGTTTCAGAAGCCCTCAGGCTCCTGGAACACCGCCCTTCTCGGGCGTCCGGATTTCAGGCCGCTGGTGCGGTCTGAGGGTTGGTTCCTACGTCGTCCAGTCCCTTACCGCCACGACGTCGGACGTCGTGGTGGGTGGGGGTGTTCTGTCGGTAGGCGTTGGTGACGGGGCCGGCTGCTTGACGGTCCCCGACCCGGGCAGTGCCACGCCCGCCACCATCCGCGGCGTTACCTGCCCGCGGGGTGGGGTGTGGTTCTCGGCCCAGGCGGCGAGATTGACGGCGGCATTCAGATCCCGGTCCATGACATGCCCACACGACCGGCACTCGAAGGTGCGGTTCTTGAGCGTCAGGTCCTTGCGCAGGGTCCCGCAGGTCGAGCAGGTCGAGCAGGTCTTGGAGGACGGGAACCACCTGTCCGCGACCAGGACTTGCCCGCCGCGCCAGGCTTGCTTGTAGGTGACCTGCCGTGCGAGCTCACCCCACGCCGCGTCACTGATCGCGCGGGAGAGTTTGCGGTTGGATCGCATGCCGGTGATGTTCAGGTCTTCCAGGACCAGCCGGGCGTGGTTCTTGACCAGCTGGTTGGACACCTGATGCAGCACATGACGACGACGGTCACGGATCCGGGCATGCTGCCGTCCCAGACGCACGACAGCCTTCTTGCGGTTCTTCGATCCCTTCTTCTTCCGGGTCACGGCTTTGGACAGGCGGCGCAGGCGCGGCAGCCCGTGCCGAAACGCTCGTGGGTTGTTGACCCGTAAGATCTCGGTGCCGTCGGACGAACCAGCCACGGCCAGGGCGTGCAGGCCGCGATCCACACCCACCCAACCGCTCTCACCGCGGGGATCGCCGTGCTCTGAGTTCTCCGTTGTTCCGTCCGGCCGCGTGGCCAGGTCGGCTCCCTGGGGTGTGTGGCGCCTGGCCGGGTGCAGCTCGGCGGCCTCGACCGTGATCGAGATCCACCACCGGTTCGCACCTCGGGACACGGTCACGTGCAGGATCCGGGCCCGGCCGGTGGTGATCATCCGGCGCAGTCGCCGGGTGTCCTCCAGCACGCGCAGGACGCCGATCTTCGGCAACGTCACCGACCGGACGCGTTCCCCGTCACCGACCCGGATGCTCGACCGCCCCTTGCTGACCTTGTTCCGAATCCGGAACGACCCGCCTGTGGCGCTCTTCTTCTTGAACCGCGGGAACCTGACCTTCGGCCCCTTCCGGGAACCGGTACGCGAGTCTGCCCACGCTTTCAGGGCACGGCCTAGGTCGACAGCGGCTTCCTCGAACACCTGCGCCAGCACCTGGCCACGCCAGACCAGACCCGTCACCTCAACCAGGGCCCGGCCTACGGCGTCGACCAGGAACCGGCGCCCGGCGGCCTCGGACCGCTTCCAGTCGTTGAACGCGTTGATCAGATCAAACCCCGTCCACGGCACCTGGACGCCCCGGTCACCGTCGTCCACGAACTGCTCACCGGAAGGCCCGGTTCCTATGCCGGAAGTGCGCTTGCGGTGCGCGGCCTCGTACGCGTTCTTGTGCAGGCGCAGGGCCTGGTTGAACGCGAACCTCGCCGCCCCGACGTGCTGGGACAGCACGCGTTCCTGCTCGACCGACGGGTCGAGACGGAACCGGAACGACGTGTGCCTGGGCATGAAAACCATGCTGCCAGGCACCATCCCATCAATCGAACGCGCGTACGATTGTGCCGATAGAATCTCCCCGAGCATCCATCCGCTCGCGACGACGACTTCCGAAACACGCCCTAGTCCTCCACCGGGATGAAGGTGAACGTCACCTTGCCCCCGACCGTTCCCGGCCTGCCTTCGATCGCGTCGACACGGAGCGTCCCGGCACCGGCCAGGTCGAGCGAGCCACCGCGGGCCACCACCACTACCTCGTCCTGGCGCGGCGAGCGCACCATCAGCTGCACCTTCGCCTCCTCACCGCGTACGCCCACGCGCATGATGCCCACCTTGACGTCGGCGAAGAGCGGCTGCGCCCCTTGCGAGGCCGTGATCTTGCGGTTCATGTCGCTCCCCTCACTTGGTGGACGGCGTGGTGTACAGGGTGTCGAAGTTCTCTTCCCACTGCTGCTGGGTCAGCCACATGTCGCCCACCTTGTTGGAGCCGTCGCTCTGGTTGTGGTCGCCCGGGCCCCACGGGTTGATGACGTGGACCTCCAGCTCGCCGTTCGCGTTCTCCCGCACCTCGTCGACGACGTAGGCGTGGTTGGGCACGACCCGATTGTCGTCCATCTCGCCGTCCCACCAGAGGAAGGAGCCGTCGTCCTCGGTGCCCCCTGCTACCGGGCCGTTCTTGAGCGCCTCCCGGACGTCCTCGAGGCTGCCCTCGCCGGAGCTGTTCGACTCCTTGCCCGTGATCGCCTCGAACGCCTTGTCCGAGTACCCGCCGTCCAGGTCCTCGTACTCCCCGCCCCAGTACTCGGCGGCCGCCTTCTCGTAGATCGACGCCCAGCTCGGGTTGCCCTTCGGGTCCATGACGCCGCCGCTGGCGACCTCGGGCTCGACGGTGATCTCGACCGGCTCGCCGTCCTTGTACATGGTGACCGTCCAGGTACCGTCCGGGTTCTTGACCATGTGCTCGCGGAAGAACTCGGGGTCGTTCTGGGCGATGGAGCCCATCGCGGCGAGCAGCCAGCAGTCGCCGAGCCCTTGCTGGTTGAGCTGGTCGGGGTCGATCGCGTTGTCGTCCATGGGGATGTTGGTGGCCGGCTTGTAGGTGCCGTGGTCCCCCAGCTCGGGGTTGCCCGGCCGGTCCTCGCCGGAGTAGTCGCCGCCGCCGCCGGAGCTGCTGCCCGGCAGGCCGGGGCCGCCGACCGCACCACCGCCATCCAGGTTCTGGCTGGTCCGCTCCTGGTCGTCCGCGTTGCGGCGCAGGACATCGCCCACGCGCGCCAGATCCGTCTCCACGGCGGTCAGGCCCGGGGCGTGCTGGCCGGACCACTCGCCGCGGAACATCTCGCCGCTCGGTCCCCACCAGTCGGCGGCGTCGACGCCGGACTCCACGAGGCGTCGCGCCGCGCTGAGCTGCGCCGCGGCCTCGTCGAAGACCTGCCCGAGCTGACGAAGCGCCTCGATGTCCGCGCCGTACATGTTGCCGCTCACGCCGCATCCCCCTCGATGTGCCCAGGCTCGGGTGAGCAGCACGATATCGGATGCGTCCGGCACGCACGATGGAGAGAAGTCCCCGTCGTGCGTGCCGCGCGAACCACTCCACGGATGTGCCGGCCCTGGTAACGTCCCGGGCCTGAGAGCCTGGACCTGTCCAGGCCCGGCGGCCGGTGACCACGACCAAGGAGCAGCTGCGGTCCATGTTCCAAGCACTCCAGCTACGCCAGGTGCGACGGATCGGCGCGGCGCTGCTCGCCGTCGGCATGCTGACGTCCTGCTCGACGAGCTCGGACGACGAGCCGGCCGAACCGCCGCCCGGGCTCGATTCCGCGATGGCGGACTACACGGCCGCATACGCCGACGTCGTCGAGGCACTCGAGCAGTCCGTCCCGGAGGTGGAGTGGACCGCCAAGGATCGCTTCCCGGCCGTCACCGAGCAACCCGACGGCCGGTGCCAGCTCTTCCTCGCCGAGAGCCTGGGCGAGGGCGACCTGTACGAGCCCAGCGACGGTCTCGCCGACCTGGCCGCCGCACTCGACCCGGTCCTGGACGAGCACGGCTTCGGCCCGCTGTCCGAGGCGATCTATCCGGAGAACGGCGGCGACGTGTACGTGACCGCCACGGACCCGGCCGGCTGGGAGCTCGAGGTCACCGCCTACCCGCCGACCGTCGGGATCTCGGGTCCGGTCGCGACCCGCACGTGCGACGAGAGCATCCTCGAAGGGTCATGACGCCGGGACGGCCCCGGCAAAGCCTCAACCTCAGGTCGAGGTCGAGGTTCAACTATCGGTTGAAGGTTCGCTGATACGGCCTCGTACAGCCCTCGCACGGTAGAGGGTCCGGCGTCGGCCACCGCCGACAGGAATTTCCGTCGGCGACAGGCTGGGACTTTTCTGGGACCGGCGCGAAGGCGCTGGTAGGTTGCCCGCATGACGTCACCAGCGCCAGGCGTCGGCGAGGTCGCGCCAGCGGCCGTCGGCCCCGGTCCGGTCCCGTTGCCCGATCCTGAGCTCCCAGCCGCAGCCGCACCGACTTCCGTCCTGGACCCCGAGCCGGCTCCGGCCCCAACGACCGACCAGGCCTCCGCAGCGGAGCCTCCGCCGGCCCCGCCGGCCGACCCGGACCCGGTCCTCGGCGAAGCCCCGGCACCCGACCCGGCTTCCGACCCGGCACCGGCACCCGACCCGGCTTCCGACGAACCCCAGCCGCCTGCCCCGCCGTCCGACTTCGTGCCGGTCCTCGCACCTGAGCCCGCACCCGACGTCGCACCGGTCCGGCGCGCCCCGCTCGCCGGAGCGCTCCCCGTGCGCCCCGTCCGGCGCATCCCCGCGAGCGGCGAGCGCATGGGCCGGTTCACGCTCGCCGAGGCGCTCGGCCACGGCGGCTTCGCGCACGTGTACCGCGCGGTGGCCGACGACGACTCCGAGGTGGCCCTCAAGGTCCTCACCGGCCTGCACGACGACGCCAGGGAGCGCTTCGCGCAGGAGGCGCAGCTCCTGGAACGCCTGGACGGCAGGGGTTTCCCGCGCTTCGTGGAGTCCGGTCTGGACGCTGACCAGCCCTGGTTCGCGATGGAGCTCGTACCCGGCACCACGCTGCGGGACCGGGTGCGCGAGGAGGGCCCGCTGTCCGGAAGCGAGGCGCTGGGCCTGGCCATGCAGCTGGTCGACGCGCTGCTCGTGCTGCAGGAGCAGCGCGCCCTGCACCGTGACCTCAAGCCCGCGAACATCATGGTCGACGGCGACCGCGCGGTGCTCATCGACCTGGGCATCGCCAAGGTGTTCGACGCCGCGACGTCGACCCAGCCGGCCGGAACCGTCTCCTACATGGCGCCGGAGCTGTTCGGGCGCCGGGTGCACCCGCGGTCGGACGTGTACAGCCTCGGCCTGCTGCTCCTGTACGCGAGCACGGGCACGCTGCCGCTGGACCTGAACTTCCTGGGTCGCGACCTGGTGGCCACCGACCTCGTGGACGAGGAGCCTTCCGGCGTCGTCCCCGACGAGGAGCCCCTGCCCGCACCACCGGTCATCGACAGGCACGTGCGGTCGCTGGTGCTCGCCATGACGCGGTACCAGCCGGACCACCGGCCGCCGCTCGAGAACATCGCGGGTGTGGTGCGTGCTCGCCTCGCGAGCGCGACGCCCGACCCGACGCTGATGCTCACCTCGCAGGTCCTCAGCGCCGGCGTGACGGCGGCCGAGGTGGCCGCCCTCCCGGCGACCGACGTGCTGACCGGGCGCGGCCACACCAAGCTGTTCCAGCCGGGCCGCGCACTGTCCGACGCCGCCACGCCCTCCTCGCGCGTCACGGAGCCCTGGCACGCCCTCGTGTACGACCGCGCACTCATGAGCGTCCTGACGGAGGTGCACGCGGACGGGTTCGACGGCGCAGCGGAGCAGGTCGTCGCCGACCACGTCGCGGAGATCGGCGCGCACGTCGCCGAAGGCCGCACCCCCGCCGAGATCAAGGACTGGATCTGGCAGGCGATGCGCTGGCGGAGCGCGACTCCGCCCGACGGCCACGCGGACACGCTCCGCGGCTGGCGCGCGTTCCGCAGCCCCGAACCCGTCCGGGAGGCCGAGCCGGCCGCCGCCGGCAGACAGGGGTCCGCTCCCCCGGCCGTCCTGCCCGGGTCGGCCGCGCCCCTGTCGGCCGCGGCGACCCAGGTCGTGCGCAAGCTGGCCGCGCCGCCGCAGTCGTACGAGCCGCGCAAGAGCCCCGTCAAGCATCTCGGCCCGGCCCCGAAGCCACCGGTGGTGAAGCAGGTCGCGCACGCGACGCGCCCGATGCCCGTCACCCAGCCGCCGGCCGCCCGGCAGCAGCCCGCGGCGCGTCCGCCGAGCATGCAGCCAGGCGTCCGGCCGGCCGTGCAGCAGGGCGCCCGTCCGGGTGTCCAGCCAACTGTCCAGCAGGGTGTCCGGCCCGGTGCGCAGCAGAGGGTGCAGCCGGCCGGCCAGCAGGCCGCGAAGCAGAGGCCTCCGGCTCAGGTCGCCGCGCCGTCGCGCAAGAAGAGGCCGTGGCCGCTGCGCCTGCTCGGCGCCCTGCTGCGCTGGGTCCCGCGGTTGCTGCTCCTGGGAGCCGTGTACCTGCTGGTCACCCGGGACCCGCAGGCGGGCGACCCGTTCCTGGCCGCGCCGGCGTTCGCGATCGCCGCGCTCGGCCTGGCCGCTCTGCTGCGCATCCTCGGGCAGCCGATGCGGATCTGGTTCTACGTGGTCTCCGTGCTGCTCGTGGGCGTGGGTTCGGCGGTGCTGTGGGCGATCAGCTCCAACCTGCTGTACCTGGGGATCTGACGAGGCACCCGCGCTGACGGGGCCGCGCCGACGGAGCCCCGCAGCCGTCAGTGGCGGACGCGCGCACGGGAGCGTGCCACGCCGGCGAGCGTGGCCCGTACCGGCGTCCCGAGATAGATCCCCAGCGACGCACCCGCCGCCAGCCCGACACCGACCGATGCCGCGAGCACCAGGGAGCCGGCCCCGCTGCCGGCCGCCAGCGCCGACGTCGGGTCGGCATGCACCATGCCGAGCAGCCCGTAGAACACCGCTCCGCCGGGCACGAGCGGCACGATGGCCGCCGTCGTCACCGCGACGGACGGTACGTGCAGGTTGTGGGCGATCAGGACGCCGACGAAGCTCGCCAGCAGCGCCGCGATGCCGCTGGCAGCCGCCGGGTGCAGGCCCGCCGTCTGCGCGACCGCGTACCCGAGCGCAGCGACCGCGCCCAGCACCCCGCTGACGGCGATGATCCGCGTGCCCGCGCCGTTGAACAGCGCCACGGCGACCGCGATGATCACCGCTCCGACGAGCTGGTCCGGCAGCGGGCCCAGCGGCGGCGGGCCGTCCGGCAGGGTCATCCGGAACCCGAGCGTGCTGCCGAGCTCCAGCCCGGCCAGGATCCCCACGACCAGCCCGAGAGTCTGCAGCGTGAGGTCGAGGATGCGTCCGGCCGCCGTCAGCGCGAAGCCGTCGATGGCGTCCTGCGCCGCGCCCACCACGGTGAGGCCCGAGAGCATGAGGACGATCCCGGACGCCACGATGATGGAGGGCTGCACCCCGGCGAACGGCTCGACGTCCGCGGCGGCGAGCGCGGATACGACCACCGCGACCGCTGTGGTGACGAAGGCGCCCGCGATCTGGCTGAAGAACGACGGCACGCGGAGCCTGGCGAGCCCGGACTGCGTCGCGGCGGCTCCCAGCGCCGCGACGAAGGTGAGCGCCACGACCACCGGTGATCCCCCGGAGAGGATGCTCGCGCCGACCGCGAGCAGCGCCCGCGCGATCACGACGACGGGCTGCCGGTACCGGAACGGCACCCGGCGGATCGCCCGGAACGCGGTCCGGGCCTCGTCGAGGTCCAGGCCCTCGTCGATGTCGACCAGCAGGGCCTGGAGCCGCTGCAGCTTCATGTGGTCGGGTGCCGCGACGCGCACCACCCGGAGCAGCGTGTGCGGCCAGCCCTCGCCGCTGGGGTGGTACGACAGGGCGATCGACGTGTAGGTGACGTCCGCGTGCACGCCCCGGAGCCCGTACGCGTCGGCCACGCGGGTGATCGCCAGGGTCACCTCGTGGGCGGACGCCCCGACGGCGAACATCGACTCGCCGATGCGCATCGCCAGGTCCAGTGCCCGGATGACCATCGTGTCGTCGACGGCTGGATGCACCTCGGTGGCTGGCGCCTCCGAAGGGTCGGTGCGCAAGACCTTGCGCACCGACGAGTACAGGCTTCGACGAGCGGGTTGGGGCATGCATCCCATTGTGCGGAGGGACGCCGTCACCGGCACACGCCCACCGGAACGCACCGGCACCCGCCAGGGAGTGCGCCCGCCCCTACCCGACGGACGTACGGGCCGCGCACCGGATGACGGCCTGGCAGCTGCGCAGGAACGAGGCGGCGACCTTGGTGGGGTCCCCGAGGTAGCCGGCGACCATGATGCCGTCGCGCAGCAGCATCAGGTCGTCGGCGATCGCGGTGGGGTCGGCCAGCCCGAGCGGCGCGACGAGCCGTTCGAACGCGCTCGTCCACCAGTCGCGGTGCGCGTCGACGAGCTTGCGGACGGCGCTCTCCGGGTCGGGGTACTCGGCGGCGGCGTTGATGAAGGGGCAGCCGCGGAAACCCGGGCTGCACGCCGCCGCCCCGGTGTGGTCGGCCATGAGGCGCAGCGTGACGTCGACATCGCCGTCCCCGTAGGCGATCGCCGCGTCGACGCCGTTGCGCTCGAGCTCCGCGCGGGACTCCAGGTACGCGACGATCAGGTCGTCCTTGCTCTGGAAGTGCCGGTAGAACGTCACCTTCGTGGTGCCCGCGCGCTCGATCACCTTGTCGACGCTCACGGCGCGCAGCCCCTGCGCGTAGAACAGCTCGTTGGCCGCCTCGATCAGGCGTTCTCGCATCGACCCTTGCACGGTCGCGATCATACGTGGCCCCTCTCCTCGCTCCCCTTGCGCCCGGCGCTGATGGCTGTGTACTGTCCGGACAGGTGGAGTTACTAGTCATTCTACCTAGACGTATCGCCGCTGGGAAGGGCGCACCCGCTCCCGGTCCGCGGCCTCGATCACAAGGAACCTCATGACAACCGCTACGGATTCGCCCGCTGCCACCGCCGTCTCGCTGCGGAACCTGTACTTCGTCCGGTTCGGCTTCGCCATCGTCTGGGCGGTGCTGCTGTTCGCCGTCGGCAAGAGCCTGGGGCCGGTCGCGATCGGCCTGCTGGTGCTCTACCCGCTGTTCGACGTCGCCGCCGCCGTCGTCGACTTCCGGTCCTCGAAGACCGCGCGACCCACCGTGGGCCTGTACCTCAACATGGCCCTGAGCCTGCTCACCGCCATCGGCCTGGCCGTCGCCGTGACCTCGGGCATCCCCGCCGTCCTGCGCGTCTGGGGCGTGTGGGCGATCACCGCGGGCATCGTGCAGCTCGTCGTCGCCGTCCGTCGCTACCGGCTCGGTGGCCAGTGGGCGATGATCCTCAGCGGCGGCATCTCCGTGTTCGCCGGCACGGGGTTCTTCCTGATGGCCGGCGGGCCGAACGCCATGCTGACCTCGCTGGCCGGTTACGCCACGCTCGGCGGCGTCTTCTTCCTCGCCTCCGCGCTGCGCCTGCACCGCGTCGCCAAGAAGGACAGCTGACATGGCCGAGAACACCTTCGACGTAGTGGTCATCGGCGCCGGTCCGGTCGGCGAGAACGTCGCCGACGGCGCGGTCAAGGGCGGCCTCACCGTCGCCATCGTGGAGAGCGAGCTGGTCGGCGGCGAGTGCTCCTACTGGGCCTGCATGCCCACCAAGGCGCTCCTGCGCGACGCCGCCGCGCTGCGCGCGGTCCGTCACCTCCCCGGGGCGAACGCGGCAGCGACCGGCGAGCTCGACCCCGCCGCGGTGCTCGCCCGCCGCGACGCTTTCGCCGCCCACTGGCACGACGACGGCCAGGTCGCCTGGCTGGAGAGCGCCGGCATCGAGCTCGTGCGCGGCGTCGGCCGGATCAGCGCCCCCCGCACCGTCGAGGTCGCGGGCGCCGACGGGAGCACCACGGTCCTGACCGCCCGGCACGCAGTGGTCGTCGCGACCGGCAGCAGCGCCCGCATCCCGCACGTCCCCGGCCTGGCCGACGCCGCGCCGTGGACGAGCCGCGAGGCCGCGTCCGCCCAGGCGGTCCCGGGCCAGCTGGCGGTCATCGGCGGCGGCGTGGTGGGCGCCGAGATGGCCACCGCGTACGCGGCCCTCGGCTCACAGGTCACGATGATCGCCCGCGACGGGCTGCTGCCCACCGTGGAGTCGTTCGCGAGCGACCTCGTGGCCGAGACGCTCAAGGCGCACGGCGTGACCCTGCATCTGCGCACCGAACCCGAGAGCGTCCACCGCGACGAGGCCGGGACCGTGCACGTCCGCCTGGTCGACGGCACGACGTTCGACGCCGACGAGGTGCTGGTCGCCACGGGCCGCACGCCGAACACGGCCGCCATCGGCCTGGAGCACGTGGGCCTGACCCCCGGCGACTGGCTGCGCGTTGACGACTCCCTGCGGGTACTCGGCAGCAACGGCACGCCCGTCGGCGACGGCTGGCTGTACGCCGCGGGCGACGTCAACCACCGCGTGCTGCTGACCCACCAGGGCAAGTACCAGGCCAGGGCGCTGGGTGAGACCCTCGTCGCCCGCGCCGGTGGCAAGCCCGTCGACCTCGAGCCGTGGGGCCGGCACGCGGCGACCGCCGACGACCGCGCCGTCCCCCAGGTGATCTTCACCGACCCGGAGATCGCGTCCGTAGGCCACACCGCCGCCTCCGCCGCGGCGGCCGGGCTGCGCGTCCCCGCCGTCGAGTACGACCTCGGAGCCGTGGCCGGCGCCGGGCTGCACGCCGACGGGTACACCGGTCGCGCGGGCATGGTCGTGGACGAGGACCGCAAGGTGCTGGTCGGCTTCACCGTCGTCGGCCCCGACGTCGCCGAGCTGCTGCACGCCGCGACGATCGCCATCGCCGCGGAGGTGCCGATCGACCGGCTGTGGCACGCGGTCCCCGCGTACCCCACGATCAGCGAGATCTGGCTCCGGCTGCTGGAGACCTACGGCCGGTCCGCATAGAGCGCAGGGGCGGCCCCTACCGCCGCCGGCCGCGCCGAGCGGCCGGCGGCTCGTCTCACCGCTCGTCGCGGTGCTGCTCGCGCAGGAGGTCGGCCGCCTGGTCGCCGTCCCGCTCGTGCCCGATCGCCTCCAGGGTCTGTTCGACCTTCTGGTCCGGCTGACGCGGCGGGAGGAGCGGGGTGTCGCGGTCGACGATCGCCTCGACGACCACCGGCCGGTCGGCCAGGAGCGCCGTCCTCCATACCTCGCGCACCTGGTTGGGTTCCTCGACGCGCACACCCTCCAGCCCGAGCAGCTTCGCGTAGTCGGCGTACGGGAACGAGGGCACCGTCTGCGACGTCGGGAACCGGGGGTCGCCCTCCATCTCACGCTGCTCCCAGCTGACCTCCGCGAGGTCGCCGTTGTTCAGCACGAGGACGACGAACCGTGGGTCGGCCCACTCGTGCCAGCGGTGGGCGACCGTGATGAGCTCGGACAGGCCGTTCATCTGCATCGCCCCGTCCCCCGCGAGGGCCACCACTGGACGGTCGGGATGGAGCAGCTTCGCCGCGATCCCGTACGGCAGGGCGGAGCCCATCGAGGCAAGCGTGCTCGACAGGTGCGCCGGAGTGCCGGACGGCAGGCGGAGGAACCGCGCGTACCAGTAGGTCACGGAGCCGACGTCGACAGCCACCTGGGCGTCGGGCGGGAGCTGTGCGGACAGCTCGCTCAGGACGAGCTGCGGGTTGAGCCGGCCGGTCCGCTGGGCGATGCGCCGCTCGGCGACGTCGTGCCAGGTGGCAACGAAGCCCTCGACGTCCTTCCGCCAGCCGTCCCGTTCGGGGAGCAGGGGCAGGAGTGCGTCGAGCGTGGAAGCGGCGTCGCCGGGCAGGGCCGCCTCGACAGGGAACTTGGTGCCGATGTTGCGGGCCGTCACGTCGATCTGCACGGCGCGGGCCTGGCCCGGCGCCGGGTAGTACTCGGTCCAGGGGTCGTTGCTGCCGACGATGAGGAGGGTGTCGCAGCCGGCCATGAGGTCGGCGGAGGCCGTGGTGCCGAGGTGGCCCATGACGCCGCAGTGGTACGGCAGCGACTCGTCGAGGAGCGGTTTGCCGAGCAGCGAGGTGGTCAGCCCCGCGCCGAGGCGTTCGACGACGTCGCGCACCTGCCGCTCGGCGCCCGCCGCGCCCTGTCCGACGAGGACGGCGACGCGCTCGCCTGAGCTGAGGAGCTCGGCGGCGGCGCGCAGCTGTGCCTCGTCGGGCACGGTCCGGGGGTGGGCGTAGGCCGTCGAGGACCGCACGATCCCGTGCCCCTGCTCGTCCGGGGCGGGAGCCTCTGCCTGCTGGACGTCGTGCGGCACGATCACGCACACGGGGCTGGACGTCGCCAGGGCGGTGCGGAACGCGTCGTCCAGGACGTGCGGCAGGGCTTGCGGCGACGCCACCACCTGCAGGTACTGCGCGCACACGTCCTTGAAGAGGGTGTGCAGGTCGACCTCCTGCTGGTAGCCGGACCCGAGCGCGCTCGTGACCACCTGCCCCACGATGGCCACCACGGGCCTGCGGTCCAGCTTGGCGTCGTACAGCCCGTTGAGCAGGTGGACCGCGCCCGGGCCCTGCGTCGCGAGGCAGACGCCGACCCCGCCGCCGTACTTCGCGTGGCCGGTCGCCATGAAGGCCGCCATCTCCTCGTGGCGCGCCGTGACCAGCTCGATCCGGACCTCCTGCCTGCGCAGGGCCGCGAGGATTGGGTCGACCCCGTCCCCCGCGTACCCGAAGACTCTCTCGACGCCCCAGTCGACCAGCCGGTCGACGACGCCGTCTGCCACGGTGGTGGAGCTCATTCGTTCTCCCCCGTACTCGGCGGGCGCCGGCGCCGGCGTCGGCTCCACCGGGGGCGCCCTCGTCCCAGTCTGGCGGGGTGGGGCTGCGCTCGCAGGGCCATCGTGATGGGCCGAGCGTGGCTGTGCGCGGGACCGGTCCCCGGCCAAGCCCAATACCCTGCCCAAGGAGTGCTGCGAACGGCACCCAAGGAGGAACCCACAAGGAGGAACCTGTGATCTGGCCCCTTCGCTGGCGAACGCCACGTGCGGTGATCAACGCGGGTGTACGCCGTCAGCTCCGAGGAGATATCGCCGGGGCGCGGCGGGCGTATCAGCGAGCGATCGACACGGACAACCACCACTCGAAACCTGCGGGACTCTGGTGGATGGGAAGCCTGCTGCACAGGGAGGGGCAGCACGACGACGCTAGGTGGTACTTCCAACGCGCAGTCGACTCGCGCCACGAGGCATGGGCGCCGCGCGCCGCAATCGATATCGGGGACATCCTGGTTGCACAAGGCAAGACGTCGAGAGCGCGCAGGTACTACCTCACAGCGATCGCTTACGACAGCCCGAGCAATCCTGGCGGCGCCGTCTGGGCACGCCGCGCCCGCGCGCGCCTCGACGCCATGCTGGATCAAACCAACGACTGACTTGGGCCCTCAGCCCAGGCCCCTTGCCCATGTCGTACCGTCCGGGCGATAGCCACCCGGCGGCCCAGACGGCTTCCCCGGTACCGCGCGTCTCACCGCAGCACGACGACGCCCGGTCCTCGCACCGTCACGGTCGTCGCGCCGGGTTGGCTCTCCACCGTCGCCGGGTCGGTCCCGAGCCACACCGCGGAGTCCAACGCAACCGACGGCGGCTCGCTGTCGTGCTCTACCACCACCGACACCGGCCGCTCCTCCGGCACGAGCAGCACGTCGACGCGGTCACCGCCCTCGACCGCACCGCGCGTCAGGACGACCGCACCGTCCTCGAGCCGCACCGTCGTGACCCGCCGGTCCCCCGACGCGATCGCCGGCTCGGTGTGCCGGAGCCGGACCAGAGCCCGGTACAGGTCGAGCATCCGGCGCCCGCCGTCGGAACTGGGTTCCGCCCAGTCGAGCCGGGACGCCTCGAACGTCTCGCGCGCCTGCGGGTCGGGCACCACGACGTCAGCTCCGTACAGCTCGGCCCAGCCGTGTCCGCCGAACTCCCGCGCGCGCCCGCGCGATATGGCCTCCGCGAGCTCCGGCTCCTCGTGGTCCGAGAAGTACTGGAACGGCGTGGTCGCACCCCACTCCTCCCCCATGAACAGCATCGGCGTGAAGGGTCCGAGCAGTACGACCGCCGCACTCACCGCGAGCGACCCCGGTGCCAGTACCCGGGAGGGCCGGTCGCCGAGCGCCCGGTTGCCCACCTGGTCGTGGTTCTGCGAGCAGACGACGAAGCGGCGTCGGTCCAGGTCCTGCGGCACTGGCACGCCCCAGGGCTTGCCGCGGAAGGTGGACCAGCCGCCGTCGTGCACGAAGGCCCCGGTGAGGGCCTTGGCGAGCGTCTCGGGCGCGCCGAAGTCGTCGTAGTAGCCCTGCCGCTCGCCGGTCAGCAGGGCGTGGAGGGCGTGGTGGACGTCGTCGGCCCACTGGGCGGTCATGCCGTATCCGGGGCGGCCCTCGAACGCCTCGCACGTGGGCGTGACGGTGCGGGGGTCGTTGGCGTCGGACTCGGCCACCAGCGAGAGCGGCCGCCCGATCTCCTCGGCCAGCGTCGCGACTGCGTCGGACAGCTCGGCCAGCAAGTGTCGGGGCGAGTCGTCGACCAGGGCGTGGACGGCGTCGAGGCGCAGTGCATCGACGTGGAAGTCGCGGAACCAGCGCAGTGCCTTGTTGATGACGAAGGCCCGCACCTCGGCGGCACCTTCGCCGTCGAGGTTCACGGCCGCGCCCCAGGGCGTCTGGTGCCGGTCCGTGAAGTAGGGGCCGAACTCGGCGAGGTAGTTGCCCGAGGGGCCCAGGTGGTTGTCGACGACGTCGAGGCAGACGGCGAGGCCGCGCGCGTGTGCGGCGTCCACGAAGCGCTGCAGCGCGGCCGGGCCGCCGTACGGCTCGTGCACTGCCCACAGGGCGACGCCGTCGTACCCCCAGCCGTGGTGTCCGCCGAACGCGGCCACCGGCATGAGCTCGACGACGTCGACGCCCAGGTCGACCAGGTGGTCCAGGCGTTCGACGGCTGCGCCGAGCGTGCCCTCTGGCGTGAACGTGCCGACGTGAAGCTCGTAGGTGACGGCGCCGAGGACATCGCGGCCGGGCCAGGCGGCGTCGGACCACTGGTGCGCGGCTTCGTCGAACGTGCGCGACGGACCGTGCACGCCGGCGGGCTGCCAGGGGCTGCGCGGGTCGGGGCGCGGCGGGCCGCCGTCGAGCGAGTACGCGTAGTCGGTGCCGGGTGGCAGCGGGTGCGGGGCCCGCCACCAGCCGCCGCCGTCGGACATGGCGTCGGCAGACATGGGTTCGGCGGTGCCGGTCGCCGGAAGGACGAGGTCGACGCGGGACGCGCGCGGCGCCCAGACGCGCAGGGGCGCGGTCATGCGGTCGCCCCGTCCGTCGTCGTGCGGTCCGGTGTCGACGCGTCCGCCGACCCAGCAGTGCCAGCGGGCTCCGCCACGAGCAGGGCAACAGGCCAGGCGCCGAGGAGGTCGCCGAGATGCACGGCGCCGCCGTCGGCCGTCGAGCCCGTGAGCAGCGACCGCCATGCCTCGCCCGGGTTCGCCTCGGGCAGCACGACCGTCGCCTCCGCCTGGCCGGACGCGTCGCCGAGCCGTGTCGCGACCACAACCACCCGGGGCCCGGAAGCATCCCGCCGTGCGAACGCCACCGCGCGGCCCGTGGTCACCGGCAGCGGCTCGTAACCGGCGTCCTCCCCGACGAACGCATCCGGGTGCGCCCGACGGAGGCGCAGCGCCGCCGCCGTCACCGCGAGCTTCTCCTCCGCGAGGTCCGACGGCGTCCGGCCCGTGTCGAGCGCCGCGAGCGTGCTCGCGAGCGCCTCCAGGTCGACGGGCCGCCGGTTGTCGGGGTCGACCAGTGAGGTCCCCGTGACCTCGGTGCCCTGGTAGACGTCGGCGACGCCGGGCACGGTGAGCTGGAGCAGCTTGGTCGCGAGCACTGAGCGCCGGACGGTCGGCGTCACCCGATCGACCCAGCCGGTGAAGCCGTCGACGACGTCAGGGTGGGTGAGCAGGTCTGTCGCGTACCGGACCAGGCCCTCCTCGCGGGCCTCGTCGGGCGCGGTCCAGGTGGTCCACGCCTTCTGCTCACGCGCTGCCTTGATCAGGTACGCGGTGAGGCGGTCGGTCACTATCGGTCCCGCCGGGGTCCAGGTGCCCGCGAGCGTCTGCCACAGCAGGTTCTCGGTGCGGCCGTCGAGGTCAGCAGGGCGCAGGTCCGCCGTCGCCTCGCGCAGGCGCCGCACGAGCGCCGTCCAGGCGTTGGCGTGCGCGGCGATCGCCCCGATGCGCGAGCGCACGTCCTCGCCGCGCTTCGTGTCGTGCGTCGAGCCCGCGGTCATCGTCGCGGGCCACGACTCGGACGTGCGCCGTGCGAGCGCGTGGAGCTCGTCCGGCCCGACGCCGAAGCGGTCCGGCGCCCCGCCCACCTCGCACAGGCTCACCAGGTGCGTCCAGCGGTAGTACGCGGTGTCCTCCACGCCCTTGGCCATGACGGCGCCGCACACCTGGGGGAACCGGACGACGAGCTCGGCCCGCCGCTCCTCGTTCTGGCGGCCCGCGGAGCCGACCTCCCGCCCGAGCACCAGGTCGACCACGATGTCCAGCGTGTCGTGCCGGTCCGGGTCGAGCCGCGACCGGGCGACGTCGGCTGCCTCGCGCACCACGCGCTCGGCCCCGGGCGGCGCCACCTCACCTGGTACGACGTAGGCGCGGTACCGGCCGAACGCGACGATGAGCTCGGTGACGCAGTCCTGCAGCGACCGGAACGTGTGGTCGCGTAGCCGCACGTCCTCGCGGCAGATGTCGGCGAGCATGGTGGTCAGGAGGTGGGTCTCGGCGTACAGCGAGGTCTCGACGATCTGCCGTTTGGCCTCCTCGATGAGGTCGTCGAGGGTGGTGTGCTCGCCCGTCACCTCGTGCAGGAGGCCGGCGAGCGGGGCGGCGCCGTCCGGGTCGACCTGCAGCGCGTGCAGCCGCCAGGCCGTGTCGTAGCCGGTGGTGCCGGCGACGGGCCAGTCGTCGGGTAGCTCCTCGTCCTCCTCGAGGATCTTTTCGGCCGCTATCCACGCCCCGCCGGTCGCCTCGCTCAACCGCCGCAGATAGCCCCGAGGATCGGCCAGCCCGTCGGGGTGGTCGATCCGGAAGCCGTCGATGACGCCCACCTCGAAGAGCTCGAGCAGCAGCGCGTGCGTGGCGTCGAAGACACCCGGGTCCTCCACGCGGATGCCCGCGAGGGTGCCGACGTCGAAGAAGCGGCGGTAGTTGAGCTCCTCGTCGGCCACGCGCCAGTACGCGAGCCGGTAGTGCTGGCGGCCCACGAGCTCCGCGAGCGGCAGGTGCTCGGTCTCCGGCCGGACGGGGAACAGGTGGTCGAAGTAGCGCAGGACCGGCTGCTCCTCGTCGGTGCCGGCGCCGCCGTCCCCCGGTACGACGGTGTGGTCGAGTACGAGCTCGTCAGCGGCGAGCACCGTCCCGATCCGGGCGCCCAGCACCGGCATGAGCAGCCCCTCGCCCTCGGCGAGGTCGACGTCGAACCACTTCGCGTAGGGAGACTCGGGCCCGTACTTCAGCACGGACCACAGGGCGCGGTTGTGCCAGGCGGGGGTGGGCACAGCCATGTGGTTCGGCACGACGTCGACGACGACGCCCATCCCGCGCGCGTGCGCCGCGGCGGCGAGCCGTTCGAGCCCTTCCCGGCCACCGATCGTGTCGCTGATCCGGGTGTGGTCGACGACGTCGTACCCGTGCGTGGAACCCGGCGCGGCCTGCAGGACGGGCGAGAGGTAGAGGTCGGTGATCCCCAGGGTGTCGAGGTAGGGCAGTGCTTTCTCGGCCTCGGCGAACGTCAGGTCAGGGCCGAGCTGCAAGCGGTAGGTGCTGACCGGGGTGCGGCGGCCTGGTCCGGGGAGATGGGAATGCACTGTGCCTCCGTCGCTCGTGGTCTCTCGGGCTTCACCGTAGGCGGGGAGACTGACACTCGCCTCGCATTGAGCACGAAGGCTCCGTGTCGGACGCCGGAACCTGCGGAATTCCCTGAACGGGTGTGAATCCTTGAGTAGGGTCCGCTCCTGGGTGAAACTGCTTTCCAGTGCGCCGGGCCGTCGAATCGAGCAAGCAGGTCACGCGGGCCGCCACCGCCGCGGAGCGCTACGTGTGGCTCAAGGACTACGCCCAGCGCGAGAGGGTCGCCGCCGGCTCCGACCCGGTGTGATCGGTCCGGTCGGCCGGATCGAGCTGCGCGGTGCGAGCTTCACCTACCCCGGCGCCGCCGAACCGGTCCTGCGCGGCATCGACCTGACGCTGGAGTCCGGGCAGACCGTCGCCCTCGTCGGCCTCGACGGCGCGGGCAAGACCACACTCGTCAAGCTGCTCACCGGCATGTACGCGCCCACCGAAGGCGACGTGCTGCTCGACCGGCGCCCGCTCGCGGACTTCAACGCGGCCTCGTGGCGGCGGCGCACCACCGGCGCGTTCCAGGACTCGTACCGACTCAGGACTACGGTGTCATGATCAACAGTGGCGCCGTACTCCTGGTGAAGGCGCGCGCTCAACGGCCACAATCCACGGTCAATTCACCTTCACGCTGCTTCGACCTGATTGATCAGGCCTTGAACATCCCCGTCAGTCAGCAAGATAGGCGCCACGCGGTGTCGAAGGAAGTCCCGCTGCTGCTCGACTGCCCAGCCTTCCCAGGTCAGCAGAGACGCTACACACTTCTCGACGATCTGACGCTCACGGTCGCGCGCACTCCAGTCCTGCCAGGCCCTCCGTCCCCTCGCCCGTCCGAGATGGCCCGCCTCCTCACTCTCGGCAATCACCGAGCCGCGCCTGCCGACAAACGGGATCCCGAAATATGACTCGGGGACCCCGTCCTCGTTGAATTTCAGCCGCACGACCGCCGAAACGAGTACCTCCCCTTCGGCGATAGCGATTTCCAGGGGCGATAGTGGTTGAACTACTCGACGTGCTCTCCAAGACGTCGTCGAGCTCAATCGTATTCGCAAGCAGGACGCCGAAGCCGGGGCCGGGCGCACCACGGTTGGCAGTCCGCGGCACGACGGCCCCGAACGGCCCCGACCTGAGCAACTCAGAGGCACTTCAGCCGTCCGGACAGCCAGCAAGGACGGACCGGCACAGGACATATTTCAGGCGAACCACCGCGACGGCACAGCTCAGGGCCCCTCTCCAGGAGCATAGATTGTCACCCATTGCCCGTCCGACCCGTCCCATTCAGCGTCGGCGGCCGTGACCATGGCCGAGGCGTCTCCGGTCCCGACGATTTTCTCTAGGTCGAACACCGGATAAGGCGTGACCTTGTGCCATCCTTCGCCAGATTCGGCTGGGCGGTACTCCACCTCATACGGTCGGCGCCGAAATCGCCGCTTCGGCAGACGTCGGACCCGGATCATGGCTGGACATCTTTGAAGTAGTTTCCATATCCACGCACCTGTTGGAGCTCCATCTCATAGAAGGCACTCTGGGGATATCCGGACGGCTCTCCGATATCGATGATCCGGTTACCTTGGCGCATCTGGCTTTTGATCCAGCGTTTGTTAAACCCGAGATCAACCTTGTCGACCGTCGCCTTCGACGTTACCCGGCGGATCATCTCGCGAGGCACCAATTTCGGCGTTCCACGATAATATCCAAAGTTATTCGCCTCCGCATAGGGAATCACTCTCTGAGGCATATTTCGCCCTATCGCAACAGTGCTTGAAGACGCAGCTACCCCCGCTCGCCCTAGCGCTTTCACACCGGTTTTGATACCGACACCAGCGAGCCCGCCGCCCACGGGCAGAAGTAGGACGCCAGCAAGAACCCATCCACAGCTGTCGCCGATGCGACCTTGGAGGAAGCAGCCGCTGTAGTCAGAGATCCCTGAGTAGGCAGCGATGTTGGGGTGCTTCTGCTCGAAGCTTGCCAGCCACTGTGGTCGATCGTCAGAATACTTGAGTCCGGGTACCGGTAGTCCCCAGCATCCGGGGCATTCTTCGGGGGAGAGGATCGGCAGCGTCAGCACGGGAGGTTCTTCGTTGTCACCACCACCCTGGTCGCCATCGTCCGGGTCGCTATCGGAGCCACCTTCGTAGCCGTTGTCGCAGCCGCAACCGCCGCCGCTACCAGGGTCCAGTACGTAACCGGGGTAGAGCCCGGTCGGGTCGGAGTAGGTGGTGGGATTGTTATTGGAGTACGAGTACGCGTTCCACTGCTGTGGGTTCGTCAGGTCCATGACCGGGTCCACGGATGCGAACACCCCGAGGATCGGGTCGTACATGCGGGCGCCGATCGCAGTCAGACCGGTTGTGTCCGTGGGTTTGTCCAGGTACCCGTGGTCGCCTGCCCATCCGGCTGGCAGCCCGGTTCCAGGCTGTCCGGCTTGGGTGGTGCCGGTGTCGCCCGGGGTGGTGGTGCCGCGGGGTGCGCCGTAGGGGTCGGTTCGGTTCCGGGTGACAGCGGTGGTGAGCTCGTTGGTCTGCAGCCCTGGTGTGCCGTGCTGGTCAGGGATGATCGTGGTGAGGTCGGAGAACGCGTCGCCCTTACTCGAACTGACCGTGACACCGTTGAACGCGAAGTAGCGGGTCCCAGTCACGTCTCCCGATGCGGTAATCGTGGCTTCCTGCCCGCCGGGCAGGTACACGGTCGTGGTCTTGCCGGTTCCGGTGCCCTGGGTTCGGACCAGGCGGTCGCCATCCGCGGAGTACACGTAGCGTCCGCCGGCCGTAGGCTCACCGGTGTCTTCGGTGTCGCCGTCACCGTTGGTGTCGGCGCTGACGGTGGCCAGCTCGCCCTCCACGTCCCACGTGAGCGCCTGGACGACCCGGTTGGTTGTGCCTGTGCTGGTGGTGGTTGTCAGGCTGCGCCCGGTCGTGTTGCCCGTCGCGTCGTAGGTGAACGACGCGTTGCCGCTGGTGCCGGTTCCGGTCGCGGTTGACGAGACTCCGGTGGTCGAGTGCGGGCGTACAGCACGCGCATCGGGGTGGGCGTAGGTCGCGGAGGCTGTCCCGTCCGGCGTACGGCCGGTGGCCGTCAACCGGTTCCCGATCTTGTCGTGAGTCCAGGTCGTCCAGTACGGGTCTACCCCACCCAGCCCCGCCACCGATGGCGTGGCCGCGCAGTCGCCCGACGACGGGGTCCACGCGTGGGTAAGCCGGTTGCCCCAGTCGTACCGGTAGCACTGGCGGTCGGTGCCGCCGGTCTGCGGGGTGTCCTTCACGCTGGACAGGTTGCCCGCGTCGTCCCACGCGTAGGCCGCATCCTGCACTGTGGTCGAGGAGTTGTCGGTCTGCTCGTTGGTCACCACCCGCTGCGCCAACCTGCGGGTGCCGTACTCGTAGCGCAGGTCCGTCGTGAACGTGTACGGCGTTCCTTGATCCAGGTGCTCCAGCGGACCGTAGGGTGAGTAGTTAGCCCGGTATACCGGGGTTGCGTAGTCGCCGTAGATAGCTGTGGGCTGGTTGGCGTCGTCGAACATCGTCTCGACCGTCTCGGCAGGCAGGTTTGTCCCGACCGCCGGTAGAGACGTGGTGCGCACCCGTCCGTCGACGGTGTAGGTGAATCCGGTGGTGAAAGTGTCCCCTGCCAGTGCTCCGAGCGCGCTGTCGTTCGGCAGGGTCAGCGACTGCCCGGTCGGCTGGTACCGGTTGGTGTACCCGGTCACCGCAGTGACGTAGTTCCCGGCACTGGTGATCCGGGTGGCGGAGGTCAGCTGCCCGACCGCGAGGGTGTCATAGACCCACTTCGCTCGTTCGGTTCCGGTGGCCGTCTCGGAGCGCAAGGAGGTCTTGCGGCCCAGTGCGTCGTACTGGTAGGCGAGGGTCCGCCCACGGCCGTCGGTCGTGGTCTCGACATTCCCTACCGTGTCGTAGTTGGTGGAGCTCGTGCCCTTGTCCGGGTCGGTCGCGCTCGTCTGTCGGCCGCGCAAGTCGTACGTGTAGGACCACTCGTTGCCGGCCGGGTCGTTCACACCTACAAGCCGGTCAGCGGCGTCGTGCCGATAGGACGTCACGTGGTGTGTCCCGGTCGGGGCCGAACCGGTGTACTGCCACAGTGCGGTGGTGTTGCCCCGCACGTCACTGATCACCGTGGTCGGCGTTCCACCGGTCGGGGGGTCCACATGCACCCGGTCGCCCGCGTAGCTGGTCGTCGTGGTCCACTGCGGGGAGTAGTTGCCATGGTCGTCAGGGACGCCGTCCTCTCCGACGTGGAACGTGGACTCCACTACGCGCCCGGCGCCATCAAAGCTGCTGTAGGTGCGAGCGGGAACCGCGAACGTCGGCACGGCCAGGCTCGCGGCCGGCGCGGACGCGTTGCGCCACCCGTCGTTGGTGATCACAGCCAGCCCTCGCGAGTCGTAGATCGTGTCCGTCATGACCCGGCCCGGGTTGCGGACGTCCGCGGACGGCGTCTGGTTCTGGATGTGCCGCAGCAGCCCGTCGTACACGTCGACGCTCTTGCGCTGCACCGACCCGTCGTGGTTCAGAGTGAGGCTGGTGACGGTGTTCAGGCCAGAGGCCGCGACGGCATAGGTGTAGGAGAGGTCTGGGGTCTGAGTGCTGGTCCGGCCTGGCTTCCATACGTGCCGCAGCCTGCCCAGCCGGTCGTAGACGCCAGTGGTGATCTTCCCGTCGGGGTCAGTGACCTTGGTCGGCACCCCCCACGCAGGCTGGAGCTCAGTTGTGGTGACGTGCCGGTCCAGCGGCCCCGAACCGTCCGGGTCCGGTGAGGTGGCCACCGTGCGCGTCGTGAGGCCTAGCGTGTCGGTGTACGCCGTCCGGGTGACCCGGTCCTTCGCGTCAGTGACCGCCAGAGCGCGCGCGTACCCTGTCCCAGCCTCCTCGTACGTCGTTCGAGCGGTTGGCACATACACCGCGGTTGCGCCGTTGTACGAGTCAAGCGCCTCGGTCCTGGTAACCAGGCCCCGGGTGGGTGCCGACCCGAACGCGCCCTCGTCGTAGAACGTCTGATTGTGCGAGATCACTTTCCCTGCAGCAGGTTCACCTGTCTCCAGGCACGCTCCGGAATAGACCTTCACCCCGGAGACCAGGTCGACGATGTTCGCTCCCGGGTTGCGCGCATAGGTCGTCGTGGTGCAGCGCTCGTCGCCGGTGACTGCCGTGTTGCCCAGGTCGGCCACCGTGGTCGGCATCCCGTAGTCCGCGTCGTACTCGGTCTGTACTCGCGAGGTCCGTACGCCGCCGGCGGCGGCCGGGGCGGTCACGACTGTCTCCTGGGCTGCCACGCGCAGGAAGTAGGAGGACGCATCCACGCCCTCCGGGTCGGTCGCGGTCCGCCGCGACCACGGCCCCGAGGTCACTGCCTTCACGACGGCCGACCCGTCCAGAGTCGTCTCCCGGCGGACCATACCCGCGTACTGGTCGGAGTCGTCGTAGATATCGACCTTGACCGCTTTACGGGTCGAGAGGGCCGCGTTGTTGTAGTCGCCGTCCATGCCCCGGAAGTAGTCGTACAGCGTACGCAGCGGCGGTGCGGCCGTGTTACCGCGGTCGCCGACGATCACCTCGACCTGGGAGTAGCCGCGCAGCTCACCCCAGGTGCGGTTCTTCGGGTCGACCAGCTCATTGTCGTCGTAGTGCCATGCCGGGCCGCCGGTGTAGACATAGTCAGTCATCACCGGTGTGCCGCCGATCGCAGTACCGGCCGACTCGGTGATCTTCTCCACGCGATAGTGGTGGAACCAGTCGATGGCGGGATCTTCGGCACCGGACCGGGTCCAGTACACCGGGAAGCACCGCTTCGTGTTCGACCACGCATTGACGGGCAGACTTGAGGGGCCGCACTCTGCCGCAGAGTACGCCACCGCGATCCGGCCACCGGTCTCGGTCCGGATGGCGATGATCCGAAGCCGCGTCATGGAGTTCTCGTCGTCGCCGCTGGAGGCCCGGTTGACGAGGTCCGTACCGACGAAGTCCACGGCCGGCATCGCGTCGTCGTCGTTGTCGTTGGTGTTCGCACCGTGGCCGGTATGCACGATCTTTTGCAACCAGACCGTGCGCATCGTCGCGCCGACCGCAGGCAGTTCCTGGGTCAGCGCCCATGAGTCCACCGGCACGAACCCGGTCGACGCACGCACGAATGTCGCCACCTTCGTCAGGCGATGGATGTCATAGAACACCGGTGACTGCACCGACGGGCACGACGACGTGGACGTGCAGAACTGGTCCAAGGGCAGGTCGGGCCAATGCGTGCCGTTCTCGACCGTCCGATCGGCCACGTCGCAGGCGAACGTCGACGACGGGATGCACCGCTGCGCGTAGGTGAGCTCCACCCGCGCCGGAGCATCACCGGTCGCGCCGCTCCGGGTGCCGTACTCGATGTTCATTAATCGCGACCCGGACACGTAGGCCGTCGTCCCGGCGTTGTTGTTGTACCCGTACCGGTTCGCGTCCTTGTCGTACGTGTAGGTGATCGAGTTGCCCCGCGGGTCGATCACATGGTCCAGGTTCCACCGGTACCCCATGGCGCACCGCGAGGCCGCGTACGTGGTCGCGTTGCACGGTTCCCCGGGGTGGTTGCCGAATACCGGCACGTGCTGGACCGAGCCCAGGTCGGCACCGGTCGATTCGGTCTTGCCGCGTCCGAAGTAGTACCTGGTCCCGTCCTTGGTGGTCACGATGAAGTACTCGGTGTCGTTGATCGCACCACCCCAACCGCCGGTGTGCCGGACGACCCTGATGTTGTCGTCGCTCTTGGCCCGCCACGTGTTCGTGTCACCGTCGCGCACGAGCTCGGTCGCCGACCCGTTGAAGGACAACGTCAGGTTGTTCGTCCGCCAGCACAGGTCGCCCGTGTCACGGGACGCGTTGTTCGCGACCTTGTCGCCGCGGGCGTCCTGGTCCTCGATACAGGGCACGTACTTGCGCTCCACGAATCCGGAAAGGTCCGCCTCCCAGCCGTCACCCACGATCGAGGCCTGCGCATTGCCGGAGGCGACCTTCCCATCCAGCGACGAGGACGAGTAGGACAACCCCAGGTCCGGCGCAAGCCCGCCGGGTACCGGCGGGGTCCGCATCGGGTAGGACCACGAGAAGGCGCCCGTCTGCGCGGACACGTCCCAGGCCGAGGCAGCAGCCAGCTTCGTCGCGCCCCAGTCTCCGTTCGGGCCCTGCTCGTCCGCCATCAGTGCTACCACCGACGTGTCACTCTCGGCAGTGCGCTCCGCCACGCGGGCGCTGGCCTGGGGTGTTGCGGTCGAGCCGGTCGGCGCGGCAGGTTCGGGTGCGTCGGCCGCGGCGGACAGCATTGTCCGACCATCCTTGGTGACCAGGTCGACGTCCTCGAGCGGTGTACCGGCCTGACAAGCGGGCTCTTGCGGGCTGGTGAGAGCACATGCCGGCAGCCGGACCGGGACCAGTCGGGTGGCAAGGTCACCGCCGGCCAGGTGCGTCACGTCCACCGACACCCGCACCTTGTCACCTGCTTCTGAAGCGCCCTTGGACGGCTGCGTCCCCGACGTCTTCCCGTCACTGGCGGGCTCCTTGGCGCCTGCCGTCTCCTCACTGCCCGCCTCGGGGATGCTGGTCAGGCTGAACAGCCCGGCCACGGCGCCGACATCGTCCGCCACAGCATCGGGCTGGGTCGCGACGCGCACGGACGGGTCGGAGACCGTCATCTCGACCGGACCCTGTGCCGCCGCCCGGGCAGCGTCGGCCTGCGCCGCAAGCATCGCGGCCTCGGCGTCGGTGGGCTCTTCGCCCGCACCAGGCAGCGGCTCCGGCTCGTCCGCTGTCACGTCCATGGCAGGGATCGCGGGCTCGGTGGCGCCCTCGCCACCGGCGCGCAGCTTCTCACCGTGCGCGGTCCGTTCTTCGGTCGACCACTCCAGACGCTCCTCAAGGGTGAGGCCGTCATCGTCCGCCCAGGCGGGACCCGCCGCCGTCGTGGACACCAACGCCGTAACCGCGGCCATCGCCACGACCCGCATCCACCTGCTGGCCGTGCCTCGCCTGCTGCTGGTCCTCATCGCCCTGCCCGTCCTCGTCATCTGGCTGGCTGTTCGTGCTGGTGCCGGTCATCGAGACCGTCCCTGTGCTGCTCGTGCTCGTCCTGCGAACGATCAGGGCGTCGGACCCTCCAGGGCCCCTCCGCGGCACATCTTCGAGATCTCGGTCGGGACATCGCGGTCCTCGCCCAACCCGAGCTTCTGGTCGGCATACACCCGCACCTCGTCCACGGAGCCGTGGAAGGCCCAGGTCGAATCTCCCAGCTCATTCATCCCGGACCCCAGCCGCAGGGCAGAGCCCGCGTTCCACGACGCGTCGTAGGCCGTATCCACCCAGTCGGCAGGGCTCGTCCCACGCTTCCCGGACCGCACCACCCGCGGGTCCCCGGCCACGCACGCGTAGGCGTGCAACGTCCCAGTGCGCGCGTCGTGCACGCCGACCACGTTCACCCACTGACCCGCCACGACCGGCAATGGTGTCCGGGCGATCACGTTGTTGGTGGTGCCCTCGTCCGTGGTCATCCAGAACGCCCAACACCTGCGTTCCTCCGGCGCGATGTCCTCGTCGTCGACCGGGCACAACGGTGACTTCGAGAATCCCAGGTGCGGGCCAGTGACCTGGCGGCCCTCCTGGCTGACGCCCGCGGCTGACCCACCCAGCTCCACCACTGCGGCATCCGGATCGCGGTCACCCGCGCGCATGAATGCAGAGAACGAGAACGACTTGTCGGTGGCCATCGCCGGATGGACGGTCCGAGCGACATCCGTCGGACTGTTGAACACCAACCCCCCGTCAGGAACGCCGCCCGGCTCGTTGCGGGGAAAGACCCCGCCGGCTCCCTGCCATCCCCAGGCCCAAGTCACCCCGCTCGACGGTGTCAAAGGCCCCGTCACGGGCGCCGCCCCCGGGGTGCTGTTCCCGGCAGCCGTCGGACGCGTCGTCGCCCAGGCTGTGTCGTTGAACTGCCACCACGACGTCGTATGCGGGTTCCCCACGAAGAACTCATATATCGTCACCGCGCTGCGCCGCCCCGAGGCATCCTGAGCCTGAGCCGCCAGGTAGTTGTATCCCGTGCGCGGCACCAGCACGGAGAACGACTTCGACTCCCCCGGCGCGACATCCGACTGGTTGTCCGGTTCAGAGGTGTTGAAGTCCCAGTAGAAACGGACCACGTCGTTCGACCCGTTCGGCGAGATCTTGATCCAGGCCAGGTCACCGAACCCGCCGGATACCTGCCCCTCGGGGAAGTTCCCGATCGTGATCTTTGGGGCGGCGGGATCGATCGCGTCCACCCCGAACCGGCAGGCCGGCGACTCGTCCCATCCCGTGTACCGGCCGCCGGACCGCACCGCGGCCTGCCACCGGTACTCGCCAGACCTGGCCAGACCAGTAGGCATCGCGGTGGCATCCGTCGACGGCCCGACCGGTCCCTTCCATCCCGAGGTCCACAACGTCTGCCCGCCGTCGCCCAGCACCCGGAAGGCGATCTCAACGTTCGTACCGTCCGGGTCCGAGGCCCGTGCGGACAAGGTCGGCTTGTTCGACCGGATCAGTGGCCGGTCCGCCCACTCCGTCTCGCACGCCACCACCGCCGTCGCGCCCCCGGGGTCATGACGCAGCTTCATCGTCGAAGCCGCAGGCGGGTTCGGCGCACGGTCGTACGCGATCTCCAAGGTTGCTGTGGAGCCCTGGTACCTCTTCCACCACAGCATCGAGGACTCGTTCGAGGCGGAGACCCGGAACGTCAGCCACGAGTTCCCGGCCGTAGCGGCCGCTCGGGCCGCCGACAGGACGTCAAAACGAATCCGCCCCACCTGATCGGTACACCCGGACCGATGCGTCACGGACCGGTAGTCCTGCAGGGACCACACCGCGGGCTGCGAGTCCCATACCAGACCCGCGTCGATCGTGTCCGTCATGTGCGCGTTCACCTGCCGGTTCGAGCAGTCGACCTGGTGGTCGCCCACCGGGCGGAACCCCGCACCGATCACGTCAGAGGCATCCAGCTGTCCCAACCAGTTTCCCGACCCGTTGTTCAGGTTCTGGAACTGGAAGTAGAGGCGCTGCACATTGACGACGCCCGCACACCGAGCATCGAGGTTGGGGTCGCAGTACCCCATTCCCTCGGAGCCCTCGAAGTTGACGTGCGGTGTGTTCTTCCAACCCGAATAGTTCTGCACCATCCCGTACCGGAACGGGCGGTCGGCACCGATGCGTGGGTCGAGCCGAACCGGCCATGATGTGGCGGGATCGGTCAGCATTCCCACATCGGGAACCACCTCGACGACGTCCCTGGAGCCCTCAGCAGTCACCCGGACGTCCATCTGCGTCACGGTGTCCCCCGGCAGCGGCTCCGACTCCCGGTCCACAGGTCCGTCACTGGCTGCGGTCGTCCCGTCATCGGCGTCAGATGCCGCCGTTTCGGCGTCCATTGCTCGCGCGCGGGTCTCTGCCTGGCCCAGCGCCTGGTCGACGCCCTGAGACTGGTCCGCGCCCGCGCTGTCCCACTGGACGGCGGCGCCGGACTCGAACCGCACGTCCCCGGTCGCGTCGACGATCTCGAACCCGACCTCACGCTGCACGACGCTCAGGCCGTCGGAGACCTCCAGCGGGAAAGCTAGAACCAGCTCTCCCGAGTCACTACCCGCTGTCTCAGCTGCGGCGGACTCTGCTGTACCAGTCGAGGATGCCGCAGCCGTAGACGCGACGCCGGCCGCAGGCGAGCCCGCGAGCACCACATCGGTCAGGTGAGCCAGCGCCTGCGGGTCCGCCAGGCGAACCACCGGCGTCACGTGCGTGCCGTCGTCATTGACCGACACAACCAGCGTGACCCCGCCACCGAAGTCGTACTCGACACGCCCCTCAAGGACCACAGCCGCGGCGGCCTCGACCAGCGGCAACGATTGCGAGAACATCCCCACCCGTGAGCCCTCGGGCCCGATCATCGCCAGCGGCAGCCCGTCGCCGGCCTCACCACCCGGGTTGAGCCAGATCGGCTCGACACCACCAGTGACCGGCAACATCCCGGACGCCTCCTGGTCGCCGGCGTCGCCCATGGGCGACGCTCCGACCTCGACGTCCACCGGCGCCCACGTGCCATCACCGTCAGAGTCCTGCCGAACCGCCGACATGCTGGAGGAGACGATCACGGCCCCGGACTCGCCGTCGACGATGCCCGTGCTCCACGGCGTCAGCGAGTCGGTCACTGTCACCGAGGTTCCGCAAGCGTCCGCCAACGCACCGGCGGCCTGCACGTCCGCAGCCTCTTGCACGTCGCAGTTCGTCGCAACATCCGTCACCGCCGGTGGAGCATCCAGGCTCAGAACATCTCGCTGCTCGGCGGCGGCTGCCGAGCCTTCGCCCAACACGGCAGTAGCCAGCAGCACCATCACCACCGAGATTGCCGCACCCCGCGGGCGGGCGGGCCTGGCCGAAACAACACGGCGTGTTCGGTATACAACACGCGCCAACGCGTCCCGCACCGAAGGCCGACTCCCCATGGGCACCTGAGCCATCACCGCTCCCCGCTCAACGATCAAGTCCAGCCCCAGGAACGGCCCCAGAACCCCTGCCGCCGCGCACATTAGCCGCACATCGGGCACCGATACGACCCACCTGCCGCAGGATCTTGGCGTTTTCACCCGAAATTTCACTCGAAAAATCACCCGAAACGGCCCACAAGACCGGGCCCAGCTTGGGAATTAGGCAACCTGAGCAGACCAAACCAAGCCTCGTAGATGACTGAGTTCAGGGTGTCCGGTGACATGCAGGCGCGCACATCGCTGTCAAGTAAACAAACGTGATTACATCGTTACAAAGAAGCTGGCCACCACGTACCTCCGTGGCACGCGGGTACCGATTCTCACCGCGCTGACGCCTCTCGTTGGGGACCCGAGCCTCGGCGCTCGACCTGCGTCGGCATGCCCACGCAACCGCCGCCACTCGGCCCGACCGGACGCTCGCCGCAGCACCAGCTACCAGGTGCGGCGTTGCGGATCCTGGATCGCCGCACTGCCCCGCTCACGAGCGGCTCACGCCGTCGTCACGCCATGCCTACTGGAAGTCCCGCGACCGCGCCGGGACATTCAGCGTGAGCGTCACCAGATGCTCCGCCACGAGGTTCACGGCGCCGTCGGCCGACTCGATGCGGCCCCGCACCACCATGGCCCGCGCCGACCGCGCGACCTTCCGGAACCGCTGCCACAGCCCGACGCTGCAGATCACGTTGAGCAGCCCCGTCTCGTCCTCCAGGGACAGGAAGGTCACTCCCCCGGCCGTACCCGGCCGCTGCCGGTGCGTCACCACCCCGCCGACGGCGATCCGGCGGCCCTGCTCGGTGGCTATCGCCTGCGCCACGGTGAGCACCCCCGCCGCCTCCAGCCCGGGGCGCACGTGCTGCGTCGGGTAGGAGTCGGGTGTGACGCCGGTGGCCCACGCATCGGCCTGGGACAGCTCGATCTCGCTCATCCCGGGCAGCATCGGGGCGTCGACGCCGACGCTGACGCCGGGCAGCGTCGTCGGCCCTTCCTGGCCGAGCGCTCCCGCTGCCCACAGGCCTTCCCGCCGGTCGATGCCGAGCGGTTCCAGGGCGCCGGCCGTGGCGAGCGCCTCGAGCTGCGGTGTCGACAGCTCGACGCGTCGGACGAGGTCCCGCAGGTCCCGGAAACCGGTGGTCGAGCCCTCGGTGGTCGAGCCTGTCGCGACCCGCGCCGCCACGATCTCCTCCGCCTTGTCCTTGCCGATGCCGCGTACGGACTCCAGGCCCATGCGGACCGCGAGCGCCGGGTCTGCCCGGACAAGCCCCGCCACGGACGAGACCGAGTCCGCCGGCGGCCCGGCCTCGGCGTCGCCGTCGAGCACCCGCTCCACGCCGGCCAGCACCCGCGACTGCGTCACCGACGGCCGCAGCACGCGCACCCCGTGCCGGCGTGCGTCGGCCGCCAGGGACTGCGGTGAGTAGAACCCCATGGGCTGGGCCGCGAGCAGTCCCGCGTAGAACGCGGCCGGATGGTGCACCTTGAGCCACGAGCTCACGTACACGAGGTGCGCGAAGGAGTAGGCGTGCGACTCGGGGAAGCCGAAGTCGGCGAAGGCTCTGAGCTTCTCGAAGATCTCCTCCTGCACCTTGGGCGGGATCTTGTTCTCGGTCATCCCCGCGTAGAGCCGTTCGCGCAGCGCCTCCATGCGCTCCTGGGACCGTTTGGAACCCATGGCGCGCCGCAGCTCGTCGGACTCCTTGGGCGAGAACCCGGCGACGTCGATCGCCATCTGCATGAGCTGCTCCTGGAACAGGGGCACGCCCTTGGTGCGGCTCAGGGACTTCTCGAGCAACGGGTGCAGATACTTCACGTCCTCCCGGCCTTGCGCCCGCTCGATGTACGGGTGCACCGACCCGCCCTGGATGGGGCCGGGCCGGATGAGCGCCACCTCGACGACGATGTCGTAGAACTTCCGCGGCCGCAGGCGCGGCAGCGTCGCCATCTGGGCGCGCGACTCCACCTGGAACACGCCAACGGTGTCGGCGGCACACAGCAGGTCGTACACGAGCGGGTCCTGCGGCAGGCTGTGCAGCTCGAGGCGCTCCCCGGTGTGCTCGTCGATGAACTCGAAGGCGTACCGGATGGCGGTCAGCATGCCCAGGCCCAGCAGGTCGAACTTCACCAGCCCGGCGTCCGCGCAGTCCTCCTTGTCCCACTGCAGCACCGTGCGACCCTCCATGCGGGCCCATTCCACCGGGACCACCTCGATCACCGGGCGGTCGCACATGACCATGCCGCCGGAGTGGATACCCAGGTGGCGGGGCAGGCGGAGCATCCGGTCGGCGAGGTCGAGCACGTCGTCGGGCACCTCGCCCTCCTCCGCGGCCGACGGCGGCGTACGGAACGGCACGACGTCGTGGGAGTCGTCGGCGCGGGCCGGCCGAGGCTCGCCCGGGGCGCGTGATTCCTCGGCGAGCACGTCGACGAAGATCCCGGGGCTCGCACCGGGTCCCGTGTGGCCGACGTGCGGCCGCGGTTCCCGCGGGCCCCACAGCGCCGCCACCTGGGCGTCCTTGGCGGCGGTCTTGTTCGGCGTCGTGCCCGACGTCGCCGGGGTCGCCTTGGGTTTGAGCGACCCCCAGCGCTCGATCGACTTGGACCAGGCGTCCTGCTGCCCGATGTCGTAGCCGAGCGCGCGGGCGGCGTCCCGTACGGCGGAGCGCGGCCGGTAGGAGATGACGTTCGCGACCTGTGCCGCGTGCGTGCGCCCGAACTTCTCGTAGACGTACTGGATCACCTCCTCGCGGCGTACCGACTCGATGTCGATGTCGATGTCCGGCGGGCCGTCCCGCTCCGGCGCGAGGAACCGCTCGAACAGCAGCCCGTGCCGCACCGCGTCCACGGCCGTGATCCCCAGTGCGAAGCAGACCGCCGAGTTCGCGGCGCTGCCCCGTCCCTGCGCGAGGATCCCGTTGCGCCGGCAGAACTCCACCAGGTCGTAGACCACGAGGAAGTACCCGGGAAACTTCAGGTCGGTGATCACCTTGAGCTCATGGTCGATCTGCTTCCAGGCCTTCCTGTTGCTCTCCCGGGAGCCGTAGCGCCTTGTCGCGCCGCGGTAGGTGAGCTCGTGCAGCCAGGACTTCTCGTCGTGCCCCTCGGGGACGGGGTAGGGCGGCAGGTTGGGCGCGATGAGGTCCAGGTCGAACGCGCACTCCTCGCCCAGCGCGGCCGCCGTCGGCACGGCCTGCGGGTGCCGGTGGTGCAGGCGCGCCATCTCCACACCGCTGCGCAGGTGGGCGGTGGGTGCGCCGGGCAGCCAGCCGTCCAGGTCGTCCAGGGAGGAGCGGGCCCGGACGGCGGCGAGCGCCCCGGCGAGGTCGGCGTCCCGGGGACGCGCGTAGTGCGCGGCGGTGGTGGCGACCAGCGGCAGGCGCGCCTCTTCGGCCAGCAGGGCGAGCGCGTCGTGCAGGTCGGCGTCGCGCGGATCGCCGGTAGCGGTGATCTCGACGGCCACATTCTCCCGCCCAAAAACCCCAACAAGCCGCCCAAGCTCGTATCGCGCGAGGTCAAGCCGATCCCCCCGGTTCCCCCCAAACCGTTGAGTGCTGGATATTTGTCCTGTCGGAACGTTTCGAGAGGACAAATATCCAGCACTCAACGAGGGCTGGAGGGCCTGGCGGACGGCGCCCTTGCGGCAGCCCGTGAGGACCAGCCACTCGCTCTTTGATGCCTCGCCCAAAGCCTCCAGCGTGTAGGTGGCGGCGCCCTTGACGCCTGCGTCCAGGTGCGCGGTGCCGATCGCGCTCGACAGGTTGCGGTAACCCTGATCGCCGCGCGCCAGCACGAGCAGATGCGTGGCGCGCGGGTCGGGGGTCCCGGTGGGCGGGTCGAGCACCGGCGCACCGTTCGCGCCCGCCGGGACCGGGAGGTGCAGCTCCGCCCCGAACGAGGTCTTCAGCCCGACCTTCTTCGCCGCCTGCGAGAACCGCACCACCCCGTACAGCCCGTCGTGGTCGGTGATCGCGAGCGACGTCAGCCCGAGCCGCGCGCCCTCGGCCGCGAGCTCCTCGGGGTGGGAGGCGCCGTCCAGGAAGCTGAACGCGGAGTGGGCGTGCAGCTCGGCGTACGCGGGCCCATCAGTCACGCGACCACCGCGCCGTTGTCTTCTCCGGCCGCCGGGTCCATACTGGACTAACCAGGTTAGTCCAGTGCGTCCGAGAGGGGGCGCAGCCGATTCCACGGGGGGACCTCATGCCGATCACCACACCACCAGTCAGCGTCACGCCGGCATCCGTGAACGTGCACGAGGCCAAGACCCACCTGTCCCAGCTCCTCGCACGGGTCGAGGCCGGTGAGGAGTTCCTGATCGCTCGCGCGGGCAAGCCCGTCGCGCGGCTGGTCGCCGCTCGTCCCCCTGCCACTCCTCGGCGCCCACTGGGTCTCCTGCGTGGTCGCGCCGTCATCCCTGACGACTTCGACACCTGGGGGCAGGACGAGACCATCGCGATGTTCGAGGGAACGGACCAGGCCCAGCCATGAGGTATCTCCTGGACACGCACGTCCTCCTCTGGACGCTCTACGCACCAGAGAAGCTCTCCCCGAAGATGCGGGACGTCCTCTCGGATCCGGAGCCGGAGATCTGGTTCAGCGCCGCGAACATCTGGGAGATCGCCATCAAGTCGGGGTTGGGCCGCCCTGACTTCACCGTCGATCCTCTGGAAGCCCGCATGGGCGCGCTGCATCTCGGGTTCATCGAGGTGGCGGTCGACGGCGCGCACGGATGCGCCGTCAGCGCCCTCCCCGACATCCACCGGGACCCGTTCGACCGCATTCTCGTCGCCCAGGCCGCCTCCATCGATCTCACCCTGCTCACGCACGACGAGTCCGTCGCCAAGTACCCCGGGAAGATCCAGCTCGTCTGAGCCGGAGGTGCAGTGCAGGGTGGGGGCCGAGGAACGAGGCACCCGCCCGAAGCGGAACCGCAGGCTCAGACGACAACAAGCAGAGTCTGAACGGCCACGTGACCAAGATTCAGTCATAGAGCGCCTCCAGGGACCATTCCCCCGCCGACGACGACAGCAGCAGGCCCAGCGTCGGGGCCTCCGCGCTGTCGGCCACCACCTGGAGGAACACGCGGCGCCTGCCCTGCGGCGTCCACCATCGCTCGGCGACGGGCCACGGCCCCGCCCAGTCGACGACGGCGGCGTCGATCCCGCCCCACGCCCCCTCACCGGGCACGACGACGCGCGCCGGGTCCCCGCTGACCGCGAGCCGCACGTCGACGACGACGGGGCGCCCGGCGTCGTCGAGCACGTGCGCGGGGACCGGCTCCGGCAGCACGACGGACGGCGCGGGAGGCGGCAGGGCGCCGGGCCAGGGCCGGTCAGGTTCACGCTCCGGCGGGACCTGCTCGCCGAACGGGACGAGCTGGACCCGGTCCCGGGGATCGCGCCCGCCCTGGAGCCGGACGGTGAGCACGGCGTCGCCGCCGGCCAGCGCCTGCACCCGCTCGACGGCGCGGCGCGCCCGCAGGTCCTCGCCCGCCCCCGGGCCCCACAGGCGCGGCTGCAGCGCCCCGGCGGGAGCGACCTCCTCGGCGGCCAGGGTCAGGCCGGCGATCGGGGCGGGCGCCTCGCCCTTCCCGAGGGACGACGCCGTGAGCCAGCCCTCGAGCTGCCAACGCACCCGGTCGGTGATCCGGGCCGCCGACAGCCCGCCGAGCGTGTCGTCGGTGCGCCACAGCCGTTCCAGGGTGCGGGCCTCGCCAGTGACCGGGTCGACGGCGCGCGCCGTGATCCGCAGCCGCCCGCAGGCGAGGCCGCTCCGGCTCAGGTCGTCGTGCAGGTGTTCGGCCAGACGGCGGGCCGCGAACGTGGCGACGTCGACCCGGTCCGCCGGCGGGTCCAGCTCCTCGGTGACGGTCAGGTCCTCCTCGAGCCGACGCCGGGCCGGCGGCCGCACGTCCTGCCCCCTGGCGAGACGCTGCGCCCAGACGCCGAGGTCGCCGAAGCGGGCGGCGACGGCGGCGTCGGGCAGCGCGGACAGCTCGGCCAGGGTGCGGATGCCGAGGCGGCGCCACAGGTCGACGAGCTCGGTCAGGGTGCGGTCCCCGGGCCGGGCGTGCACGAGCACGGCCGCCGGCCGTGGCGCGAGGTAGTCCCGCGAGGCACCAGGCGGCACGACGTCGTCCTCCCGGGCCGCGAGCACCGCGGCCAGGAACCCGTCGGCGACCCCTACCTGGCACTCGTGACCGGTGCGGACGGCGACCTGCTCGGTCAGCTCGCGGGCCAGGTCGCGCTCCGAGCCGTGGTACCGCGCAGCGCCGCCCGACGGCAGCAGGAGCAGGCCGGGGCGGGCGATCTCCAGCCCGGAGACCACGGTCTCCGCGGCAACGGCGACCGGCTCGAACTCGCGGGCGTCGCGGGCGTCGTCGGCGGTCCAGAGCTGCAGGTCGGGGCAGCGGCCCTGGGCCTCACGACGGCGCATGCCGCGGCGCACCCCGGCGCTGCGGGCGGGTGCGGACACCGCGACGATCCGCCCACCCGGGCCGCCCGTCACGGCCGCGGGCGTCTCGGGGCCCAGGCCGGCGACGACCAGGGCCGCGACGACCGGCCAGTCGGGCACCCAGAGGCAGGCGGTGCGGGTGGCCGCTCCCGCCGCCGTGGGGCCGGAGCGGTCGGTCATCCGACGAGCTCCAGCAGCGGACGGCGCTCGGAGCCCTCGTCCGGCGACGCCGTCACGGAGCCCTGGCCGCCAGAAGGCTCGACGACGCCGATGGTTCCGCCGCCTGTTCCTCCGCTGGCCGCCCGGCACACCGGCACCTCGACGTCCAGGTGCAGGGGCCGCGCGGCGTTCCCTCGCCCGGTGCGCCGCACCCGCAGGGTCCGACGCCGCAGCCAGCCCGCCCCGTGATCGACCCCCGCCCAGTCCCCCTCGGTCGCCTCGAGCACCACGTGCGCCCCGGCCCAGCCGACCGCCTCTCGTTGAGTGCTGGACTTTCGCCCTGTTGAAGGCAGTTGGCGGGGCGAATACCCAGCACTCAACGAACCGGCGGGGGTGGGGAGAGCGGCTACCAGCACCGTTTCCCGGTCGCGGGCCCGAGTGGTCAGCCGACGGCGGTCCTGGTCCAGCAGTGCGACCTCCGGCCCGATCACCACGATGTCCATGCCGTCGATCAGCGCGGCGAGCACTGCGGACGCGTCGACACCCGACCCGGCCGGCAGCGGCACCACGAGGGTGCGCGCCAGGTCGCATCCGGCGTCGGCCGCAGCGGCCATCCCGGCGGCCGGGTAGCCGACCAGCACCGTCCAGGCACCGTCGCGGGACGCCTCGGCGAGCAGCGTGAGCAGGAGCGACGTCGAACCCTGGACCACGACAGTGGTGCCGGTACGCAGGCCGCCGTCGGGCAGGAGGGACGCGAGGCGCGGGTCCACCGGCAGGACACGGGTGTCCCCGTCGACGGGGCGGTCGACGGGCCGGTCAGTGTGAGGCTCGGGGCGGACCGCCTGGATGGTCCGTGCGGCCGTAGCCTGCTTCCGTACGCCGGTGCGCACCTCGGCGGACCGCAGGGCAGCGAGCGCCCGTGCGTGCCGGGTGGCGGCGGTGTCGTCAGTGTCGTCGACATCGACGTCGAGGGTGATCGCCTCCGAGGATGCTGTTACAACGGTCATGATCCTCCAGCGATGGTGTCTGCCGGTGGTGACCAGATCGGTCGAGCACCTCATCGAACGCCTGTTCGATAGAACACCAGTACACCTCTCACGAGGTGCGCCTGTCAAACCATCGACCTCGCAACACTGCGACCTGGCCCGACATCCCGGACCCCTGAAGAGGGCCGCCGCCCCAACCTCTTCGAGGTCTAAGTTTCTCCGCTCTGAATCGGTTCAGAGCGGAGGAACTTAGACCTCGAAAGACAGCTGGGACAGCGCTCAGGCCTCCGGCACGTAGAGCGACAGCGTGTGCGCGACCAACGCCGGCTTCTCGGCGCCCTCGATCTCCACGGTGACCTTGGCGGCGAGGCGCACGCCGGTGGGCGCCGGGTCGGCGGAGAGGATCTCGGTGTGGGCCCGCACGCGCGAGCCGGCCGGGACCGGGGCGAGGAACCGCAGCCGGTCCAGGCCGTAGTTCATCACCATCGCGGCACCGCCGACCGAGATGAGCGGCGCCGCCAGGTGCGACAGCAGCGACAGCGTGAGGTACCCGTGCGCGACAGTGGAGCCGAACGGCCCGGCGGCCGCCCGCTCGGCGTCGAGGTGGATCCACTGGTGGTCCTCGGTGGCGTCGGCGAACGCGCTGATCCGCTCCTGCGTGATCTCGAACCAGTCGCCGGAGGCCGTGTGCCCCACGGCGTCCGCGAGGGCCGCCGGCGAGTCGACGGTGATGACGCCGCTCACGCCTTCGGCCCGCCCGCCACGTACAGCACCTGGCCCGAGACGAACCCCGACTCCTCCGCGCAGAAGAACGACACGGCGTTGGCGATGTCCTCGGGCTGGCCCACGCGACCGACGGGCACGTCCTTGGCCGCCACGCCCAGGTAGTCGGCCAGCGGCATGCCGATGCGCTCGGCGGTCTCCCGGATCATGTCGGTCTCGATCACCCCGGGGGCGACGGCGTTCGCGGTGACGCCGAACTTGCCGAGCTCGATCGCCAGGGTCTTGGTGAAGCCCTGCATACCCGCCTTGGCGGCCGAGTAGTTGGCCTGGCCGCGGTTGCCGAGCGCCGAGGTCGAGGAGAGGTTCACGATGCGGCCGAACTTGGCCTCCACCATGTGCGCCTGCACGGCCCGGGTCATGAGGAACGCGCCGCGCAGGTGCACACCCAGCACGGAGTCCCAGTCGCCCACGGACATCTTGAACAGCAGGTTGTCGCGCAGGATGCCGGCATTGTTCACCAGCACGGTGGGCGCGCCCAGCTCGGCGACCACCCTTTCGACGGCGGCAGCGACCGACTCCTCGGAGGCGACGTCCACGCCCATGGCGAGCGCGCGTCCGCCGTCGGCCACTATGGCCTCCGCCGTGGCCTTGGCCTGGTCCTCCAGCAGGTCCAGGACGGCGACGGCGTAGCCGTCCTTCGCGAGCCGGCGGGCGGTGGCGGCGCCGATGCCGCGGGCCGCTCCGGTGACGATGGCAGTGCGGGTCATGAGGTTTCCTCTCGGTACGGGGTACTAGGAATTCAGAGATTCAGAAGGTCACGAGCTGCCGCAGCGCCGCACCGGAGGCGAGGCGGTCGAGCGCGGCAGGTAGGTCGTCCAGGGTGATGCGGTCGGAGACCAGCCGGTCCAGTGGCAGCCGTCCGGCCCGCCACAGCTCGACGTAGCGCGGGATGTCCCGGCTCGGCACGGCCGACCCGAGGTAGGAGCCCACGACGGTGCGGGCCTCCGCTGTGAGGCTGAGCGGCGAGATGCTCGCCCGGGCGTCGGGATGCGGCAGCCCCACTGTGACGGTGGTGCCGCCCGGGGCGGTGATCGCGTACGCGGTCTCGAACGCGCGGGCCGAGCCCGCGGCCTCGATCACTACCGGCGCACGCAGCCCTTGTTCGACGGCCTCCTGCGGCCCGACGGCGGTCGCCGCGCCGAGCTCGCGCGCCAGGTCCAGCTTGGCGGGCACGGCGTCGACGCCGATCACCTCGTGCCCGAGCGCGACGGCCACCAGCAGCGCCGCCATGCCGACCCCGCCCAGGCCCACGACAGCGACCCGGTCCCCGGGCGCGGGTCGCCCCGCGTTCACGACGGCACCGCCGCCGGTCAGGACCGCGCAGCCGAGCAGGGCGGCGACGTCGGGCGGGACGTCGTCGTCCACGGGAACCACCGAGGTCTCGGACACCACGGCGTGGCTCGCGAACGCGCTCACCCCGAGGTGGTGGTGCACCTCCTGCGCCCCGCCGTCCGGGACGGAACGGGTCAGCCGCCGTCCGCCACCCACGAGCGCGCCTGCCCCGTTGGCCGCCGACCCCACCGAACAGGGCAGGCGTCCGTCGGTGGCGCACTCGGCGCACGTGCCGCAGCGCGGCAGGAACGTCATCACCACGCGTTGCCCAACATCGAGCCGCGTGCCAGGCCCGGCGACCTCCACGATGCCTGCCGCCTCGTGGCCGAGCAGCATCGGCACCGGCCGCACGCGGTTGCCGTCCACTACCGACAGGTCGGAGTGGCACAGCCCGGCCACCTCGATCCGCACCAGGACCTCGCCGTCCCGCGGCGGATCGAGCTCCAGCGGCCCGACCGTCACCGGCCGGGACTCCGCATAGGGCGCGGGCGCGCCGCAGCGCTCCAGCACCGCACCGGTGATCCGCATCAGAGCTTCTCCAGCACCATCGCCATGCCCTGGCCGCCCCCCACGCACATCGTCTCCAGACCGTACCGGCCCCCGGCGTCCGCGAGCGCGTTGATCAGGGTGGACGTGATGCGCGCCCCGGTCATCCCGAACGGGTGCCCGACGGCGATCGCGCCGCCGTTGACGTTCAGCCGCTCCTCATCGATGCCGAGCTCGCGCGCCGAGGGGACCACCTGGGCGGCGAACGCCTCGTTGATCTCGACGCGGTCCATGTCGTCGACGGTGAGCCCCGCACGGGCCAGCGCCTGCCGGCTGGCGTCGACGGGGCCGAGGCCCATGATCTCGGGTGACAACCCGCTGACCCCCGTGGACACGATGCGGGCCAGCGGCCGCAGGCCCAGCTCGTCGACGACCCGGTCCGAGACGATCACGAGCGCCGCGGCGCCGTCGTTCAGGGGGCAGGCGTTGCCAGCGGTGACCGTGCCGTCGGGGCGGAACACCGGGTCCAGCGTGGCCAGCGTCTCGACGGTGGTCCCGGCGCGCGGGCCGTCGTCGGCGGAGACCACCGTGCCGTCGGCGAGGGTGACCGGCGTGATGTCGCGCGCCCAGAAGCCCGCCGCGATCGCTGCCTGCGCGCGCTGCTGGCTGCGGGCGGCGAACTCGTCCTGGTCCGCGCGCGTGACGTCGCGCAGGGCGGCGACGTTCTCCGCGGTCTGGCCCATGCTGATGTACGCGTCGGGCAGCACACCCGCCAGGCGCGGGTCGGTCCACAGCCCGGTTCCGGCCCCGGCCCGCTTCTCGGTACGGGCCAGCGCGTCGGCGAACACGGGATTGCGCAGGTCCACGCCCGGGATGTAGTCGCTCGACCCGGTGGCGAACGAGCTCACGGACTCGACGCCAGCGGACACGAAGACGTCGCCCTCGCCCGCCTTGATGGCGTGGAACGCCATGCGGGTGGTCTGCAGGCTCGAGCTGCAGTAGCGCGTGACGGTGGCGCCCGGCACGGTGTCCCAGCCGCACAGCACCGCGACGATCCGGGCCATGTTCATGCCCTGCTTGCCGCCGGGCAGGCCGCAGCCGAGCAGCAGGTCGTCGATCCGGGCCGGGTCCAGCCCCGGCACCTGTTCGACGGCGGCGGCGACCATCCGGGCGGCGAGGTCGTCGGGGCGGACGTCCTTCAGCGACCCCTTGTGCGCGCGCCCGATGGGCGAGCGGGCGGTCGCGACGATGTAGGCCTCGGTCATAACTCCTCCTTGAGCTGAACTGAGCTGTGCTGCGACGGTACGACGACGGCGCGCTGAGGCGACCGTAGATCAGGTCCGGCTCAGACGAACGCCGCGTGGCCGGTGATCGCCCGGCCCACGATGAGCTGGTTCATGTCCTTGGTGCCCTCGAACGTGTACACGGCCTCGGCGTCGGCGAAGAACCGGGCCACGCCGTGGTCGAGCGTGATGCCGTTGCCGCCGCACGCCTCGCGACACAGCGCGACGGTCTCCCGCATGCGGGTGGTGACGAACGCCTTGGCCATCGCGGCGTGGGCGTCGATCTGGGTGCCGTTGTCCTGAAGCTGGGCCACGCGCACGCACATGGCGAAGCCCGCGGTCACGTTCGCGTACGCGGTGGCGAGCTTGTCCTGGATCAGCTGGTAGCTGGCGATCGGGTTGCCGAACTGCTCGCGCTGCTTGGTGTACGCCACGGCCGCCTCGTAGGCGCCGATCATGGTGCCCAGCGCCTGCCAGGAGACGCCGTCGCGGGTGATCCGCAGCACCTTGGCCAGGTCACGAAAGTTGTTGATGTGCGCCAGGCGGTCCGCCTCGTGCACCTCTACGCCGTCGAGCACGATGTCCGCGTTCTGCACGATCCGCAGGGACTGCTTGCGCTCGATCTTGGTGGCCGTGAAGCCAGGCGTGCCCTTGCGCACCAGGAAACCCTTGACCTGGTCGTCTTCGGTGTCCTTGGCCCAGACCACGACGACGTCGGCGAACGTGGCGTTGCCGATCCAGCGCTTGGCGCCGTTCAGCACCCAGGTGTCGCCCGTGCGGGTGGCGGTGGTGCGCAGGCCCTTGGCGGTGTCGGAGCCGGCCAGCGGCTCGGTGAGCCCGAACGCGCCGATGAGGTCACCGCTCGCCATGGGCGGGAGCCATTTGGCGCGCTGCTCCGCGGAGCCGCCCACGCCGATCGACGTCATCGCCAGGCCGCCGGACACGCCGATGAAGGTGCAGAACGACGAGTCGACGCGCGCCGTCTCCATGCCGATCCAGCCGCGGAACACCGCGGAGGTCTCCTCGCCCTGCGTCTCGGCCCAGCCCGACCCGATGGTGCCGAGCTGCGCGTAGGGCTTGAACAGGTGCACTGGACACTCGGCGCGCTCCCAGTAGTCGTCCGCGATGGGGCGCACCTCGCGCTCCATGAACTCGCGGACGGCCAGCGCCTTCTTCTGCTCGGCCGGGGTGAGCAGGTCCTGGAACGAGTAGAAGTCGGCCTCCAGGATGTCCGTGCGGGGCGACTCGGGTGCGAGCGTCATCGGTCCTCCGATCATCGTCGATCTGGTTGGTCGGTGCTGGTCGATCCGGTACCGGCAGTCGGTACCGACCGACCGGTCGGTGTCCAGTATGCATCAATCACGAATATGTTGCACTCCTCCCCCGGAGCCGGGCTACGCTGCGGTTCAGCGACCCCCTGATCGACCCCCGAACTCGAAGGAGAGACCTCTCGATGGGCTATCGGCACCCCTTCCCGCTGCGCTGGAACGACAACGACCAGTACGGCCACATGAACAACACCGTCTACTACGAGGCCATGGACACGGCGGTGAACATGTGGCTCATCCGGCACACCGGCATGGACCCCACGGGCGACGTGATCGGGCTCGCCCGGGCGTCGTCGTGCGAGTTCCTGGCCTCGGTGTCGTTCCCGGACGAGATAGAGGTCGACGTCGCCGTGGGGCGCCTCGGGCGGACGTCGCTCACCTGGGACCTGGCAATCCTCCGCGCGGGCGCGGCTGACCGCGGCGAGCCGTACGCGACGGGCAGCTTCACGCACGTGTTCGTCGACCAGGCCGCCCGCCGGCCCGTGCCCGTGCCGGACCGGGTGCGCGAGGCGGTCGCCGAACACCTGCCGCCCCCGGCAGCGTGACCGCCCGGCCTGGCAGCGCGCACCTCGCGCAGCCCAGTGATTCGGCCCGAAAACCACACGTCTTCGGGCCGAATCACTGGGCTGTCGCGAGGCCTGGCGCCGCAAGCCGGGCGCATCCCGCTACTCCGTCGGCGGCGCCGAGTGCCGGGCCGTCAGCTCGCGCTTGAGCACCTTGCCGCTCGGGCCCAGCGGCAGGTCGGCGGACACGTGCACCACGCGCGGGTACTTGTACGCCGCCACGTGCTCCTTCATGTACGCGACCACGGCGTCCGGGTCGACGTCCGCCCCGTAGGACGGCACGACGGCGGCGTGCACCTCCTGCCCGCGCACCTCGTCGGGCACGCCGAACACCGCGGCCATGGCGACGCCCGGATAGCGGGCCAGCACGGCCTCGACCTCCGTCGGATACACGTTGTAGCCGTTGCGGATGATCATGTCCTTCTTGCGGTCCACGATCGTGACGATGCCGTCCGAATCCACGGTGCCGAGGTCGCCCGTGCGGAACCAGCCGTCCACGACGGCCGCGGCCGAGGCGTCCGGCCGGCCCAGGTACCCCTTCATCAGGTTGTGCCCGCGCACCACTATCTCGCCCAGCTCGCTGGTCGCGCCCGGCCCGCCTGCTTCGCCCGACGGCGCCGGCAGCAGCTCCACCCGGTCCTCCACCTCCGCGACCGCCACCGCGACGTCGACACCCCACATCGAGCGGCCAACGGTCCCTGGCCGGATCGGCTCGAACGTCACGTTGAAGGTGCACGACGGCGACGTCTCCGTCAGCCCGTACCCCTCGTGCACCTGCGCGCCGTACGCCTCCTCGAACGCCTCCAGCAGCGCCACCGGCAGGGCCGCACCGCCGGACACCGCGTACCGCAGCGGGGGCCGTGCCGCCGAGCGGCGAGCCGCCTCGACCATGCCCGCGAAGTTGGTCGGCACCGCCGTGAACACGGTCGCGCCGTGGGCCACGAGCAGCTCGAGGGCCTCGTCGGGGTCGAACTTGGGCAGCAGGATGATGGACGCCGCCCGCCGGAAGGCCATGTTCAGCACCGCCATCTGGCCAAACGAGTGGAAGAACGGCAGGCCGCCGTAGACGACGTCGTCGGGCCGCAGGTCGAACGAGTCGATCAGGGAGCAGTGCACCTGCTCGACCATCGCCAGGTGTGACCCCACCGCGCCCTTCGGGGTGCCCGTGGTGCCGCTCGTGTACAGGATCGTGGCGGCGGCCAGCGGGTTCGTGCCCACGTGCCGCTCGATCGGGGACGCAGCCGCCGCCTCGTCCTCGAGGCGCGCCACCTCCAGCTGCCGGGCTGCGCCCTCGGGCATCAGGACGGTCACCAGCGGCACTCCCGCCCTCGCGGCAGCGGGCGCGGCCTCCGCCAGCATCGGGGCGGCGACCACGACGACGTCGGCCCCAGCGTCCTTCAGGACGAACTCGATCTCGTCGCTGCGGAACAGCAGGTGCACGGGGATCACCACGGCGCCGAGCGCGAGCGTCGCGTAGTAGACGCGCGCGAAGTCTGGAACGTTCGGCACGATCATCGCCACGCGCGAGTCCAGCCCGATCCCGCGGGCCGCGAGCGCACCTGCGTACGCGCGGGTCTGGTCCCAGAGGTCGCCGTAGGTGGTGGGCTGACCCATGAAGTACAGCGCGGTGCGTCCGGGGAACCGGCCGGCGGTCTCGGCGAGGATGCTCGCTATCGAGAGGGTGCCGTAGCCGGGGCCGTCGACCGCACGATCGACCGCTCTGTCGACGGCGCGGCTTGCGACGGGTTCGGGCAGGACGCCTGGGGTGTGCGTCATGTCGGGTCTCCTTCCGGGGAGGGGTGGGGCGCGGGCTGGGTCAGGAACGGTGCGCGACGGCGGAGCTCGGCCCGGCCGAGGGACGCGAGGTGCACCTCGTCGGGGCCGTCGGCCAGCCGCAGGGTGCGGACGCCCGCGAACAGCTCGGCCAGGGGGTGGTCGCCGGAGACGCCCGCGGCGCCGAAGACCTGGACGGCGCGGTCCAGGATCTGCCCGACGGCGCGGGGTACCGCGATCTTGATGGCCTGGATCTCGGTCATGGCGGCCTTGTTGCCCAGGGTGTCCATGAGCCAGGCGGTCTTGAGCACGAGCAGGCGCAGGGACTCGATCTCGATGCGTGAGAGGGCGAGCCATTCGCGCACGACGCCCTGGTCGGCCAGCGGCGCACCGAACGCAACGCGTTCGGTGGCCCGCTCGCGCACGAGGTCCATCGCGCGTTCGGCGATGCCGAGCGCGCGCATGCAGTGGTGGATGCGGCCCGGTCCGAGGCGGGCCTGGGCCATGGCGAACCCCTCGCCCTCGCCGCCGAGCAGGTTCGCGACGGGGACGCGGACGTCGTCGAAGACGATCTCGGCGTGGCCGCCGTGGTCGCGGTCGTCGTAGCCCAGCACGGTCAGGCCGCGCACGACGGTGACGCCGGGGGTGTCGCGGGGCACGAGCACCATGGACTGCTGCCGGTGCCGGGGCGCCTCGGGATCCGTCTTGCCCATCACGATCAGCAGGCCGCAGTCGGGGTTCATGGCGCCGGTGGCGAACCACTTGCGGCCGGTGATCACGTACTCGTCGCCGTCGCGCACGATGCTCGTTGCGATGTTCGTGGCGTCCGACGACGCGACGGCGGGCTCGGTCATGCAGAACGCGGACCGCAGAGCGCCGTCCAGCAGCGGGTCGAGCCACCGCTCGCGCTGCTCGGGCGTGGCGAAGTGCGCGAGCAGCTCCATGTTGCCGGTGTCGGGCGCGGCGCAGTTCATGGCGACGGGCGCGAGCTTGGGGCTGTATCCGGTGAGCTCGGCGACGGGCGCGTACTGCAGGTTGGTCAGGCCGCCGCCGCGTGCGCCGACCGGCCCGCCCGGGGGCAGGAACAGGTTCCACAGCCCGCGCTCGCGCGCGGTGGCCTGCAGGTGGCGCACCACCGGCCGGAAGGACCAGTCACCGGGGGTGGCGGCGAGCTGGTCGGCGAGCACGGGCTCGGCGGGCAGCACCTCCTCCGTGACGAAGTCCCGGACCCGCCGGGTGATCTCGCGGGTGGTCGTGTCGGGGGCGAAGTCCATCAGGCTCCTCCTGCTGTCGTGGTGGCGGTCGTGGGCGGGGTGTCGGCGAGCCGGTCCAGCCCTTCGGCGGCCAGCGGTTCCACCAGTTCCCCGATCCGGTCGAACCCGTCGCCGACGGTCTGCCCGCCGGTGAACCGGTAGTGGATGCCCTCGAGGATGACCGCGAGCTTGAAGCAGGCGAACGCGCGGTACCAGGAGAGGTCGGGCACGGCGATCCCGGCGCGGGCGGCATAGGCGTCGATCACCTCGCCGAAGTCCGGATAGCCGGCGCCGGGCACTATCGCCCCGGGCACGACGTCGACGCCGGAGGTCGTCGTCAGCTCCCGGATGTGCCAGTACATGCCGAGCATGCCGAGGTCCACGAGCGGGTCGCCGAGGGTCGCCATCTCCCAGTCCAGCACCGCCGCGATCCGCGGGGCGTCGGGCGGGCCGGCCACGATTACGTTGTCGAGCCGGTAGTCGCCGTGCACTATCGCGGTGCGGACGCCGTCGTCGGGCACCGCGGCCTCCAGCCGCCCCTGGAGCGTGTCCAGGAGCGGCTGGGGCCGCGACCGGGAGGCGTCGTACTGGCGCCGCCAGGTCTTCATCTGGCGGCCCAGATAGCCGGCGGGCCGGCCGAAGTCGGCAAGCCCCACCGCCGCCGGATCGGTGGCGTGGAGATCCGCGAGGACCTCGGCCAGCTCGACCCCGAGCCGGCCGAGCCCCTCGCGGGTCCAGGCCGCGTTGTGCTCCGGGCGGGCCAGCACCATGCCCGCCACGTGCTCCATGACGAAGAACACCGTGCCCGTGACCTCTGCCCGCTCCGTGTCGTCCACCACCGCGACGGTGCGCGGCACCGGGATCGTCCCCGCCAGGGCGGTGATGACCCGGTGCTCGCGCCGCATGTCGTGCGCGCTGGACAGCACGTGCCCCAGTGGCGGGCGCCGCACCACTAGCGGCAGCGCGGCGCCGTCCACCCGGTAGGTGAGGTTGCTGCGCCCGCCGGTGATGAGGCTCGCGGTCAGGCCCGGGCCGGCGGGATCCGCCAGCTCCGGGTGCTCCCGGGCCAGCCAGGCGGCCAGGCCCGCGACGTCCAGGCCGGGTGGTTCGTGCGTCATGGTTCCCCTCTCGTGCGCCCGAGGTCGTCGTGCGCGGTGTCTCCGGTGCCCCCTGCCCCGGGGCGGGGTCATTCAGTGGCCGGGATGCCCTCGTTCTCGAGCGGCGCCTGCTCCGGTTCGACGGCGGTGGCGCCCGCGTCGGACACCTCGTAGGCGCTGTCGGTGAAGTCCTGCGCGCCGTCGGCCACGACGGCGATCCGGACGGTGCGGTGCCCGAAGTGGTCGTCCGCGGAGTAGGTCAGCGGCGCTATGCCGTTGCCCCCCAGGTCACCGGACTCCACCGCCGCCACTATCGACTCCCTCGTCGGGTTCTCGCCGGCCGCGGCCAGCGCCTCGGCGAACTGATAACCCACACTCATGCCGAACGTGGTGTTGCCCGTGTAGGGCGCGCCGTCGTTGTACTCCTCGTTGATCTGGGAGAACAGCTCGTACCACTCGGACGACGGGCTGTTGGGCAGGTAGTTCACCGAGACCAGGCCCTCCAGCGCCGGTGTGCCCTCCTCACCGAGATACTCCGCGAGCGTCGGGTAGTCGGCGCCCGAGGAGGAGACGTGCCACTTCGGGAACCACTCCATCTGCGCGGCCGTACCGACGGCGAGCGCCGTGAAGCCGTTGATGGTGCCGAGCACGTTGTGCGTGCAGCCGGCCTCCTTCATGGCGCCGAGCTGCGCGGTGACGTCCTGGTCAGCGGTGGAGTAGGTCTGGTTGGTCGCGACCTCGCCGTCGCCCAGCGCCAGCTCGACGCCCTGGAGGATGCCCGCGCCGAAGTCGTCGTCCTGTCCCAGTACGCAGACGACGGCGTCCGGGTCGGTGTCGAGCGCATGCTGCGCGAGTGCCGCGCCCTCGGTCACGTAGTCGGCGTTGAAGCCGAACGTGTTCGGGTACTCGTCCGGCTGGTTCCACGTCAGGGAGCCGGAGGCGACGAACAGGTCGGGCACGCCGTTCTGGTCCAGGTAGTCGAGCACGCTGGAGTGCGTGGGCGTGCCCAGGCCGTTGACTATCGCGAAGACCTCGTCCTCCTGGACCAGCTCGCGCACCACCGTCTGGGTGTTGGCCGGGTTGTAGCCGTCGTCCTTGACGATGTACTCGATCTCGCGGCCGTGGATACCGCCGTTCGCGTTGACGTACTCGAAGTACGCGGCGGTGGCCGCCGAGATCGACGCGAAGCCTGCAGCGGCCGGTCCCGTGAGCGGCTGGTGCGTGCCGATGACGACCTTGTCGTCGGTGACGCCCGGGACCTCGGCGGCCGCGGGGGTGGAGCAGGCCGACAGGGCAGTGGCTGCGGCCAGTCCCATGGTGGCTGCGATGGCGGTGGACCGTGCAGTGGATCGTGTGGTGCGCATTCCGATCACCTCTCTGTGTTCTGGGAAAGCGATGTGTTCTGGAAGAGCTGCGTGTTCTGAGAAAGCTTTTTGGTCGGGAGAAGTCGCGAGAGCCCGCCCGGCCAGAGCACGGTGACGACGATGACCACCACGCCGAACAGGACGATCTCGAGGTTTCCCTGCAGGCGGTGCCCGAGGTCGGCGGGCAGCCCGGCGGTGGCCTGGTCGACCACCCAGGGCAGCAGCGTCACGAGCACCGCCCCGATGGCGGCGCCCCCGAGCGAGCCGAGCCCGCCGACCACGGCGGCGACCACGAGCAGCAGCGAGAACCCGAGTCCGTACGCCCCCGGGCTGACCTGCTGCGTGACTATCGCGAGCACCACGCCGCCCAGGCCAGCGGCGAGCGAGCTGATCACGAACGCCCCGGCCTTGACCCGGCCGGGGTCGACGCCGGCGAGCCGGGCCGCCGTCTCGTCGTCGTGCACCGCGCGCATGCGCAGGCCGGCGCGCCCCGCGCGCAGGGCGACCAGGGGTGTGACCGCGCAGGCGGTCACCAGGATCGCGAGCCAGGCGTGCCACTGCTCCACCGCGATGAGAGCGGCGAGCGCGTCGGGCACCGGGACGAACGGGGCGCTGATGCCCTGCGCCCCCGCCAGCCCGGGGATGGTGCTCGCCGCCGACGGCAGCGCGATCACCAGGGCGAGCGTCAGGCCCGCGAGGTAGGGGCCGCGCAGCCGGGCCGCCGCGAGCCCGAGCAGCAGGCCGAGCGCACCCGAGGCGACGAGCGCGCCGACCACCCCGGCGAGCAGGGGCAGCAGCCAGCCGACGACGCCGTCGGCCACCTCTCCCCCGGCCCCGGCCAGCGCGTCCGCCACCCAGGTCGCGGTCAGGGCGTACCCGTACCCGCCGGCGGCCATCAGCACCGCGTGCCCGAGGGAGAGCTGGCCGGTCAGTCCGACCAGGAGAGTGAGGCCGGCGACGGCCGCGAACACCCCGGCGGAGGTCGCGAGCTGGTAGTTGCGGTAGGGGTCGAGCAGGAAGGTGGCGCCAAGGGCCAGCAGGGTGAGCAGGCCGGCGCGCAGCAGGAGCTTCGCGCCCCCGGACCTCAGGTCAAGGGTCCTCATGCCGTCCGCGCCTCCCTCGCGGCGAAGAGTCCGTGCGGTCGCACGAGCAGCACGACCGTGAGCAGGGCGAGCACCGCCAGCGGCGCCGTCGCGGCCGACGCGTACCCGGTCACGAGGCTCGCGAGCACGCCCACCACCAGCCCCGCGACCAGCGCCCCGACCGGCGAGTCCAGCCCGCCGATGACGGCGGCGGCGAAGGCGTTGACGAACAGCACGTCGGCGGCGTGCGGGTCGAGGCCGAGCCCCGTGGGCACCAGCAGGAGGGCCGCGAGCGCCGCGGTGGCGATGGAGAGCATCCAGCCGAGGGTGACCATGCGGGGCACGCGGACTCCGAGCAGCCGGGAGGTCTCGGGGGCGAACGCGGCGGCGCGCAGCTGGAGGCCGATGGAGGTGCGGTTGAACAGGATCGCGAACCCGCCCATGACGACGGCGGCCACGATCAGCACGAACAGGTCGTAGGGGCTGAGCACGCTGACCCCGCCGACGTCGAAGGGCCGCTGCGAGAAGGGTGCGTGCACCGGCCGGTGGTCGGGTCCGAAGGCGATGGCGAGCCCGGCCTGGAGCACCATGACCAAGCCGATGGCCACGATGATGCCGGGCAGCGGGTTGTCCTGGGGCACCAGGCGCAGGAGCCATCGTTCGACGACTGCGCCGAGCAGCGCGCCGACGACCAGCGCGGAGGCCAGGCCGAGCCAGTAGGAGCCGCTCGCCGACGTCACGGCGAACGCCACGTACACGGGCACTATCGCCATGGCGGCCTGGGCGAAGTTCACCGCCCGCGCGGCCCGGTAGACGATCACGAGCGACAGCGCGAAGAGCGCGAGGACGGCGCCGCGCGCCAGCCCGGTCGACATCAGGAACACGAGTCTTTCCACGGCGGGATCCATCTCAGTCATGTCGGAAGCCAGCTCAAGAGCCATGTCAGAAGCCCAGGTAGGCGTGGCGGAGGGCGGGGTCGGCGGCCAGCTCGGCGGCCGGACGGTCGGCGACGACCTCGCCGAGGGAGAGGACGACGCCGCGGTCGGCGACCGACAGCGCGCCCGTGACGTTCTGCTCGGCCAGGAGCACGGTGAGGCCGGTGGCCTCCGCCTGGTCGCGGAGCACGCCGAGCAGCTGGGCGACCACGAGCGGCGCCAGCCCGAGGGACGGCTCGTCGAGCAGGAGCACGTCCGGCTCACCGACCAGGGCCCGCGCGAGCGCGAGCATCTGCCGCTCGCCGCCGGACAGGGTGTGGCCGGCCGCGTCGCGGCGCCGCGCCAATGGCTCGAACAGCTCGTACATCTGCCCGACGGCGGCCTCCCGTGCCGGGCCGCTGTGCTTCCGCCCCGCGTACCGCCACAGTGCGCCGAGCCGCAGGTTCTCCGCGACGGTCAGCTCGACCACCACGCTGCGTCCCTCGGGGACCAGGGCCAGGCCGCGCCGCACCCGGTCCTCGGTACTCAGGCGCGTCAGGTCCGCGCCGTTGAGCAGCACGCGCCCGCTGCGCGCGGGCACCAGTCCCAGCAGGGCGCGTAGCAGCGTCGTCTTGCCGGCGCCGTTGGCCCCGAGCAGCGCGACGACGCCGCCGTCGGGCACCTCGAGCTCCAGGCCGTCCAGCACGGGGGCGCCGTCGCCGTAGCCGACGGTGAGCTTCTCGATCGTCAGGGTGCTCACGCGCTCTGCTCCGGCCCGGTCTCGACAGGCGCGACCCGCGCGCTGCCCACCGGCACTCCCAGGTACGCCACCTCGACCGCAGAGTCCCGCCGTACCTCGTCCGGCGTCCCGCACGCGATGACGTGCCCGAAGTCGAGCACCACCACGCGGTCGGCCACGTCCATCACGAAGTCGACGTGGTGCTCCACGAGCAGCACGGCGCACCCACCGTCCGACACCGTGCGCACGGTCCGCGCGAGCTGGTCGATGTCGGCGGCCCCGAGCCCGCCCGCGGGCTCGTCCAGCAGCAGGAGCCGCGGCCGGGTGACCAGAGCGCGGGCCAGGGCCACGCGCTTGCGTTCGGGGTAGGGCAGTGTGCCGGCGGGAACGGCGACCAGGCCTGCCAGGCCGAGGGCGCCCAGCACCTCCTGGACTGCGTCCGCGCTCGTGCCGCCGTCCGGCCGGACGCTCGTGAGCGGCACGCGCAGGTTCTCCAGCACGGTGAGGTGGTCGAACAGTCCAAGGCCCTGCAGGGTCCGGGAGACCCCGGCCCCCAGCAGCCCGGTCGCCGACGACGGCGCGGGCGCGCCACCCACGCGGATCTTGCCGCGCCGGGGGCGCACCAGGCCGCACACCGCGTTGAACACGGTGGTCTTGCCTGCGCCGTTGGGGCCGATCAGGGCGACGGTCTCGCCGTCGGCCACCGTGAAGGACACGTCGTCCAGCGCGATGAGGCCGCCGAACGTCACGGTGAGCCCCGAGACCTCCAGCCGGGGCGGGCTGTCTTCTGTGCTGCTCGACGTCGTTGTCATCGGCACCTCCTCGTCTCGTCATCGCTGATAAACCGACCAGCCGGTATGTCACCGGCGTGGATCACCCGGGCCCCCGGCCCCGTGCCTACCTGTCGCTCATCCGCCCGTCACCGGTGCGGGATCCCGCTCGTCATACCGCCGTCCACCACGATCTCCTGGCCGGAGATCCACGCCGACGCGTCGCTCGCGAGGAACAGGATCGTCCCGGTGAGGTCGTCGGGCACGCCCGGCCGGCCGAGCGGGATCACCAGGGCGTCGGGGTCGATCCTCGCGCTCATCTCGGTGAGGATCAGGCCGGGATGCACCGAGTTCACGCGGATCCCGTCCTTGCCGAGCTCGACGGCGAGCGACTTGGTCAGCCCGCGCACCGCAAACTTGGAGGCCGTGTACCCATGCAGGCTCCAGCTCCCGCGCAGCCCCTCGACCGAGGAGATGTTGATGATCGAGCCGCGGCCGGCGGCCTTCATCGTGGGCACCACCGCCCGGCAGCCCAGGAACACGCCGGTCGCGTTGACCGCCATCACGGCGTTCCACTTGGCGAGCGTGAAGTGCTCGATCGGCGCGGCGTTCGCGATGCCCGCGTTGTTGATCAGCACGTCCACCCCGCCGAGCTCGTCGACCACCTGGCCGACCACCCGGTCCCACGCCTCCTCGTCGGTCACGTCCAGGTGCACGAACCGCACCCGCTCCCCCAGCGCGTCGGCCAGCGCCTGCCCCTCGGCGTCCAGGATGTCGGTAATCACGACGCTCGCCCCGGCGTCGTGCAGGATGCGCACGTACGCCTCGCCGATACCGCGAGCGCCGCCCGTCACGAGCGCCACCCGCCCGGTCAGGTCGTGCATCGCGGCGACGCTCGGCCCGGTCATGCGGCCACCTCCCCGGTCACCGCGTCGTCCGCCACCCGGACCACGAGCCGGCCCGTCGTCGCGCCGCCGGCCAGCCGCGCCACCGCTGCGGGCGCCTGGTCGAACCCGACGACGTCACTGAGCACCGGGCGCACCACGCCGGAGGCGGCGAGCTTGTCCAGCTCGGCGTGCGCGGCGTCCACGAGGTCGGGGCAGCGCTGCTGGTACAGCGCCCAGTGCAGGCCGAGCACGCCGTAGTTCTTTACGAGCGCGAGGTCGGCCCGGACCTTCGGCGTCTGCCCGCTCGCGAACCCGACCACGACGATCCGGCCCTCGAAGGCGATACAGCGGGTCGAGCGCTCGAACGAGTCGCCGCCCACCGGGTCGAACACCACGTCGACGCCGGGCTTGCGCAGCTCGGCGACCCAGTCGTCGCCGCGCAGGAACACCTGGTCGGCGCCCGCGGCGCGGGCCGCCGCCACCTTGGCCGCGCTGCCCACCACGCCGACCACGCGCGCCCCTGCCGCCTTGCCGAGCTGGCACGCGGCGGTGCCGACGCCGCCCGCGGCGGCATGCACGAGCAGCGTCTGGCCGGCCTGCAGCCCGCCCCGCTGGTGCAGCCCGAACCACGCGGTCTGGTACGCGATCGTCAGCGCGGCGGCCTGCGCGTCGTCCAGGGCCGACGGCGCGGCGTGGACCGCCTGAACCGGCACCGTCGCGTACTGCGCGAGCACCCCGATCTTCGAGCCGACGACGCGGTCGCCGACCCGCACCCGCTCGCCCTCGGTCACGCCGGGACCCAGCGCGACGACGTCGCCGCACAGCTCGATCCCCGGCACGAACGGCAGCTCCGGCCGCTCCTGGTACTCGCCGCGCGCCAGCAGGACGTCGGGGAAGTTCACCGCGACGGCCCGCACACGCAGCAGCACCTCGCCAGGCCCCGGCTCGGGGACCGGGACGTCGTGCAGCTCCATGACCTGCTCGGGCTCCCCGTGGGAGACCACCCGCCACGCCTTCATCGCCGTGGGTACGCTCACGTGTCAGCCCTTTCCTGTTGCTCTGATGCCTGTCGCTCTGAGGCCGCGCAGGAACAGCTCGGTGAGCTGCTCCGCCACCTGGCTCGCCGTCAGCGGCCCCGCGGGCGAGTACCACTGGGAGAGGTAGTGCACGTCGGAGAAGAAGTGCGCGATGAGCATCGCCGTGGGCACGTCGTCGCGGAACGCCCCCTTCTGGATGCCGCGCAGGAGCAGCGCCTCGAACTCCTCGTGGTACTCGCGACGGCGCCGCTTGACCTCCGCCTGGCGGTCCGGCATGAGCATGTGCTGGCTGCGCGTGAAGACCGTGCCCTCGGGCAGGAACTCGATGGACGTCGAGATCACGTCCACGCAGACCGCCCGCAGCACGTCCTCGACGCCGTCGCCCCGCTCGGCGCCCGCCGCGACGATCTCGTCGAGGCGTGCCTTCTGCAGCGACAGCAGCCGGTCGTAGATCGCGAACAGCAGGTCGTCCTTGGAGGCGAAGTAGTGGTACATCGCCCCCTTGGTGACGCCGGCCGCCGCGACGATCTCCTGGACGCTCGTGGTCGCGTAGCCCCGCGTGGAGAAGAGGTCGAGAGCCGCTCGCAGGACCTGGTCCTGGACGTTCATGGTGCGCATGGGCTCATCCTTCACCGTCCCCACCACATCCACCGGCCGGCTCACAGGGCGGTCCGCACGCTCGCGCCGCCGTCGACCAGGAGCGTCTGGCCGGTGACCCATGCGGCGTCGTCGGACAGGAGGAAGGCGGCCGGACCGGCGACGTCGTCCGGGACGCCGAGCCGGCGCAGCGGGTAGGCGGCTGCCGCCTCCTCCTCGCGGCCCTCGTAGAGGGCGCGGGCCAGCCGCGTCTTGACCACCGCGGGCGCGAGCGCGTTGACGCGGGTGGTCGGGGCGAGCTCGTCGGCGAGCTGGATCGTCAGGTTGATGAGGGCCGCCTTGGAGACTCCGTAGAAGGCGATGTTGGGGCCCGACGCCGTTCCTGCTACCGACGCCATGTTGACTATCGAGCGGAGGGGGCCGTCGATGGCCGCGGCCGCGGCGACCGCCTCCCTGATCCACTCCAGGGCCGCGATCACGTTCACCTCGAGGATCTTGCGGGCCACGCCCGTGTCGAGCTCCGCGAGCGGCCCGTAGGCGGGGTTGATCCCGGCGTTGTTCACGAGATGGTCGAGGCGCCCGAAGCGTTCGATCGTCCGGCCGATGGCGTCCGCCCGGTGCCCGGCGTCGTCCGCCTTGCCCGCGACGCCCAGGGCGCGGTCCGGGCCGAGCTCGGCGACCGCCTCCTGGAGGGTCTCGGCGCGGCGGCCGGTGATCACCACCCGGCCACCCTCGGCCACGATGCGGTGGGCGATCGCGAGACCTATGCCCCGGCTGCCACCCGTGACCAGGGCGACCCTGCCCTCGAACCTTTGCCCCGGGCCGTTCTCTGCCCCACCGGCGACGACGTTGTCAGCCACACATTCCTCCGTACCGTCTGGTCGGTTTGCGAACTGCACCGTAGCACGCCCTCGCTCAGCGGGATAGAGTGCGTGTTTTCCACCAATGTCCCGTATGCATCGTTCTGCATATTGTTGCAACGGCGCCTCGGTAGCGGTTGGATAGCCGCCATGACAACGACGTCGATCGCGACGGTCGGACTGGAAGCAGCGCCGAGCACCCTCTCCGCTCGGCTGGCCACGCGCCCCGAGGCGCAGCGGGTGCTGGACCTCGCGCGCGACACCTTCATCGAGGGCTACCGCATCGACATGGGTCCGCTGGCCGCGCAGCTCGGCGTCGACCGCACGTCGGTGTTCCGCTGGGTAGGCAACCGGGACGCGCTGCTCAGCGAGGTGCTGTGGTCGCTCGCCGTGCCGACGCTGGTGCAGGCCGAGCGCGCGAACGAGCACCTGACGGGCGCCGAACGCCTGGCGGGGATGCTGACCACCTTCGCGCACGACCTCATCGTCGCCGACTACTTCCGCGCGTTCCTGCGCAGGGAGCCTGCCCGCTCGCTGCGGCTGCTCACGACTGCCGACAGCCCCATCCAGCAGCGGTTCGTCGCGACCGTCGAGTGGCTGGTGGTGCGCGACCTCGGCGAGAAGCCGTTCGGCGGCACCATCACCCCCGAGGAGCTGGCCTACCTGCTGGTGCGGGTCTCGGAGTCGCTCACGTACGCGGACCTGATCACGGGCGACGAGCCGAGCCCGGTGCGTGCGCGGACGGCGTTCCGGCACCTGCTGCGGGTGGACTGACCGGGCCCGGACGGCTGCGGGGCCGCAGGCCCGGTGAGATCGGTCCGTTGCTCTGGCCGCTCGCTGACTTCGGTCATTTGCTCTGAGATCGGTCGGTTGATTGACCGATCTCAGAGCAACTGACCGAAGTCAGTGAGTTCGGTCAATTGCCCGGCCGGACCTACCGGCCGACGCCGTCACTCGCCCAGCAGACGCTTCACGTAGCGGCGCACTGGAACCGGCACCGGGCCCGCCGCGGTCTCCGCCTGGTAGTCGAGCGGTCCGGCGTCCGACCAGCCCTGGCGTTCGTAGAACCGGCGCGCCCGCCCGTTGCCCGCCACGACCGCGAGCCAGGCCTCTGCGTGCCCCGCTGCGGCGACCCGGTCCTCGCCGTCGGACAGGAGGTGCACGGCGAGGCCGGAGCCACGGTGCGTCGCCGAGACGAACACCTGCTCGACCTCGTCGTCGTGGACCGTGACGAACCCGGCGACACCGCCGTCGGCCACGGCCACCGTCGTGCGTGGCACCCGGCTCGCCGCCCGGGGCCCGAACGACTCGCGCGTGCGGACCGCCTCGAGCGCCGGCGGAACGAGGCCGCGGTGCCCGTCGCCCCAGGCGGCGTGCCAGACGTCGGCGATGCCGGGAGTGTCGTCCGGCACGGCCTGCCGGAGCTCGACGTGCCGTACGCGCAGCGGCGCGACCAGGTAACGGTCCTCGTCCTCCAGCACCACCGGCTCGGTACGCCAGCCCGGGCCGGCGTACCCGACGAGCGCCGCGGCGTCCCGCCACCGGCTCACGTAGGTCAGGGTGTCCGGTCCGACGACGATCTCGTCGCCCAGAAAACCGTCGAGCGTGGTGAACTCCGCGATCCCGGCCTCGATGAAGGCGCGGAACTCGTCGAGCATGCCCGGCCGGACCAGCGCGGTGGAGGATCTGATGATCATGCGCCCGATCATGCTGCATCGATCCTGGCCCGGGCCAGGATCACCGGCTCGGCCGCAGTCGCTGGCAACCGGCTCGGCGATTCGGCAGAGTGGGGGCATGGACTTCACTCGCCCCTACCCGCCGGACCCCTACACGCTGCTGCCCGCTCCCGCGGCCTTCTCGCTGACGAGCAGCAACCTGACCGACGGCGAGCGCATGCCGGACGCGCACGCAGCGCACGACCAGAACATCTCCCCCGCACTCGAGTGGAGCGGTTTTCCGGAGGGCACCAAGTCGTTCGTCGTGACCTGCTACGACCCCGACGCGCCGACGCCGATGGGCTACCACCACTGGACCGTCGTGGACCTCCCGGCCTCCGTGACGTCCCTCGACACGGGAGCCGGTACTCCCGACGGCTCGGGCCTGCCCGCCGGGGCGTTCCATACGTACAGCGACGGCCACACCCCGGGCTTCGAGGGCGCGGGCCCGCCGCCCGGCGACCACCCGCACCGGTACATCTTCGCCGTGCACGCGCTGGACGTCGAGCCGGGCGAGCTGGGGCTGGGCCCGGACAACAGCAACGCGCAGGTGGCGTTCAACGTGTACTTCCACCTGCTGGGGCGCGCCACGCTCACGGCGACGTACAGCCGGTGAGGGGGCGACCGATGAGCGAGAACGCCACCCTGCCCACCCTGGGCGACCTCGTCTGGGCGCCCGCGCTGGAGCACCCCGAGCTGCTCGCCGAGCCGGTGCTCGCAGCCCTGACCGCCTGGGCCGACGCCGACCCCCGGGTCGCGAGCCTGGTCGCCGTCACCGAGATCGATCCAGAGCACGCCGAGACGGCGACGCTCAACGAGCTGCACGACCTGCCGCCCGAGGCGTCCGCCAACTGCGTGCTCGTGGCCGGCAAGCGGGGCGAGGACGAGCGCGTCGCCGCCTGCGTCGTCCCCGCCAGCACCTTCGCCGACGTCAACAAGCGGGTGCGCAAGCTGCTCGACGTGCGCAAGGCGTCGTTCCTGCCGATGGACCGCGCGGTGGCCGACTCCGGCATGGAGTACGGCGGCATCACGCCCGTCGGGCTGCCCGCGGGCTACCGCGTGCTGGTCGACTCCCGGTTCACCGAGGAGGGCACCATGGCGCTCATGGGCTCCGGCGTCCGCCGGTCCAAGCTGCTCATGCCGGGCGCCCTCCTGTGCGCGATGCCGGGCATCGAGGTGATCGAGGACCTCGGCATCACCCGCTGACCGGACTTTGGCCGTGGACATCAGGCCGGCGTGATCTTGCCGTCCATCGCGGCGTCCATCCGCTCGGCGAACTCGGCGCCGTTGAACGGGGCGCCACCGCCCGGCGCCAGGGCCGCCCGGACGTACCGGCGGAACTCCTCGCTGAGCTCGACGTAGTGCTGCAGGCGCGGCCGGGGCGACGCCCCCTCGAGCGCCAGCCGCAGCGCGTCGTTGGCCTTGCGCTCCGGGTCGTTCGTGCCCTCGACGCCCTTCCCGGTCGCGTAGTCCACGAGGGAGGCGGCGAGCCCGTCCGTCGTCGGCTCGCGCGCCCACGGCGCCTCAGGGTCGCGGTACGGCGCCTCGCGGCTCGCGGCGAACCCGCCGCGCTCGAAGATGAGCTGATGGCTGCGCTCGTCGGTGAGGAACTCGACGAGGCGCCGGGCCGCCACCGGATATCGCGACGCCGCCGCGACGGCGAGGCTCTGCCCGCCGAGCACGCCGCCGCCGGGCACGGGCATGAACCCGACCCGGAACGGCGCCGCGTCGCTGCCGCGCAGCAGGCGCAGCGCCCGTGGCCAGTGCCGCAGGAAGACCGCGCGGCCAGCGGCGAACGCGGCCAGCGAGCCCTGCTCGTCGAACGTGAGCGAAGCCGCCGTGCCGCTCGGTCCGTCCGTGGACGTGCGCAGCCGCTGCGCCAGGGCGTCGACGGCCTGACCGATCCTGTCGACGTCCTCGAAGACCGGTCGCCCGGTCGTGTCCACCGAGACGGCGCCCGACCCCAGCAGGATCTCCCACAGGTTGACCGTGAACCCCTCGTAGTCGGCGAGCTGCAGGGCGATCGCCGTGTCGACGGGCGGCCGGCTCAGCCCGGCGGCGGCGTCGCCGCCGACCTTGTCGAAGACATCGTGCGCGAACGTGTCCAGGCTCGCCCAGCCCTCGTGCACCGGGATCGGGTCGGTCGCGGGCACCTCGCCGTCGTAGTACTCCGTGATCAGGTCCAGGTTGCAGTACAACAGGCCGACGTCGGAGTTGAACGGCAGCGCGTAGGCCGCGCCGTCCCAGGTGCCGGCCGCCCACGGCTCACCGAGGAACCCGTCGCCCGTCGCGCCGTCGAGCTCCCGGAGGTAGCCGCTCTGCGCGAACTGCGGCACCCACGGGACGTCCAGGTTGTAGATGTCGTAGCCCGGCTCACGGGCCTGCGCGGCGGACAGCATGGTGCTGTAGGCGAGGTCGGCATTGCTCGACACCTCGACGATCTGCGCCGGGTGCTTCTCGTGCACCCGGTTCCAGAGGTCCACGAGCAGCCGGCGCTGCCCGCCGTCGGTCTCGTCGCGGCCGCTGAGGATCCTGAGCTGGCCGCCCGAGGAGAACGTCTCCATGTCGGCGGCACCACCGAACAGCCGCTCCAGGCCCAGCGGAAGCAGCGCCCCGGCCACGAGCCCCACCGCTCCGCCCACCACGAAGCCCCTGCGGGTGATCACGCCGTGGGTCCCGTTACCGGCCCCGTTGCCCATCCCGTTGCCCATCCCGTTACCCATCCCGTTGCCCTTCGCGCCACCGGTCACGTCACCGACCTCCCAGCTGCCCGAACAGGCCGGCCAGCGTGCCCTCCAGCTCGCCGAACGAGCTGTCCCAACACTCGCCGTCCCATTCCGCCGCGATCCGTCGCAGGTCGCTCACCTGGCACGACGCCTCCCCCACCGCGACGACGTAGACCCGCACGCCCGCGGCGGCCCCCGCCCGGGCGGAGCGCACCAGGTCGGACGCCGACAGCTCGGCACCCTGCCCGCCGCCCGGAAGGTTCTCCCCGTCGGTCAGGACGACCAACGCGGTCAGATGCCTGCGGGACGCGCCGTCCGGGTCCATCAGCTCGGACGTCGTGGCGTCGATCGCGTCGTAGAGGGGTGTGTGGCCGTCGGGCAGCAGCTCGTCGCGCAGCAGCTCCGGCGCCTCACGCTTCGCCACCTCGCTCCCGGTCACTTCCAGGACGGGCCGCGGGCTCGACCCGGCGTCCCCGGAGAACGACCAGATGCCCACCTCGTCGGACCCGCTGAGGTGGTCGAGCGCGCCCAGCACACCACGCTCGGCGACGTTGATGCGCAGCCGGTCGCCGTCCGCGGGCCGGCCCATGGAGGCCGACGAGTCCACCAGCACCAGGACCCGCGCCGGGCGCCGCGCCTCGCGGTACTGGTCCTCCGTCGACGTCACGCGCGTGTGCGCGACGATCCCCTTGTCGGGTCGGAGCGGCACGTCCAGCAGGCCGGGCAACGGCCCGTCGTCGCCCGACGGCGGCCTTCCGCCGACGTCCCGCACACCCACCAGCCGGTCGAGCGCCGCCTGTCCGTCGCTCGTCCCGAGCCACTCGGCGAAGGCCGTCGCAGCCTCGGCCCTGCGCCCGGACGGCTCGGCATCGGACCAGGTCAGGCGTACCGCCCGGTAGTCGAGGCTGATGGCGGAGTCCGGGTAGAACGGCACCAGGGCGGCGTCGCTGCCCGCGGCCGAGGCCGGGCAGGCGGTGCCGCGGTCGACCATCGCACGTTCGCTGGTCAGCACGGCTACCCGGGGCGGCTCGGCCGCGGACAGCTCGTCGAGCCGGCACAGCAGCGCGCCGTCGGTCCCGACCGGCAGACCCACCCGTTCGAGGGCATGCCCCAGGTCGAGCTCCAGCGCCTGCCGCGCCCCGGTCTCGGACCCGGCATAGAGGCGCTCGGTGTGCAGCGCAGCGGCGAACGACGCGTCCGGGTTGGCCCGCACGACGTCGAGCCCCGCCGCCCCGGCCGCCGCCATCAGCTCCTGGACCGTGTCGCCGGGCCCCGTCGTGGCGCGCAGGTCCTGGGCGTGCGGCTCCGGCACCGCGAGCACGAGCGGCGAGCCGGCCACCAGCGTCGGGCCGGAGACCGTGAAGCCGTTGCCCGCCCCCTGCGGGGCGACGATGTCCGCCTGCGCCCCGGACTCGGCCAGCCACACGTCCGGCCGGGGGCCGAGGTCCAGCGAGGCGGCGCCGTCCTGGCCAGCGGCCGCTCCCCAGCCCGACTCGAAGGCGGCGCGGAGCGCTGGCCACCCCATGTCGAACGTGGTCACGTGGTAACGGGGGCAGGAGAAGGGCGTGATCGAGTCCCGCTCGAAGGCGTCCGCCACCGCGGCGAAGCCCGCGGCGCCGTCCTCCGGGACCATGACCGCCATCTCTGTCGGGTCCTCGCAGGACCGGGCGGACTGGTACGCCACCACCACACCCGTCGTGCCGACCACCAGGACCACCGTCGCCACCGAGACGAGGATGCGGTGAGCCTTCGCCCAGCTCCACGCCGTGGCGAACCAGCGCGCGTAGGTCTGCACCCGGACGAGGCCGGCGAGCCCGGCCAGGAAGAGCCCGACGGAGACGAACAGGAGGACGATCTGCGTGCCACGGTCGACGACGCCCATCGCGGCGGTGCAGATGCCTGCCACCGTCCCGAACACGGCGAACACCGTCGTCCGGTGGTCCCCCCACCACGGCCGGGAACCCGCCCGGCGTTCGGTCTTCTTTGCGGGCTGCTCCGTCGCACCCATACGTCCTCCCGAACGTCAGGGTCCGATATTTACCACATTGACCTCGGCTTTTGCGGGTTCAACGCAATATCGGGACCTGCGCCCGGGAGGAGACGGCTCAGTTCTCCGCGCGGCCCTTGCGCCAGTAGCCCATGAAGGCAACGGACTTTCGGTCCACCTGGCACTCGCTCACGAGGTAGCGGCGCAGCGTCTTGATGACGCCGGCCTCGCCCGCGAGCCACGCGTACAGCACGGTGTCCTGCGCCAGGGGGCGGCCCGCCTCGTCGACCGGCACCTCCCAGAGGATCCCGGTGTCGATGTCGACGTCCTCCACCTCGGCGGACAGGTCCACCCCGGCGGCGGTCAGCGCGGGCGCGGTGTCCGACGACGGGCGGACACCCATCGCGAGCAGCCGGTCGGCGGCGTCCTGCACCGCGGGGATCAGCACCTCGCCGTGCTCGCGCCCGTCGCGCGCCAGCCAGTGCACGCGCACGCCCTCGGGGGCGCCGAGCGTCCAGCCGTCCTCGGGGTGCGGCACCTCGAGGAAGACCTCGCCGACGGCGTCGGCGGGCAGCGACTCGCAGATCGCGGCGATGGCGGGCACGGCGGTCTCGTCACCGGCCAGCAGCAGCGCGTGGCTGGACGACGGCGGGGCGAACTCGACACCACCGTGGATGCCGTCGTACTCGGCGTTGGGGCCCATGATGACCAGCGGGTCGCCCGCGGCAGCATTGAGCGCCCAGCGCGAAGCCGGCCCGGTGTCACCGTGCATGACGACGTCGACGTCGACCTCGCGCAGGTCCTGGCGCACTGTGCGGACCGTGTAGGTACGCATCGGGTTGCGGTGCTCGTCCGGGAGCGAGCGCCAGGCGGCGTACCAGTCGGGGTCGTCGCGGCGCAGGCCGTCCCAGCCGCCACGAGGGGACGGGAGGAGGAGCTTGATGCGCTGGTCGCGGCCGTTGTCCGCGAACTTGTCCAGGTCCGGCCCGCGGAACGTGAAGCGGACGAAGGACGGGCACAGGCGCGTCACGCGCGCTACCTCGACGTCGAACATTCGCGAGGGCTTGGCTTCGAGCCCCTCGGTCTGGGTGGTCACGACGGTGAGCCTAACCTAACTTTGTCTGCCCTGTGCCACCCCTTCCGGGCGGCGGACAGCACCTCGTGCAGGCCATCTCGGCCCCGTTTACCACGAACGATTCATGAGTGTGAAACAGGATTGCCAGGTTCCAGGAAGATCACCCCTGTCAGTAGAAAATTAACCCTGTACAAAGGGTGCATCTTGCCCCCCTGACCTCTTTACTTGGTACCGATCGGCCTGGACGACGATCTGGCCGCCGCACTGTCGGCCGCCCATCGTCACGGCAGGCCGCACGCTTCCCTCGTACTCGCTGGAGAGCCTCACCATGATCGACCACTTCGCGCTGGGCTGGGTCACGCCCATCCTCTCGTTCCTGCTCTCGTGCGCCGGGTGCGCGGTGGGCCTGACCTGCACGGCGCGGGCACGGGTCTCCCACGGCATCTCGAGCATCGGCTGGCTCGCCCTCGGCGCCATCTCCATCGGGGGCACCGGCATCTGGGTGATGCACTTCGTCGCCATGCTCGGTTTCCACATCCGGGGCACCGAGACCCGCTTCGACGTCCCCCTGACGATCGCCAGCGGCCTGCTCGCCATCGCGGTGGTGGGACTCGGCCTCTTCATCATCCGGACGGCGGGCGTCGGGCCGTTCACGCTCGTCGCCGGCGGCACCGTCACCGGGCTGGGCATCTCCGCGATGCACTACCTCGGCATGCGTGCCCTGCACGTGGGCGTCGAGGTCACCTACGACATCCCCACCGTCTTCATGTCGGTGCTCGTGGGCATCGTCGCCGCCACCGCGGGCCTCTGGCTCTCGGCGAAGGTGCACAACTTCGCCGCGGGCGTCGGCGCCACGATCATCATGGGTGTCGCCGTCTCCGGCATGCACTACACGGGTATGGCCGCCATGCGTGCGGAGGTGGTCACCGGCACCGTCATCGTGCCCGACGGCGGCGTCTCCGTCGCCGCGCTGCTCGGCCCGCTGATCATCGGCGTCACCATCAGCACCATCCTGCTGCTCCTGGTGGTCGGCCTGGCGCCGAGCGCCGCCGAGCTCGAGGCGCAGGAGAAGTTCAGGGGCTGGCAGGGGCGGCAGGAAGAGATCCAGCGCGAGGCGGCGGAGCCGCGGCGCAGGTCCCAGCTGCTCTGAGGGCCGGCGAAGAAGGCTATGCCGTACCGGAATGAGTCCTGATCGGAGGAAGGGCCCCGTGGCGACGAGTTCACACAGTTGGACCTGTGCCGCGTGCAGCACACCGCATTCCGGCCTCGCCATGGTGTTCGGGCCCAACGCGCCCGGCCCGTGGATGTCGGCTACCGACGCCGAACGCGCTGGCGGTGAGCTCGATGCCGACACGTGCGTCCTACCCGACGGCGACGGCTCGATGAACTACTTCGTGCGCGGTCACATCGAGATCCCTGTTCTGGACTCGCCTGATGGACCGTTCTGCTGGTCGGTCTGGGTCTCCCTGAGCGAGGACAGCATGCTCAAGCTCGCAGCCGTCTGGGAAGACCCGGCACGTGCCGATCTGGAACCGATGTTTGCCTGGCTCTGTACCCACCTCCCGTACGAGCCGACGACAGTGGCCTTGCCCGCGCGGCTCCATAACCGGGAACCGGGCCGTGTGCCTTGGGTCGAGCTGGACCCTGGGGTCGACCACCCACTCGTGCACGAGTACCGCACCGGCGTCACCATGCACCGTATCGCCGAGATCAATCAGCAACTCATCAATGACTGACGTCCGGGCGGGCTGCTAACTGGGCCCGGAGCCCGGTCCAGGCGGTGTGGCTACACCAGGGCACCGAGGAGTCGGTCGATCGCTTCCTGGGCGGTGGCGTCCGGTCCGAGGACGATCTCGTGGTCGAGGCCGAGGCGGTCGTCCGGTGCCCACCACTGGGCCATCTCCTCGGGCGTGAAGTGCGTGGCCTGGGGCCGTCCGACATGCCGGCGCACGGTCTCCTCGAACGGCACGTCGAGGTAGACGACCGCGCTCGCTCCTGCGTGGTCGGCGACGAGGCCACGGAGCATGTCGCCGTACCGGGCCTCGTGCATGATCCCTTCGACGACGACGCTGTACCCCGCGTCGAGGGCATGGCGGGCCGCGCCGTCGATGAGCGAGATGTTGAGTGCTCCCGGGGTGTCTTTCTCCCACAGCAACGTGCGGCGCACGTAGTCCTGCTCGATGAGAGCGGTGCCGCGTCCCATCCGCTCGCGCAGCTTTCGGGCGATGGTGCTCTTGCCTGAACCGGAAGGGCCGCGCACGATCACCAGCCGGGTCCGGGGGATGCCGGTCGGGGCTCGCGAAATCGGCGTGGGCACGCGGTCAGCGTAGTTGGGCGACCGGCGCCGAGCGGGCCGTGGACGCCGCCTTTTCAGTGATCGCCAGCCGGCACCCGCGTCTCAATGCAGCGCTATCCAACGCGAGGACGGGTTATGCGCGCCGCACGGCTGCCATAGCTGGCAGCCTCGGTATGGTGTGAGTGCCAGTTCCGGAGGGGGTCCGATGGTCGCGGTGGTCGGGCAGTGGACCGGCAGGGAGATGAAGGCGCTGCGCCTTGCGCGGCGGTTGAGCCAGCGGCAGTACGCCGCGCATCTCGGGTTGAGCGATGTCGCCCTGTCGAGCGCTGAGCGCAAGGGCACCTCCGTGGTGCTGCGGATGGAAACGCAGCAAATCCTCGACACCGACTTCGAGCAAGCGCCCGAGTCTGTTCGCGAGCGGTTCTGGCTACTGCTGGACGAGGCGGCCACCACTGACCTCGCGGCGGCGTCCGCCGCACGGACCGCGGCGGCAACCGCCGTGCCCGACTGGCACCTTCCGGACGACGTCGGGACGGCGCGACTGCGGGAGTTCATCGAGTCCGACTCCCGCGTGTTCGTGCTGTGCGGGGCGGCAGGTACGGGCAAGTCGACCCTGGTGCGGGCCGCGGCGAGTGCGCTGGCTGACGTCGCATCCGTCCAGATCCATCTGGCAAGCACTGCAGGCCCGGAGGCGATCGCTGCCGACATCTTGAGATATGGATCCGCTCCCGCAGGGCCTGATGCGCTTCTCACGCTGGAGCAGGCGGCCAGCACCGTGACCCGCCCGCTGATCGTCGTGCTGGACGGCATCAACACCGCGGAGACGATGCGCGGGGCCGGGCACGCCGTCGATGCGATCTTGCGGCAGACGCCGACGGCGGCACTGCGTTTCATCCTGGCGATCCGCACTCCTCCGACTCCTGACCTGTCGGGATATCCGTTGCTGGCGGCGGCATTGTTCGGGCAGGACTCGGGTAGCTCGTACACGACGTCGCTGTGGACTTCCGCTGCAGCCGCTCTCGCCTGGGACGAGGAGCGCCAGGCCGCCCTTCCTGCCTTCGCGGAACTGCCCCCGCAGGTCAAGGACCTGGTGCGGCTGCCAATGTTCATGAGCATGGCCCGCGACGGTGCCGTCGACGTCACCGTGCAAGACACGAACCCGTACCTCCTGGTCCGCCAGTTCGTACGGGCCACCGTGGCGCGCTCGGGGCATGATGTCGACGAGGTCATCCGCGTCCTAGGCGACGCCGCCGTGCGTGACCTGTCCAAACACCTTCCCCGGGTCGCTACCTGGCACTCTCCGACGCCGGCCCCGGACGGTTTCGTGCCTCCAGCAGGACTGGCCCAGCACACAGCGGCCGGGACAGTTCAGTTCTCGCATGACCTGGTCCGGGAGTACTTCGCAGCCGCCGGGCTGGAGCGGGCGACGTCAGCGCATGGCCGTTCGCGCCTGGTCGAGATGATCCGCGAGCTCTCACTGGCGGCAGACGGCAGCGCGGTCGCCGTAGGGCTGCACCGGTTCTTCGTGATGGCGGTTGACGAGGCCACCCCGGGAGAGCTCTCGGCGGTTGCTCTGGCTCCGGGCCTTGCGGGGACCTCCGCGCTGGCTCGGTTGTTGGACGTCGCAGCCGCCGGCATGCGATTCGCCACGCTCGACGTTCTTCGCGCGTGCGCCCGGACCTGCGCCGGGCGGCCAGACTCGCTACCGACGGCACGGGCACTGCTGCGGAATGCCTCCCTTCCCGATGCCCTTGCCGACGGATGGCATCAGTGGCTGTTCACGGTGCTGCACGACCACGGCTCGCATGTCTGGGGCGACCTTGCCGAGCATGTCGCGGCGCTGTTCGACGGTGACGAGGCCGCACAGTTCGTCCAGGCCGCCGATCTCGATGCGCCCGAGGTAGCCGCGTTCCTGGCACGCCACGTCAGTTTTTTCATCACGCCCGACGACCGCAGCCGACTGGTCGATCGGCTGCTCGCCCATCGCGACTGGCGGGTCCGTGCGGCTGTCGCGGCCGGACTCGCCCAGGTGCCATCGTCGGCGCCCGCCGTCGCGCGCGGTCTGGGACATCTGCTCAGTGACCGTGATTACAAAGTGCGAGCGGCCGGGGTCGCTCTCCTGCGGCCCGCGCCGGAGGACGCCGTCACGAGTGCACTGCCAGCCCTCCTCGACGACGACGTCTGGTACGTGCGGTCCCGAGCCCTCGAGGAGCTCGCGCGGCGCGATTACCCCGAAGCCCTCGTCAGGTCCGCTCTAGCGCGGTGTCGGTCCCAGGACTCATGGCGCCGCGCGCCACGGTACGTGCGGGACCTGATCGACCGCCTGTCTTTGCTGTGCGACGACCCAGAGCGTCTGGAGCTGACCACGGTGCCGCGGGCGGTCGTCCCCTTGCTGCGTGAAGTCCGCACCGGGGCTTTGGCGGTGCTGCCAGAGCGAGCGGCAATGCTCGCTGGCCTCGCTGCTCGTTCGGGTACGTGGCTGTCCGCTCGGGAGGGCAAGGCCGCGGCTGCGCAGATCGCTTCCGGGGACCGACAGCCGGGGCTGATGACCAGCGAGGCGTATCGGAGGCTTCGCGGCGGGAGGAACCTCCAGGTCGCTCTGGACGTCGCCGACCTGGATCTCGCCGTCGCCGTCGCCCAGGCTGCAGCCGGTGCAGGTGCCCGGTTCATCGAGGTCGGTGACCCATTGATCAAGGCGAACGGCGTCTTCGCGATCGAGACTGTCAAGCGCGCCGTTCCCGACGCCCAGGTGGTCGCCGAGATGATGTCGTCCGACTGGGGCCGCGACCAGGTTGAGAACGCCGTCGAGTGCGGCGCCGACGTCGTGCTCCTCATCGGACCGGCCACCCACGCGAGTGTCGCTGCCGCGTGCGCGGCCGCGAGGCGCCTGGGTACGTCGATCCTCCTGGACGCACCCGCCGAGCGTCACTCTCCGGAGTGGGTCCGCGAGATGGCCCGGGCCGGTGTCGACGGGCTCGTCGTCACCACAAATATCGACCTCGGGCCTGGTGGGCGGGAGCCCTTGTTGCGGGCACGGCAGATCCGCGCATGGACACAGCTCCCGGTGGCCGTCTCTGGCGGGTTCACCGCTGCGGACCCGTCGGTGGTGACCAGTCCGGACTGGGACATCCTCATCGCCGGCCGCGCTGTGACCGAGTCCGCCGATCCCCACCGCGCCACGGCGGCCCTCACCAGCCTCATCTCCCAGACGACCGAAAGGAACACATGAGTGTCGTAGTCACTCCCCTGATCGCCCCGATGATCAACGACGTCATCAGCCTGATGGACCAGGGCGAGCCGTTCATCAGGGCGCGGACCGCGTCGGACTACTGGGCCTACGCCACGCTTTTCTCGTCCACGTGCCCGGTGGCATTCGTCGACGGTGTCCTCGCTGGCGCCATAGTGGCGTTCCGCAGCCAGGACGACCCCGGCGAGATGTACGTCCAGGACGTAATGGTTCACCCGGACCATCGCCGTCAGGGCGTGACCACGGCACTGCTCAACTCCGTCATCGCGCAGGCACGCACGTGGGGCTGCACGCGGCTGTGGCTCACCTCAGAGCCGGACAACCGGACCGCGGACGTCTCGTGGCGAGCACTTGGGTGGACAAACGTGCCCGGCGACCAGGAGGTCGACGGCGTTCAGGTCATCTCAGATTTCAAGGGACCAGGCAAGGACCGCGCTGTCTACGAGCTGCTGCTCACCTGACGCCTCTGCCAACGGCGCCGCGGCGGTCGAGTCCGCTCGATGATTCCAAGACGTTCATGCGCCGCAGTGAGGAAGGTGGCCATGACGCCAGCGCGTTCACGTTCGGTCACCGAGTCGGGGCCTTCCTTGGCGGAGTGGTGCTCGATTGTCAGTAGGGGCATCGCCTTCTCATACAGTGCCGAGCCGTAGAGCTGAAGACGCCCGAGAGCGTCTTCCATCTCGTATGTGGCGTCAGTCCGATCGTTCTTCCCTTCGACGAACCGTTCCCACGGGTCGCGCACCATGAACTTCTCCATATCGGAGTAGACGATCTCATCGATCGCATCGCGCACCTCGCGGTCGTACCGAAACCGCCGTAATTCGGCCGCAAGTAGATCGACCACGGCATCGCGCAGTTGTTCGTCGTGACTCGCTGCTTTCCGGTCGCGCGCTTCGACGTGGAGGCGATGCCATGCCGTAACGCCGTTGACGACGGCAGCTGCGATAGCGGCAACCACGCCCGATGCAAGAACGGTCGACACGTTCATGCCCGTCAAGAACTGGGTCCATGTCACAACGCGACGGTATCCCGGATGACCTGCACCGATGTCGAAACCACCGTGGCCCTCATCGGAGCGTGATGGCGTACTCGTGCAGCGCAGGCACGAGCGGATCGTTCGGCGTGTCTCGACGGCGCCAGAACTGCTCGGCTGCGACGACCTGCTGGGCGTACCTTCCGCATTCACCGTCGAGAACGTCGGCGAACCGGTCGCGGACCTGCGCTGTGAGGTCCGGCTGGAGCAGGCTGTGAATGAGTAGGCATGCGGCGTCGTAACCCTCCGGGCCACTCCCCCATCCTTCCCAGTCGAAGATCACGAGGTCGGGGCTCGCAAGGTTCGACCAGTGCAGGTCGCCGTGGCACGTCCTCCAGGAACCGGCCGCGGCTCGGTGAGGACCGAAGCAGTCGGTCAGCAGTTGCTCGGCCCAGACCGGGCCGATCGTGAAGCGCGGCGTGCTTACGGTGGCGAGAATATCGAGTGAGGTGCGTAGCGCCGACCACCACGCGTCCGGGAGCGCCCCGACCGTTACGAGGGCGGGCGGAGCAGGGACACCGCTGATTGGTCGCACGACGACGTGTTCGAACATCTCGGCGGCGTAGCGCCAGGGACGCGTCTCCCACTCGTCTCTCGCCCAGAGCCGAGGACGGGGTACGGCGGAGGGAAGATGTTCTTCGGCGGTGACGTTCCCGCGCCAGAAGGTCCGGCTGATCTCGCCTATACGTCCGCTGACCAGGCGTAGCCAGTAGGTGGTGGAGCCGATCTCGACAGACCCGGAGAGGGTGCGTCCTCGCCAGCCCCAGACCCGGTCCATCGGAGGGCCTGGGAGTCCACTCATCCGGCGGGCGGCGAGTTCGAAGGCGGTGAGCATCCGGTGCCAGGTCGCCTCGTCAGGCGCATTGAGTGGGCTGGCGGCGGTGTCGTGTGTCATCGGGTCATCCCCAGGACTGCTCGGCGGGCGGCGAGGGACCAGACGGATTGCTGGTCTGTGGTGAACCCGGCGCGGTTCCAGCAGAACAAGACGGTGCGGGCCAGGACGGTCCGAAGTCCGGTCTGGAGCGCACCGTCTGCGGCTACGGCGGCGAGGCGTCGTCCTGCGTCGTGCATCACGGTGGCCCAGGTGCTGAGCGCGGCGAAGCTCGGGTCGTCACGGATGAGTGGGGTGAGGTCAACGGTCAGCGCGCTGCGCGCCTTGAGGGCGAGCTGCCCGACCCTCTGGTCGGTGATTGGAGCCTCCGGTCGCTGCTCCATAACGCGCGCCCAGACGTCGCCCTGTTCCTCCCACTCGAGTCCGGTCGAACGCATCAGATGAGCGAGCACCATCAGGGACGTGACGGGTAGGCGGGGCGCGATCTTGTCGTTGGTGCCGCGCGCGTCGAGAAAGGTGAGTAGGCCGGTGCTGTCGGCGGCGTGGATGTCGTTCACGGCCTGCAGCCCGGCGGGTCCTCCGAAAGCGGCGGTCTCCGGTTCGTAGACTGCCGGGCGCCAATGTTGGAGCGTGCCGCGAGCGGTCATCGAGTCCAGGGCGGATCGCAGATCGTCGGGGAAGTCGGTGGGCCCGGAGTCGAAATAGCGCAGGCGCCAGTGGGGGTTCTTGCGGACGAACCACCATCGCTTCGTTTGGAGCGTGGGCCACAGCTCGTCACGGAATGCTCGCTCGGCGTCGGCGTAGTCGCCGAACTCGACGTCGACCTGCGCCCAGCCTTGCGGGTCGAGATCGATGGTGCTGCGGCCTGCAGCCCGGTACCTCTCGGCGATCGATGCGAGATGGGCGGGGCTCATGTCGGCTGCTCGGGCGGCGACGGCGAGGTCTTCCCCGAACAGATAGGTCAGGACCGCTCTTTCGGTGGTCTCATGCTCGGTGCGGATCATGTCGACTTCCCGTCAGACGATGCCGAGGCAGGTGTCCCAGCCGGGCGTGTGCGGGGCTGGCGGGTGGTCCAGGACCAGCCGGACTCCGGGCAAGCCCTCCAGGAGTCCTGGCTGACGTGGTTCGGGGGCGCTGCGCAGGCGGTTGGTCAGCTCGGTCAGGTGCGGATCGAAGGTGTGGGGATCACCGGCGTCCGCCGCCGCTCGGCGCACGACCTGAAGCGTTCCGGCCGGTCCATGACAGAGACCCGAGCCGGTCAGGGCGTCGAGCCGTGCGCGGTCGGTCAGGCAGGCAGCCAGTGCCATCTCCGCGGCCTGCTTGCGTCGTGTGTCGCCGGTGACGATCGCGGCAAGCTGCTGTGCCCGCGCCACGCCGGGGGTTCCGTAGCACCACGATGGTGCCCGGGGGCCGGCTTCCCGGTCGCCTGTCCAGCGTGCCCATCCGCCGTCGAGGTGACGGTTGTCGTCGAACCAGGCGAGGATCCTGCCGATCGCGTCCAGATCGCCGGGCACTCGGATGTTGCGGCGTATCGCGAGAGCGAGGACGGCCAGAGGGCCGGTGATGCCGTGGGCCAGTCCGGCGTTGGCGTGGGGTCCGGGTTGGTCGGGCGCCGAATGCTGGTGCCAGACCCACCAGCCGGGGCGTGCGCCCGCGAGGGAAGTGCGGACGAGTTCGGTGAGGCGCACAAGGTAGGCCAGTAGCGCCTTGGTGGTGTCCAGGTCGGTGCGGCGGGCCAGGAGCAGCGTGCCGACGCCTGCCAGCCCATGCATCAGGTCGTACTCGGCGAACGCAGCGGGCCTTCCAGCATCGATGCGGTCGTGGGCGACAGCCAGGCGAGCCCGGACATGGGCGGCCACGATCGCGTCCAACCGGTCCATGGCTGGGCCCTTCCAGCCGGCCACGTGGAGCACAAAGGTCAGGGCTGGGGCGCCGAGGAAGATCCCCGCGCGTTGCCCGCTGAGCAGCGGCATCGTGGATCGTGCGGCGAGTTCAAGGGTCTGTCCTTCGTTGTCCGTGCGCACCGCCGACAGGAGCGCCGCACCGAGGTCGCCACGAGACAAGGACTGCCGGGCGAGGGAAGGCATGGCGCGCGCCGGGGGCGGAGTCGCACTGGAGACGGTCATGCGAGCGCTACCTCTCGCGGTGCCGCCTGTGCTGCCCTAGCGGTGACGGAGAGTGCGAGTGAGCGCGTCGCACGCAGAATCGCCGCCTCACCGTCAGGGTCGATGCCGTGTGCGCGATTGTGGTGCATGTGGAGCAGCGCACCGACGACGTCGGCCGGGTCGGTCCCGGAGTCGGTCAGGCGGACGGCGTAGCGGCGGAGTGTGTCCGCCCGGTGTACCCAGGCAGCGAGGATTCGTTGGCCGTGCGGCGTCCCGGCGAGGAGCACGCGTCCGTCCGGCCCTGCGAGGCGGTTGGCCAACGTCTGCATGGCCCGGTCCGGGTGGGCGTTCGTATCGCGGCGGAGACGCTCGACGAGCCAGTCGTGGCACTCGTGCTCGCCGAGGAACCCGGAAGCAAGGTCCACCATGCTCGCGACGGTCATTGCCGTGCGCCAGGTTCCCGTAGAGATGCCATCCGCGTCATCGTCGAGCGGGGCGAAGGTCATCTGGACCAGGGCTGCGCGGGAGTCTGCGGCAAAGAACGTCTCGGCGGCGTCCAGGACGTTCCCCGCGCCGTAACGGCCGAGCTCGGGGAGGTCGTCGTCCCAGCGGATACGACTGACCAGACCGTCGTGACGGGCGCGGGCTGCCCACCCGGCAACATGCCGGGCGACAGCGCCGAAGTCGTCCGCGGTGCGCAACCGGAGCCGGATGCGCAGGTGGTCGGCGGGGTCGGTATAGCGGGTGAACCACCAGTCCTCGATCCCGGCATCGCGCACAAAATCGGGGCGGAGGTCTCCGTCCAGGATCGCCGCGGCAAGTTCGTCGGGCGCATATACCTTCAGCAGGCAGGTGCGGGAGGAGCCGGGGTGGCGGACGTTCTCACGGCGGGCTACGACGGGTCGCGCGTGCGCGTCGGGTCGCGCCGCGGGCTTCTGGGTCGAGGTCAGTTCAATGGTGAGCTGGTGGGCGTGCCCGATCCAGCCTAGGTCGTCCTTGCTAGGCGCTTCGGTAAGTGTGACGCGGCCCTGCCGGGTGACCTCATGTAGGAGCAGCGCACGGTGGCCCGGCTCGGTCAGATCCAAGCGCAGGCGCTGGTCGTAGGCACCGAGGAAGACGTCGTCGGGCACACCCCAGCGGTCCAGCCACACGTTCAGTGCGTAGTCCGGCACGACGCCGGGTCTCTCGACTTCCAGGCGATCCAGCCGCCACAGAGCTTCGGACAGGACCACGCGGCCGGTGCGCACGGCAGGCAGGAAGGGCAGGCCGGCCGCACCACCCCACGAGAACGGAGCCATGACGGCGGTGTGTGCCCGGGGCAGCTCGCACACGAACCGGACCATCGGGTGCGTCGCGGAGACGGGTTCGAGCGCGTTCAACACGAACGGTTCAATCCGACGGCCGGTGGGCACATGGACGAGGAACATGCGGGTGGTGGTGGCTCCGACGGCAAGGTCGGCCAGCCGGATCGTGGCCTCCGGGTTGTGCTCGCCGACGGCGATCAGATCAGGCATGACCTTGACCGAGCGCGCCACATTCTGAGTCCGGGTGCGCAGCGCGGGGCTGGAAACCTGGACCCGGACTGCCTGATCGTCCAGTGGCGGCAGGCCGGCCAGTGCCGTGACGCGCCGAGTCAGGTCGGCGGGCTCCAGCAGCGATAGGAAGCGTCCGAGGGTCACACCAGAGGCGACCGACAGGCCGCCGCACACTACGCGGAAGTCCCCGTCGTCGATCGCTACGCACGACTGGGCGTACAGAGAGACGTTCATCGCCGTGCTGGACGGGACGTGCGCCGGGGGCGCGATGCTCAATGCCTCAATATCGTGACCTGTCAGGACGACTTCGCGGTGACGAGCGGCGGTGGCCCGCTGGACCAGTGCCAGCAGGTACTCGTCGCGGCCGGTCGTCGGCGCGCCAGCTTGCGCCGACGCAGTTCCGCGGTAACCGCTCGGGAAGCCGAGTCCTAGGACCGGGTCGACGAGCTCGGTGACAGGGACGAGTGCGCCGAGACTGTAGGTATCCAGGAACCGTGTGCGGTAGTCGCGCCAGGCCGGGGTGCCGTGCGGGTGTGGAGAGATGCGGGCCATCACGGCCAACGCCTGCTCCAGCTCGCGGCCAACCCTGGTCGAGACCGTGGCCCGGGTGCCCGTGATCAGGTCGGTCATCACCGCTGCGCCGGGGTCGGCGGTCGCCAGGGCGCGGACCTGCGGGCTGCTATGCACCGCGAGGTGCCTGAGCGTGTCGACAGTAGTGGTCGGTGGACGCACATCGGTGTGGAGGAATCCCTCGCGGACCAACCCGACCACAGCCTTCAGCACAACGTCGCGCTCCACGTCTGGGTACTGCTCAGCAACCGCATCGAGGAGCGCCGTCGTGGCGACGGGGGTACGGGCCTTGTCCAAGATCATCGCCAGTGCCCCGGTGACACGCAGGCGAGACTCCGCAGGACCGTCGTGGCCGGGCCGGTGCGGCAGGACGACGTCGTTTCCGTGACGGCGGATCGTCTCGTCAGCGACCACGACCGACCGCTCGACCACCTGCGGGTCCCTCTCCAAACGGGTGACCTGGCCGTCGAGCCACAGCGCGTCGGGGCGGCTGCGGGATTCGGGGGCGACGCGCTCCAGCGTGCTGGTCGCTTCGAAGCGAGCAGGGCCGACGCCCGCCAGGAGGCCGAAGGGCGTCGACCGCGTCGTCGCACGCAGGTGGTAACGGGCAAACGAGAGCGCGGTACGACGCACCGCGCGCGGCTCGGGCTCGTGTCCCGCTGTCAGGAGCGCGTCCACGGCGTCGGCGAGGTCAGGGCTGGCGTTCGCGACACCACGGCACAGCGCAGTGTTCTCCCACGCCGACGCCATCCATGCGAGCGTCTGCGGCACGCTGGCGTCTGGGCCGGGATAGACGGGTGTCTGGTCGGAGACGGGCAGGACGGCTGTGCGAATCAGGGTGTCGGGCAGGTGACGGTACACGGGGTGGCTCCTTTCCGCTCCGGTGGAAGCCCGGTGCCGTGACGGTCTGATCGGCAGCGTCACGGCACCGGGAGTCGGTTACGTCAGTTGCAAGTCGAGTTCGAGCAGGCCGACTCGCACGTGGACGTGCAGCCGTCGGTGGTGCCGCGCAGCAGGTTGCCGACGACGGACGCTGACTGGACGGTGGTCACGTCGAGGTCGAACTCGCCGAATCCCTGACGGGCGGTGCTGATTCCGGGCATAGCAGTGCCTCCTGATTGGTGAATCGGGTTGGGTTCCTTGCTCCCTGGCCGATCAGGGCCAGGTGATCGTGAGGCGGCTGTGCCGCCGGTCGACGGTCCGTGAGGACGGCGAATCCTCAGCCACCTGGGAACCGGCCGGGGCGACGGTCAGCCGTGGCCGGTCGCTGCGGTGCTCGGCGTCCCACGTGACGATCTGCTCCGCATAGCGCGCGGCGACCTGCTCGGCGTGCGGACCGTGGGCGATCACACCGAGCTCGAAGCGGTCGGCCTCTTCGGTGGGCCGCGCCTTGCGATAGGCGAAGGAGTCGCCGTCGACCAAGGCTGGGATCCCCAGCGGTGACGCAGCCGCGACCAGGCCGGCCACCTTCGCGCCGGGCTCGGCGGCCAGCAGCGGCATCGGGTCAAGCGCGGTCGTCAACCATAGGTCGAGGTACTCCAACGACTCCGTGCCGCCGACCATCACACCACTCCACTGCTCGGCGCGCCAGTCGTGCAACGCCTCGCGAAGCGCCTGGTCGTCGAACACCTCGGGCCCGTCGATCCGAAGCCCGACTCCTTGGCCGGCGTCGTCGTGCAGCACGACGACGTCGACCGCACTGGCCCCTTCTCCACGCATGGGCACAAACCCGCACACGTCCATCGAACGACTAACCAGTGACTCTCCGTCGCGGACGAGCGCGACTGTGCGAGTGAGCCCTCGTACCCGTATGGGCGCCACGATCACGCCGTCCGGAGTTAGTTGCTCGCGCCACGCGGGCGGGATGTCGGAGGTCTCGACCGTAACGACGATCCGGTCGTAGGGCGCGTGCGCAGGCACACCATGCTCGGCGTCGCCTGTCACGACCACGACATCCTCGTAGCCCGCCGCGCTCAGGAACTGGTGGGCCCGGTCGGTCACGTCCTCATCGATGTCGACCGTGACGACCTTCCCGGACGGACCGACCAACTCAGCGATATAGGCAGCGTTCACGCCGCCGGAGCCGACCTCCAGCACCCGCATCCCCGCGAGCAGGTCCGCCTGCTCCAGCTGCATCGCCTGGACCCTAGCCGCTGAGACCGAGCTCAGCCCTACCCCGTCGGCCGACCGCTTCGTCACCAGCGCCTTCTCCGGGGAGTACGCCCGCTCCGGGTCAGCGCCGGCAACCAGATGACGAGGCACCTTCCGCAAAGCTGCAACGACCGACGGCGTCCGCGCGTCACCATGCTCGACCAGGTACTGCACCATCTGTTCGCGCAGGCCGGCGGCCTTCTCCTCGGCGGTCATGCTGGATTGCTCGGTCACGGTGGCTCCCTCGGGATCAGCGTCCTGCCTTGTGCTCACAATCCTGCCGGGAAGAGGCCCTTCGAGGGAGGCGGCAGCGCCCAAGCCGTGCCCAAGTCGTGCGAACCCCTGCGGTGTCATGCCGTAGGCGCGCCCTCTGGCCCCGCTCGGAGGGGCCCGGGCCCGCACGGTACTGCCGCCGTGTTTACCACTATCGCCGCCGACGACTCGGCTTTAGCAAGTCGAGACCCTTCAGCATCGCAAGCAGGGCGAGTCGATCCGCGTCACCGCACGGAGGCGGTGCACAACGTCCTCATCAAGAAGGAATACAGACCGCGGGATTCGTGGACGACAGAGCTTGCCTCGTCCGATGACGATGAGCCGCAGGCTATTGCGAGAGCGGGTGGTACCCGAGCCTCGGTCTCGACCCGATGGCACCCCGCAGACATCACCCGACGACTTGCCCCATGCGCTCCACCACCCTCGGTACCGTGGCCTCTCGACCGGGATGGCCAGACAGCTTATCCGCATGGGCCGCCCATTGACCGCGGACACAAAACAACGAGATAGCGCAGGTATGGGAGTGACCTCACTCGGGGAAGGCTTTGACCAGTACCTCGCCGCGCGGAATCCCACCGAGTCACACAAGGCGGAGGTCCGACGCTACCGAGAGCGAGTGAAAGTTCTCATCGCCGCCAATCACCGCCTCATGGGCTTCTTCCAGAGCGGATCATTTCAGCATGGCACTGCCGTCATGCCCCACAGCGACGTCGACTACATCGCACGGATCCACTTCGAGGACCGGCCGGGGTCGTCCACCACGATCCTGAACAACATCCGGGATCTTCTCAAGCGTGAGTTGTGGGAAGCCACCGTGACCGTCAGCCGTCCAACCGTGACCCTCGATTTCAGCGGCCTTCTCTCGCAGTACGAGATCACGCCTGCCTACCTGGAGCGAGGCGCGACCGACAACAATGAAGTTCTGCTCATCCCCGCGTCTGGCGGCGGCTGGCGAGAGTCCGCACCGAAGGCTCACAACAAATTCGTCGCTGACATGGATCATAATCACAACGGCGCTGTCCGTAAGGTCGCTCGTGTCCTGAAAGCATGGAGGTACGAGCAATCCGTCTCCATCTCGTCATTCTACCTGGAGATGCGCGCCGCTGAATACGGCAAGAACAACCGGAGCGTCTTCCCGCTTACAGCGGTCAAATCCATTGTCACGACGTTGCTCAACCAGGGCCTTCCAGCTATGAATGACCCCACGGGATTGGTGTCACGGATCGGAGCCTGCTCCAACGAGACCGCCCGCTTGTCGGCGATCACCGATCTGCGGAAGTGCAAGAAGCACATCGATGCCGCCTGCGATGCCTGGCTCGACGACGAGCGATACGACATGAACCAAGCCCTCCAGGCGATCTGGGGAACCACCTTCCCCTATTGCGACACGTAGCCCGATCCGATGCCCGATCACACGCACAGGACCATCCAGACAGCGCAGAACACCGTGCGCGCCCAGAGGTTCCTCGCCGCGCAATCACGGCTCTACACCGACGCCAAGCATCTGCACGACGCGCGCGTGCTCACCGTAGTGGCTCTGGCCATCGCCACCGTCATCGTTGCACTAGCGAATCCAGACGCCCGAACCATTGTCGGCACTGTCGGCGGCGCGGTCACGTTCTTCTGGTCCGTCCTCGGAAGCAGTCGCGAGAAACGATGCCGCAAACAGGCGGTCTCTATACAAGAGGAGTTCGACACCCACGTCTTCGGTATCCCGTGGAACAGCATGGCCGCCGAGCATCCCTCACCTACGGTCATCGCTGAAACCGCCACACGTTATCGAGGCAAACGCACCAAGGACTGGTACCCCGACACGGGCCCCGTCGCGCGACCGCTCGACATCCTTATCTGCCAGCGCAGCAACCTCGGATGGGGCGCACCGGTTCACCAACTCTACGCCGCCATCATCGCCAGCCTTCTCGTCGCGCTAACCCTGGCGGCGATCGCCCTTGCGGTCATCTGCAAACTCACCGCTACCGACGCACTCACCATGCTGTTAGTGCCACTGCTGGGGCCTGCACGAGAGCTCATCGAGATGATCCGCAACAACAGGGAGAGCGCGGAGGCGAAGTCGAAGGCTGAAAGCAAGGTCAACGGGCTGTGGGAACGCGCACTCCAACATGGAGGTCAACTCACGATCGACGACTGCCGCGCAGTCCAGGATCAAATCCTCACCATCCGGCTGACTAACGCCCATGTCCCCGACTGGCTCGATAACCTCCGCCGTGATCGCAACGAGAATCTCATGCAGCAAAGCGCAGTGCACCTCATCGAAGAAGCTGTAAATCACGGTAAGACTCGCTGATAGGTGGCGATCCTCGGATTATGGACGATGATCGCCATCTGTGATCAGAGTGGCCTCCATGGCAGCATCGGCGCCTCCACGACATCCGCCCGAGGATGATCGGAGGCTGGGCCCCGACGCCACCTATCGGGCGCCAATTTGCGCGAGAGTAACTACTCGACCAGCTTCGCGCCGACCGGGTGGCCGTTCTCCAGTTCCACCACACCACCGTCAATGACCGCACCGAGCGCGGCCTCGATACGACGGGCCACCATAGGGCGCATCCGCTCGTGCACCCGATCGACTGTGCACCACGCCCAGGACCGCAGCTCCCCGTCGGCAAGCTGGATCGCCGCGGCCTGCTCGTCGGTCAAACGCCCGCTGTCGTAGACGAAGATCAGGCCCTCCGTGCGACCCTCGATCGGAGGGACGTAGTCCACCGCCACCAAGCGACCCGGTTCGACCACCAAGCCCAACTCCTCATGCACCTCCCGCACGGCGGCGTTACGGGGAGACTCATCGGCCTCGACCGCGCCGCCGGGGCCTCCCAGACCTGCTTGTACGTCGGCTCGCACAGCAACACCCGCCCCGCACCGTCGGTGAACACCACCGTCGCCGCCGACCGCTTCCGCGGGATCGAGCGCGTGTGCTCCGCCGAACCGATGTCCTTGCCCGGAGTCACTTCGAGAGCGATCGTCACGCAGACGAACCTAACCACGTGGTCGACGTCGCGCTGGCGCAGTCGCGAGCCCACCAGGCGTCGCTACGTCACCTCTACCCAGTGCCAGGACTCGCCGTTCACCTGTCGCCCGCCGGCACCCGCGTCGCCCAGGCAGCGACCGCCACGGCCGAGGCCACGTTCAGCGAGTCCACTCCCCCGGACATCGGGATCCGCACCGTCATGTCGCACTCGGCAATGGTCCGGGCCTTGAGCCCGTCGCCCTCGGTGCCGAGAACCAGCGCGAGCTTCTCGGGCGGATCGGCCACCAGGTCGTCCAGCGAGACCGAATCGTCCTCCAGCGCGAGCGCCGCCACCTTGAAGCCGTGCTCGTGCAGGGCCTGGATGCCGCTGGGCCAGGGGTCGATCCGCGTCCACGGGATCTGGAAGACCGTCCCCATGGAGACCCGGACGGCCCGCCGGTACAGCGGGTCCGCGCAGCTCGGGGTGAACAGCACGACGTCGACCCCGAGGGCCGCGCAGGCCCGCATCCCCGCACCGACGTTCGTGTGGTCGACGATGTCCTCGAAGATCACGACGCGCCGCGCCCCCGCGCCCCCACGCGCGCCCGCGAGCAGCTCGTGCACGCCGGGCAGCGGCGGCCGGTGCATGGCTGCCATCGCGCCGCGGTGCAGGTTGAAGCCGGTGATCTCCTTCAGCAGCGGTTCCTCGGCGACGTAGACGGGCGCCCCGGTCTCCCCGATCAGGTCGCTCATCGAGTCCAGCCACTTCGGCGCCATGAGGAACGACCGCGGCCGGTGCCCGGCAGCGAGCGCCCGCCGGATCACCGTCGAGCTCTCGGCGATGTACAGACCCTTGGCCGGCTCGTGCTTGGAGCGCAGGACGACGTCCGTGAGGTTGTTGTAGTCGGCGAGGCGCTCGTCGGCGGGGTCGTCGATGCGGACGACGTCGAGGGTGGTCACCCGTGCATTCTCCCTGACCGGTGAGCCCTTGTCGGGCGGGGTCCGGTCCGCCCGGCGGATCCGCCCGTCAGATCCGTCCGCGGACGGGCGTGCGCTCGACCGGGTCACCGCCGTCGGGCATCACCATCTCGGCGCGCACGCCGAGCAGGCGCACCTCGCGTCCCGGCTCCATGCCCGCCGCGAGGTCGAGGACGGCTGCGGTGAGCTCGTCGAGCGACCGCGTCGGCGCCTGGAGCTTCTTGGAGTAGTTCTGGGTGAAGAAGGGGGCGTAGCGCACCTTGAGGCCCATCCGGAAGACAGGCCGGTCCTCGGCCTCTGTGTCGGCGTGCACCTGTGTGACCAGGTCACGCAGGGCTGCGTCCACCTGCTCGGGCGTGGTGAGATTGCGCTGGTAGGTGGTCTCGCGGCTGTGCCCGCGCGCCACCCAGGGTGCGTCGTCGACGACGGCGGAGCCGTGCCCGCGACCCAGGTCGCCGTACCAGGCGCCCATGCGGGGCCCGAACTCGCCGACCAGCATGTCGCCGTCGGCCGCGGCGAGCTGTGCGACGGTCTTGACGCCGTGTGCGGCGAGGCGTTTGGACACCTTGGAGCCGACGCCCCACAGGTCGATGGTGGGCCGCTCCCCCATCACCTCGAACCAGTTCTGCGCGGTGAGGCGGAAGACGCCCGCGGGCTTGCCGAACCCGGTGGCGATCTTCGCGCGGATCTTGTTGTCGCCGATGCCTACCGAGCAGTGCAGCTCGGTGGCGGCGAGGACCGCTTCCTGCACCCGGTGGGCAACCGCCTCCGGGTCGTCGGCGTCGCAGCCGAGGAACGCCTCGTCCCAGCCGAGCACCTCCACCACCAGGCCGAGCCCACGCAGCGTGTCCATCACGTGCCCGGACGCCTCGAGGTAGGCCTCCTGGTCGACGGGCAGGATGATCGCGTCCGGGACCTTGCGGGCGGCGATGCGCAGCGGCATTCCGGACCCGACGCCGAACTCCCGCGCCTCGTACGACGCGGTGGAGACCACGGCCCGCTCGGTCGGGTCGCCGCGCCCGCCCACGATCACCGGCTTTCCGGCGAGCTCCGGGCGCCGCAGCAGCTCGACCGCGACCAGGAACTGGTCGAGGTCGACGTGCAAAACCCAGCGGAAGGCGTGCGCGCCCATGGCACGAGTCTCCCGGGACCTCCCCGTGCTGTCACCCGGTTCCGTCACATGGTTCCGTCACCCGGTCGGAACGCGGTGGGAACACGCTTGAAACACGGCTGGAACGCCGGTTGCACGCGGGACGACTTCGGCATGCCGTTATCGTCCCGTTATCTCTCACAGCGAAATCCTCCCCGCTTCCCCCGAGCCCCAAGACTCCATATGCTCCGGGCAAGGAAAGTTCGTCCCGCTCGTGAGGAGAGTTGCGATGAGAACTACCCGAACTGCCCGGTCATCCCGTGCACGCCGCAGCAAGGAACACAGTCCGCACCCCGCGTTGCCCCAGTCCTACGCTGCGATGATCGAGCGGACGCCGTCGCTGGACGACGCGCAGCTCGAGTCTCTCCTCGAGCGAGCAGTCGCCGGAGCAGACGCCGCACGCACCCTCGACTCCACAGCGGTCTCCCCCAGCTTCCGCATACAGCTCGAAGCGCGGGTCAAGGACGGGCAATACGCGAAGGAGCGTCTCGTCCTCGCCCACCTCCGCCTCGTGCCGTCCGTCGCGGGCACCTATTCGGGCCGCCTGCCGTTCATGGACCTCGTGCAGGAGGGCAACGTCGGCCTCGTTCGCGCCGCCGACTCGTACGACCCCGCGCACGGCACGTTCGCCGCCTACGCGACCCGCTGGGTACGCCGCTCGATAGTGCGCGCGGTCGCCGCCGCCGAGCACGCCGAGTCGCCGAGCGAGAACGACCCCACCCCCGAGCAGACGATGCTGCGCCGGCGTGTCCGGCAGGCCCTGCGGCACCTCGACGCCGTGGAGGCACGGGTCCTGGAGATGCGGTTCGGCCTCCTCGACGGCACCACACGGACCCTCGACGAGATCGGCCGCCGCCTCGGCGTGACCAAGGAGCGCGTGGCGCAGATCCTCGAGAGCGCACTGGCCAGGCTGCGCGACGTCGTCAGCCCGACTCCCCTCGCCGCGTGACCGCCGGCTGGGCACCCGAGGGCCCAGCCGGCGTCAGCCGAGAGACAACTTCGTCCAGTGCCACGTGGTACGCCCACGACGACTGGTAGCCCGAGTGGGCGGCCACGGCGAAGAGATAGGCCGACCGGTCCATCTCCTCCGCCCCGCGGTCCACCTCGTTCGACCCGTAACCCACCACGGGGAAGCCCATGAAGTCGGTGCGCCGCCACAGGTTCACCCACGCAGGCTTCGCACCGCAGGTCAGCAGTGACAACAGCGTGACCTGTTCCCCCGAGCCGGGCTCGGGGCGCTCCGGCGTCAACGGCGCCGCCGGAACCGCCCCGGGTCCGGAACCCACCGCCGCCCGCGCGGCTCGCACCTGCCCGCCCCACGGGTCCGCCGACCAGGCAGGCCCGGTGCACGGCGGCGTGCCCGTCGTCGTCGGGCCCAGAAGGTCCGGGAAGAACCGGCCAAGGAACGGGCGCAGCTGCGTGCCGTACGACAGGAGGCCGAGCCGGCCGTCGACGGTGTCGGGCAGCGGGTTGCCCGCACGGATCAGGATCACTGCCGCGGCCAGCACGGCGCCGATCGAGTGTGCGGAGAGCACCACGCGCCGGGTCGGGGCCACGCGTTCGCGCTCGGCGTCGTCGGCGATGTCGGCGCCGGTGAGCCAGGCATCCACGCGCGAGCGCACCTCGGGCACCGCGCGCTCGGCGTAGCTCGGCGGGCCGAACGGGTGGGCGCTGCGCGGCAGGAAGCACAACAGGTCCCACACCAGGCCCCACGGGCGCGACGGTCCGCCGCCCGTGGTGCCAGCCAGGGCGCTGGCCACCAGGGTCGCCGCGAGCACGCCAAGGGCCGGCACCGCCAGGCCGGACAGCCACAGCGGCGTCTGGTAGGTGCCGGTGTCGCTGTGCTGGGAGATCAGCGGGACGTGCGCGAGCAGGGCCGCGACGTAGGACGCCGCGGCGAGCGCGCCCCCGGCCAGCTCCGCCCGGTGCGACATCGCGGCGACCTTCCTGCCGCGCAGCACGCGCTCCAGCACGGGGTTCGGCCCGCCTTCGGCGTCCGGGCCGTCGGCGACCGCGCGCCAGGCCGGGACCGCGGGACCGTAGGGCGGGCCCACGGTGCGGGGCGCCCTCGGGATCCACAGGTCCCTGGAGCGGAGGGCGTCCATCACGTACGGGCCGGCCAGCGCCACGCCCAACAGAACCACGAACACCAGCACGATCACCACCGACGCCGTGCCGAACTCGGTGTAGACCGGCGGGACCCGCACGAGATCGATCTCGGGCACGTCGCGGGGCAGGCCGACCAGCCCGTCGCCGAGCGGCTTCGGCGCCGCCGTCTCGCCGCTGCGCAGGAACCACTGCACACCGAGCACCAGCAGGCTCGAGTACACGGCCGCCGCCGCGGCGGAGACCAGCAGGAACACGCCAGGTCCCGCGCCGTTCCAGCCCTCGTACCGACGACGCCGCAGCAGGACGGCCGCCAGCACCACCGCTACCGGGCTCAGGATGGCGAGCACCGCCACTGCCACGAGCAGGTGGCGCAGCGGGGCGTCCGGCTCGGTCACCAGCACGAACGCGACGCACGCCGTGGCGACCACCGGAACGATGCTCCACGCGGCGACGCCCCGGACGCTGCGCGTGGTGCGCCAGGCCAGGCCGGTCGCGGCGATACCGCACAGCCCGACGCCGAGCAGGGCGGGCACCAGGTCCAGGCCGATGAGGGCGGGCATCCTCGTGGGCTGCGGGCCGGCGAAGCACGCCCAGCAGGCCAGCAGCCAGACGAGCAGCCCGACCGCGAACACCACGAGCCCGGCCCGGCCCTTCGCGCGGGGTGCCGCGGCCTGGACGCCGTCGTCGTCCGTGCGCAGGGCGACGAACACGCACGCGCCGAGGATCACCACCAGGCCGGCAATCGGCAGGCCGGGCATCGGGAGCCCGGCGTCGGCGTACCGCGTCCAGGTGAGGTACTGCCCGGTCAGGGCGAGGGACGCGCCGAGGTGCGCCCACAGCAGGCCCGAGCCGGTGCGCTGGGACCAGAAGCCCGCGCGGTGCAGCGGCGGGCCCGACGGCGGCACCGTGCGCCCGGCGCGCATCACCGAGAACTTCGACTCGAACCGGACCTGGCCGCTGTGCGCCACGAGGACCAGCACCGTGACCAGGAGTACCGGCACGAGCGACAGGAGGGCGAGCCGGTCACCGACGTCCATCCGCGCCAGACCGTACAGCGCGCTCGGGATGCGCGCGCAGACGGGGACCACGGAGTCGGGCGCCGCCGTCGCCAGGCCGATGCACCGCGTGCCGATCACGGACAGCGCGACCGTCGCCACCGCGGACACGAACAGGAGCGTCAGGCCGAGCGCGAAAACCCGGGTCAGCGCGGCCGTCGCCTCGGGACGCAAGGTGCCGGACGCCGGACGGCGGGTGCGGGGCTCGTGCGTGCTGCTCCCGGAGGCGCCGGGCGCGGTCGTGCCGGACTCGTGCGCACCGACCTCCGGGGCCGGGATGCGGCGCGCCCAGTACGCGGCGTTCGCCAGACCGAACGGGATCATCGCCGCCCACAGGAGCCGCACCGCCACCGTCCCGATGACGCCGAGCACGCCCCCGAACGGGAGGCCACCGAGCCGCGCCATCGCGCTCCAGGAGTAGGCCTCGCGGCGCACGTCGGGCCGGATGGCGCGGACGTGGCCTGGCGGGAGCGCCTTGTCCCGCGCCTCGGCGTCCGGCGTCGGGGTCCAGAAGCTGCCCAGGGCGTCGCCGTCGGACTGGACCACCTCGCTCTGCGGCAGGTCGAGCGACCCGTACGGCAGCGCGTTCGCGATGCCGTGGATCCGTAGCTCGAGGATGTGGGGTTGCGGGCTGGTCGGGGTGCCGGACGGCGGGCTCTCCATAGCGCCCAAAACTAGCGCCCAGAGGTAGCGGCACCCTGCGGCGACGCGCGCGCCGCCACGCGCGGTGCCCGCACATCGTGCGCTCACATCCTGCGCTGGCCCACAGGTCCGCGCACCCGGATCCGGCGGAGGTCTTTCGCCGCAATTCTCCCGATGTTAACGTTAATATCCACTGCGTATTTCATCCGCAGCCCTGCTACGTGCAACGAAGCACGAGATAGGTCAACACCATGGACTCACGTCATCGTCATGGCACCACTCCGCCCGCTCGACGGCCCTTCCGGATACTGGTGAGCCTGCTGGCCGCCCTCGCCCTGCTGCCGGTCACCGCACTGTCCACCGCCGCACCCGCGACCGCCGCCACCAGCCAGTTCCGCGGCATGAACTGGGCGGTGCTGGGCGACAACTTCAGCACCGGGCCGCTCGTCCTCGACGGCCTCAGCAGCTCCGACAGCTACGCCATGGTGCAGGCCAAGGCCAACGCCGTGTACGACGACATGGAGTCGAGCCTCGGCATCAACACGGTGCGCCTGCCGATCAACACGCACACGGTGGGCACCGCCTGGTGGAACAACTACCGGGGCGCGATCGACGCCGCGACCGCCCGGGGCTTCAAGGTCATCCTGGCGTACTGGGAGGACGGCGCCGCCTCCGGCGGGCGGATCTCCAACATGTCCGCCTTCAACACCATGTGGTCCACCGTGACCAGCCAGTACGGCTCCAACACCCGGGTGTACTTCGAGCCCATGAACGAGCCGCACGGCTACAGCTCGGCGGAGTGGCGCGACGTCGCCGCGAACTGGCTCAGCTACCACTACTCAGCGGTGCCGGCCCGCGTCCTGATCGGCGGCACCGGCTACAGCCAGGACCTGCGGGACATCTGCAACGACAGCCGCTTCAACGCGACGCTGCTGTCCTTCCACCACTACGCGTTCTTCTACGGCGACAACACCTACGACGGCTGGCGCAGCCACGTCACCACCCGCCTCGGCAACTGCGCCTCCCGGACCGTCGTCACGGAGTTCGGCGCCGCGATGAACGAGGGCCTGAACTACGGCGACGCCAACAGCACCAACAACTTCGTGCGCCACATCCGTGCCGTCACGCAGGTCATGCGCGACACCGGGATGGGCGGGACGTACTGGCCGGGGATCGGCGGCAAGACCGGCAACATCGGGTACGACGGGTACTCGATGTACATCAAGAGCGGCAGCGGCACCAACCTCTCGCTCGCCATCCGCAGCGTGTCCGGCGCGAACCGGCTGCGCTGGGCGTGGGGCGACAACGTCGACCCGAACGCGGGCAACGGCGGCGCCGCGGCCACGGTCACCGACATCGTCAACCAGGCCTCGGGCAAGTGCGTGGACGTGGTGAGCGCGTCGACCGCTGACGCCGCCGAGATCGCCCAGTACACCTGCGGTGGGGCGTCGAACCAGCAGTGGGCACTGCGCGACCTCGGCAACGGGTACCACAACGTCGTCGCGCAGCACTCGGGCAAGTGCCTGGACGTGAACAACGCCGCGACGACCGACGGCGCCGCGATCATCCAGTACGCCTGCGGCAGCGCCACCAATCAGCAGTGGCAGCTGCGCAGCGTGAGCGGCGGCTACGTCGAGCTCGTGGCGCGGCACTCGGGCAAGTGCCTCGACGTCCCCGCCTCGTCGACGGCGAACAGCACCAGGCTGAAGCAGTACCCCTGCAACGGCGGCACGAACCAGCGCTGGACCCTGTAGTCGGCGAAGTAGAGCGCCTGTCCCGCTTCCGCACAGGTTCCCCTGTGCGGAAGCGGGACAGGCGCTCTACTTCGCCGACTACAGGCGCGGATCAGGACCCGAGCGTCGACGCGAGCACCGCCGACGCCAGCAGCACGTCGAAGACCAGGCAGGCCTCGGCGTACCAGCGCCACACGACCGCGTTCGCCCGGTGGTGGAACGCGTCCCAGATGCCGTGCCCCACGAGGCCGGCGGCGAGCACGTAGGCCCCCGTGTCCTGCCCCACGAGCACACCGGCCAGCAGGCTGATGCCCGCGAACACCGCGAGCCCGGCGGCCTGCAGCAGCACCATCGACCGTCCCCTGATGCTGTTCCGGACGATGCCCACCACCGGGTACACCAGAGCCATCGCGAGGATCGACCAGGTAGGCACGCCACCCACGCCGCCCGCGATCGTGCCGGCGAGCAGGAGCAGCCCCAGCAGCACCGGCCACCGGTTCCGCAGCCAGGCCAGGTCGAACCCGTGGACGTGCTCCGTGTACTCCGCCGGCCGCAGCAGCATCGCGCCCGCCATCGCCGGAACCATCAGCACGTGACCCCAGAGCATCATGTCGCCGGCGCTCATGACGCCCATCCAGAACAGCACCAGCAGCACCGCGAACGGCGCCGCCATCGCCGCGTTCATCTCCCAGATCGCGGGCCAGCCGTGCCGCCGCACCCGCATCCACACGGTCATCGCGGCCACCATGTCCAGGACCATCACCACCGCGCCGGCGTCCGGCCGGGCCAGCAGCGCCTCGATCCCCACTGCCGCGCCCACCCAGTCCCACACCGGCGCCAGCAGCATCATCCCGAGCACCATCACGACGACCATCTCGACCAGGTGCGCGTGGAACCGCAGCACCTTCCGCCACCGTGTCGTGGGCACGGTGTGGTGGATCGCGGCGTGGGTTCCTGCGTGGATCGTCTCCGCCATGTCTCCGTCTCCTTCGCTCCGGACGGCGTTCCTCGCCGCACCGGTATCCACGCTGTCCGACGGCGACCGCGGCCAGTAGTGCCGGACCGCACCCGGGCACGAGCACATGTCACTACCTCGTATGACAGATGTCATCAGCGCCCGGCAGCCCGCCCCGCCGCGGCTTCGGCGCTGGCAGGATGGCGCCATGAGCAGCACCCCGACCGTCGTGGACGACGGCAGCGGCCTCGCGAGCTTCCGCCGCAACATCTGGTGGGGCCTCGCGGGGACCGTGGCATGCGTGCTGGGCTTCGCCGTCGGCGACTGGCTGCTCGACCCGGATGTCCCCGCCGGGCTGCGCGCCCTGACGGGCCTGTCGACGGCGGCGACCATCGTGGCGTGCGGCGTCCTGCTGGCGCGGCGGGTCCGGGACCAGGCACCGTCCGTCGGCTGGCTCGTGACCGCAGGGGGCGCCGCGACGGTCGCCGCCGCGGTCCCGCTCGCGCTCGGCGAGTTCGGGATCTGGCCGATCGCGCCCGCCGCCACGATCTCGGTGCTCGTCATGTTCCTGCCCTCCCGCCGAGCCTGGCCGGTGCTCGGCGTCACGCTCGTGCTGCTGCCGGCGGTGGGTCTGCTCACGGCCCTCGGCATGGACGAACCGCACCTCGGCCACGCCGCGTGGATGCCCGCCCTGATGGTCGTGGCGTTCGGCCCTGCGATGCTGGGCATGCTGCGCGGCTGGCAGGTAGCGGCCCATCTCGACGACGCCCGGCGGCTTGCCGGACAGCTCGCCGTGGCCGACGAGCGCCTCCGGTTCTCCGCCGACCTGCACGACATCCAGGGGCACCACCTCCAGGTGATCGCCCTGAAGAGCGAGCTCGCGGCGCGGCTCGCGGAGGCGGACCCCGCCCGGGCCGCCGCTACGATGCGCGAGGTCCAGCAGCTCGCCGGTGACGCCCTGCGCGAGACCCGCGCCCTGGTCCAGGGCTACCGGCGCACCACTCTCGACGCCGAGATCGCCAACGCGTCCAAGGTCCTGGCGGCGGCGGGCGTGGAGGTCCTGGCGGACGTCGACGGCGACCTCGCCGTGGCCCTTCCGCAAGGGCCACGCAGCCTCCTCGGCCTGGTCGTGCGCGAGGCCACCACCAACCTGCTGCGGCACAGCCGGGCCACGCGCGCGGCGATAGTCCTGGTGCCGGACGGCGCAGGCGCCCGCCTCGTCATCGACAACGACGGCGTGCGGCCGTCCGAGGTGGACAGCAGGCCGTCCGTGCTGGGCGGCGGGTCCGCAGTGCTGGGCGGCGGGTCCGCAGGAGGCGGTGACGGCACGGGCCTGGTGTCCCTCGCGGAACGGCTCGACGCCGTCGGCGGGCACCTCTCGTGGACCGCCGAGGGCGACCGGTTCGTGGTCACGGCTACGGTGACCGGATGATCCGCCTGCTGCTGGCCGACGACGAGGAGCTGCTGCGCGGAGCCCTCTGCTCCCTCCTCGACCTCGAGGACGACCTCCAGGTGGTGGCCCAGGCCGCCACCACCACGCACGCCGTGCGGCTCGCCGAGCAGCACCGGCCCGACGTCGCCGTGCTCGACCTCGAGATGCCGCCCACCGACGGGCTGCACGCCGCCGCGCAGATCCTGGCCCGGACCGACGGCACGCCACCCCGCGTCATCATCGTCACGCGGCACGCCCGGCCAGCGATCCTGCGCCGGGCCCTCGCCGCGGGCGTGAGCGGGTTCGTGCCCAAGTCGACGCCGGCGGCGCGGCTGGCGCAGATCGTGCGCGACGTCGCCGTCGGGCGCCGGTACGTGGATCCGGAGATCGCCGCGTCGGCGCTCACGGAGAACGAGTGCCCGCTCACGGACCGCGAGCTGGAGGTGCTGCGCGAGGCGCGCACCGGCGCCCAGGTCGCCGAGATCGCGACAGCCGTGCACCTCGCGCCCGGGACGGTACGCAACTACCTGTCGTCGGCGATGGCCAAGCTCGGCGTCGCCACCCGCCACGCCGCGGCGCACCGCGCCTGGGAAGAGGGCTGGATCTAGGGCTCGCGGGGACCGGGCGCGGGCGACTCGCCGTCCGTGAACCTCCGGGCTAGCGGTCGCCGGCTTCCCGGTCGCCGTCGACGTAGTACCAGCGGCCGCCCTCGCGGACGAAGCGGCTGGTCTCGTGCAGGCTGCCGCGAGCGCCGGTGGCCGGGTACCGGTAGAAGGCGGTGAACTCGACGACGCCGGTGGTGTCGAACGGGCCGCCCCGCTCCGTGCGGTGGACGTCCAGGCGGCGCCACTGCTCGTCGCCCAGCCCGGCGGTGTCCGGCCGGGTTCGGGGCGCCCACGTGGCGAGCAGGTAGGCGTCGTCGCCGACCGCGAACGCCGAGTACCGCGAGCGCATCAGTGCCTCGGCGGTCGGGGCGGTGGCGGTGCCGGAGTGGTAGCGCCCGCAGCAGGCGCCGTAGGTGTCGCCGGAGAGGCAGGGGCAGCGTTCGTCGTCGTGCACCAGGCGATCCTGCCATCCCCCGAGGGCGAGGCACATTCAAATAGTTGTCATAGCTATTATCGCCATGTATGGTAACGGCCATGCAGACCCCATCCGGCGCCATGGCCGGTGCCCTCGTCTGGCGCCTCGCCAACCGGTGGCGCACCGCCGTCGACCGCGCTGTGCGCGTGCACGACCTCACGCACGCCACCTACGTGGTGCTCACCACGCTCTACTCGCTGCGCGCGAGCGCCGACCCAGCCGACGGCGCTCACGCACCCAGCCAGCGCGCCCTCGCCGATGCGTCAGGCCTGGAGCCGATGTACGTCTCTCGCCTGATCCGCTCGCTGGAGTCCGACGGGCTGGTCGTCCGCACCCGCGACGAACGCGATACGCGCGTCGTCCGCCTGGAGATCACCGAGGCCGGCCTGGCCGTCGTCCGCCCGGCGATGCGCACGGTGCAGGCCCTCCTGGACCAGCTGCTCGCACCGCTCGGCGGGCGCGGCAGCGAGCGCACCGCCGAGTTCGCCGCCACCCTCACCGAACTGCTCGACGCCCCACTCGATCCTGGAGCAACCGATGCCTGATGTGACAGTTCTCGACTCGACCATGCACTTCGACGAGACCGGGGACGGAGCCCCCGGCACGACCCCGATCGTGTTCCTGCACGGCAACCCATCCTCGTCGCACTCGTGGCGCAACGTGCTCCCCGCCGTCGGACAGGGCCGCCTGCTGACGCCCGACCTGATCGGCATGGGCCGGTCCGGCAAGCCGGACCTCGCTTACACGTTCGCCGACCATACCCGCTACCTCGACGCCTGGTTCGACGCGGTGCTCGGGGACGAACCGGCAGTCCTCGTGGGGCACGACTGGGGCGGCGCGCTGGCGATCGACCGAGCGGCCAGGTTCCCCGACCGGGTGCTGGGCACTGCCCTGTTCGAGGCCGTGCTCCGGCCGGTGCGACGCGAGCACCTGTCTCCACAGGCCCGCGCCCGGAGCGAGCTGATCGCCTCTCCGGAGGGTGAGGTGATGTTCCTGGACCAGGACACCGCGATCCGGCAGGCGTACACGCGCGGCGTGCTGAACCCGGTGGCCGAGGAGGAGCTCGCTCCCTACCTGGCGCCCTACCCCTCCCGGGAGAGCCGTCGCCCACTGCTCGCCTGGGCTCGCCAGCTCGCCGAGCCGCCCACCGAGCTCGTCGAGCGTCTCGAACAGGCGGGATCCTGGCTGGCGGCGTCAGCGGACGTGCCGAAGCTGCTGCTGACGTTCACTGGCTCGCCGACCCTGCTGATCGACGAGCGAGCGGTCACCTGGGCGCGCGAGCAGCTGGCCGCGGTCGAGATCGAGCCGCTCGGGTCGGCCGGCCATCATGCGACCGAGGACCGGCCCGCCGAGATCGGCCGGGCGGTCGGGGCCTGGCTGGACCGGCACGCGCTGCGCTGAGCCGCGGTTAGGCGAACGTCTCGTGCCCCAGCACGGCCAGCAGGCGGATCTTCTCCTCGGCCTCGCTGCCCGGCTCGGGCGTCAGCACCAGGAGCGCCTGTGACTGGTCCTCGGTGAACAGCGCCTGACAGGCGACGTCGATGCGGCCGAGCTCCGGATGCACCAGCGTCTTGTGGTCCTCGAAGCGCCGCGACACCTCGTGCAGCTCCCACATCCGGACGAACTCCGGGCTCTCCCGCAGCAGGACGCGCAGCATCTCGTCGGCGGGCGAGCCCGGCCCGGCCGCGCCGTGGGCGGCCCGCAGCGAGGCGACCTGACTGCGGCCCTGCCGCTCGTGGTCCTCCGGCGGGTACACGTTCCTGGAGTCGGGCTCCATGAACCAGCGGTAGACGGAGCTGCGGGCCAGGCCCGTCTCAGGGGGCGTGCCGAAGATCGCCTCGGCGAGCCGGTTCTGCACGAGCGGCTCCCCCAGCCCTGACAGGATCAGAGCCGGGGTGTCCTCGAGCCGGTCCAGCACCCGCAGCAGGGCGGGCGCCACGTGGGACTCGAGCGGCATGCGGCGCGGCACCCCGTGACCGGCGAGCCGGAACATGTAGTCCCGCTCCTCGACGGTCAGGCGCAGGGCGCGGGAGAGCGCCGCGAGCATCTGCTCGGACGGCTGCGGCCCACGCTGCTGCTCCAGCCGCGCGTAGTAGTCCACGGACATCCCGGTCAGGGCCGCCACCTCCTCACGGCGCAGTCCCGGTGCCCGACGACGCGGCCCCGGCACCAGCCCGACGTCGGACGGGCGCAGGGCTTCCCGGCGTCGGCGCAGGAAGTCGGCGAGGGCTGCACGGTTCATCTGCCCATCGTGCGCCACGCCGCGCACGGGAGCCAGGGATCGCGGATCCCTGGTTCACCGGGTCTCTCCCGCCGTCGGCCCGGACGCTGCACGGTGGAGCCATGAACACAGAAGGAAACACCATCTTCATTCCTGGCGGGACCCGCGGTATCGGCCTCGCCCTCGCGCTGCGGCTCCAGGCCAGGGGCAACACCGTGATCGTCGGCGGGCGCAGCACCGAGGCACTGGACGCCCTCGCCGCCGACCACGGCCTCGCCGGCGTCCGCATCGACACGGACGACGCCGAGTCGATCCGGACGGCCTCCGCCGAGGTGATCGAGCGGTTCCCCGACGTCAACGTGCTCGTGCCGATGGCCGGGATCATGCGGGCCGAGAACTGGCGCACCCCGGACTTCCTCGCGGACGCCGAGGCCGTCGTGACCACCAACGTGCTCGGCCCGATCCGGCTGATCGCGGCCTTCATCAACCACCTGCAGAGCCGGCCGGACGCGACGATCCTCACCGTGTCCTCTGGCCTGGCCCACGCCCCGCTGCGGGTCACTCCGACGTACAACGCGAGCAAGGCGGCGATCCACATGCTGTCGGAGTCGATCCGCCTGCAGTTCGCGGGCACCAGCGTGTCCGTGACGGAGCTGGTGCCGCCGTCCGTGCGGACCACGCTCATGCCCGGCCACGACGAGGACCCGCACGCCATGCCGCTCGACGAGTACGCCGACGAGACCATGAGCCTCCTTCAGGCCCAGCCCGACGCGCACGAGATCCTGGTCGAGCGGGTCAAGTTCCTCCGCTACGGCGAGGCCCGGGGCGACTACGGCCAGGTGGTCGACGCCCTGAACGCGTCGGAACCGATCGCGGCGGCCACGCCGACGGCGCCCGACGCGTCCAGCGTCACCTCGGCCACACCGCCGCCGTCGGCCGCCTCGATGCGATAGTCCCCGAGGAAGCCGCCGAACCGCACCCGGCGCGTGCGTCCTTCGTCGGGCGCGGTGAAGGAAGAGAGGTCACGCGCCGACCCTTGCGGCGGCGCTCACTCTCGTGGGGTCACGACGAGCAGGTCACCCACCTCGCACCGCAGCACGTCGCAGACCGCCGTCAGGGTGGAGAACCGGATCGCCCGGGCGCGATCGTTCTTGAGCACCGACAGGTTCACCACCGTGACTCCGACCAGCTCCGCGAGCTTGGCCAGCGTCATACCGCGCTCGTCGAGCAGCTCGTCGAGGCGCAGTGGACGCGGGCCTCCTCGTCGTCGACGGGCATCAGACGAGGCCCTCGGTGTCGCGCTTCAGGCGCGCGCCGCGCTGGAACGCGTAGCCGACGGCGCCAAGGAGCAAGCCGACCAGCAGCATGTCGGCGAGATCCACGGTCACCGGGACGTCACGTTGGGCACGACCCGTCAACAAAACAGGCGCGGCCCGCCCAGCAGCAGCCGGCGCCACCACCCACGGCGGGGAGAACCTACGACTGCGGGGTGTGTTGCGCTGCGTAGATCTTGTCTACCCAGAGCAACACACCCCGCCGACTGACATTCACCCCGGAGCGCGCCGCGCCCACCCGGGCGGCCGGTTACGTCGCCGCCGGTTCCTCCACCGCCGGGGCCGCGAACTGGCTCGCGTACAGCCGCGCGTACGCGCCGTCGGCCGCGAGCAGGTCCTCGTGCGAGCCCTGCTCCACGATGTCGCCGTGCTCCATCACGAGGATCACGTCGGCGTCGCGGATCGTGGACAGGCGGTGCGCGATGACGAACGACGTCCGGTCCTTGCGCAGCCGGTTCATGGCCTCCTGCACCAGCACCTCGGTGCGCGTGTCCACGGACGACGTCGCCTCGTCGAGCACCAGGATCGCCGGGTCGGCGAGGAACGCCCGCGCGAGCGTCAGGAGCTGCTTCTCCCCCGCGCTCACGCTAGAGCCCTCCTCGTCCACGACGGTGTCGTAACCGTCGGGCAGGGTCCGCACGAACGGGTCCACGTGGGTCGCCCGGGTGGCGGCGAGGAACTCCTCCTCGTCCACCGAATCGCCGTCGGACACCCCGTACCGCAGGTTCTCCTCGATGGTGCCCTTGAAGAGCCAGGTGTCCTGCAGCACCATCCCGACGGACGAGCGCAGGTCGTCGCGCGACATGTCGCGCGTGTCGACGCCGTCCAGCGTGATGCGACCGCCGTCCACCTCGTAGAACCGCATGAGGAGGTTGACCAGGGTTGTCTTGCCGGCGCCCGTGGGACCGACGATGGCGATGGTCTGTCCCGGTTCCGCGACCAGGTTGAGGCCGGTGATGAGCTGCTGGTCGGGCGTGTACGAGAACGAGACGTCCTCGAACGCGACCCGGCCGCGCACCGGCTCCACCTTCTGCGACTCGGCAGGGTCGGCAGTCTGCTCCGGCGCGTCCAGGAGGTCGAACACCCGCTCCGCGGAGGCGACGCCGGACTGCAGCAGGTTCATCATGGAGGCGACCTGCGTGAGCGGCTGCGTGAACTGGCGCGAGTACTGGATGAACGCCTGCACGTCACCCAGCGAGAGCGTGCCCGACGCCACGCGGAGCCCACCGATGACCGCGACGATCACGTAGTTCAGGTTCGCGAGGAACCCCATCGCGGGCTGGATGGTGCCCGAGATGAACTGCGCCTTGAAGCTCGACGAGTACAGCGAGGCGTTCTCCTTGGAGAAGGCCTCGGCGGTGGACTCCTGGTGCCCGTAGACCTTCACGAGCGCGTGGCCCGTGAACGACTCCTCGATGTGCGCGTTGAGGCGCCCCGTGGCCGCCCACTGCTCCACGAACTGCGGCTGGCTGCGCTTGGCGATCTGCATGGTCATGACCACGGACAGCGGCACCGTCACCAGCGCGACGAGCGCAAGGAGCGGCGAGATCCAGAACATCATGAAGAGCACGCCGACAACGGTCAGCGCCGCCGTGACGAGCTGCGCGAGGGTCTGCGTGGTCGTCTGGGCCACGTTGTCGATGTCGTTGGTGACGCGCGACAGGATCTCGCCGCGCTGCTTGGCGTCCACGTAGGACAGCGGGATGCGGTGCAGCTTCGCCTCCACCTGGTCCCGCAGGTCCCGCATGGTGCGCTGCACGACGCCGGTGGTGATGCGCGCCTGCAGCCAGCCGAACAGGAACGCCCCGAGGTACGCCGCGACGACCCAGCCGAGCGTCTGCGCCAGCAGCGCGAAGTCGATGCCCTGACCGGGCACCACTCCCGGAACGCCGGAGAGCAGGTCGGCTTGTCGGTCCTGGCCCTGGGCCCGGAGCGCCGCGATCGCCTGCTCGGTGGTCCCGCCCGCGGGCAGCTGTGCCCCCACGAAGCCCGCGAAGATCACGTTCGTCGCGTCGCCGAGCAGCTTGGGCCCCAGCACGGTGAGCGCCACCGAGCCGATCCCGAACACCATCAGGACCACGACGTTCAGCCGTTCGGGCCGCAGCCAGCCGGCGAACCGGCGCAGCGACCCCTTGAAGTCCATGGGCTTCTGCACGGGCATGCCCATGTTGCCCATCGGCCCGGGTCCCGAGCGCGGGTTGGGCGGGCCGGGTGGCGCCGACGGCGCGGCCTTGGTCGCCGCTCCCGCTGCCTCACCCTGAGGCTTGTCTTCCCCGCTCACGCCGCTCACGCTGCCTCCTCCAGGCTCATCTGGGACGTCACGATCTCCTGGTACGTCAGGTTGTCGGCCAGCAGCTCCGCATGCGTGCCCCTGCCGACGATGCGGCCGTGGTCGAGCACCAGGATCTGCTCGGCATCGCGGATGGTCGCCACCCGCTGGGCCACGATGATCGTCGTCGCATCGCGGGTCTGTGGCCGCAGGGCCGCCCGCAGCCGCGCGTCGGTCGCGTAGTCGAGCGCGGAGAAGCTGTCGTCGAAGAGGTAGATCCGTGGGCGCCGGATCACCGCCCGCGCGATCGCCAGCCGCTGCCGCTGCCCGCCGGAGAACGTGGCACCGCCTTGCGCCACCACCGCCTCGAGGCCGCTGCCGTTCTCGTCGTTGCCCAGCGCCTCGACGAAGTCACGGGCCTGCGCCACCTCGAGCGCCGCCCACATCTCCTCCTCGGTGGCGTCGGGCTTGCCGTACCGGAGGTTGTCCGCGACGGTCCCGGTGAACAGGAACGCCTTCTGCGGCACCAGCCCCATGAGCGAGCCCAGGTCGCGCTGCGTGACGTCGCGGACGTCGATCCCGTCGACCCGTACTGTCCCGCCCGTCGCGTCGAACAGGCGCGGCACCAGGTTGAGCAGCGTCGACTTGCCCGCGCCGGTCGAGCCGATGATCGCGGTGATCTGGCCCGGCTCGGCGGCGAACGTCAGGTCGTGCAGCACGGGTGCCTCGGCGCCCGGGTAGCGGAACTCGACGTCCTCGAAGGTGACGCGACCGCGCGGTCCTCCGTCCCCGCTGGTCGAGCCCTCCTCGCTGGTCGAGCTCGTCGAGACCCCCAGCCGCACCGGGTTCTCCGGGTCGACGACCGACGACCTTGTGTCGAGAACCTCACCGATCCGCTCCGCGGCGACTGCCGCACGCGGGATCATCATGAAGATCATCGTGGACATCATCACGGCCATGAGGATGTACATGAGGTAGCTCAGGAACGCCGTCAGGGAGCCGATCTCCAGGCTCCCGGCCTCGATCTCGTGCGCGCCGAACCAGAGCACCGCCACTGAGGACATGTTCATGATGAGCATGACCACAGGGAACGTGAGCGCCATCAGGCGGCCGGCGCGCAGCGAGGTGTCGTACAGCTCCTCGTTCACCACGCCGAAGCGTTCCTTCTCGCGGCCCTCACGCACGAACGCGCGCACCACCCGCAGGCCGGTGATCTGCTCGCGCAGCACGCTGTTGATGGCGTCGATGCGCTTCTGCATACGCCGGAAGTGCGGCACCATCCGCCACACGATGACGCCCGCCGTCGCGGCCAGCACCGGCACGATGACCAGCAGGAGGCCGGACATCGAGACGTCCTCGGACAGCGCCAGGATGACGCCGCCGACCAGCATGATCGGCGCCATCACCATGATGGTGAAGGTCATGAGCACGGTCATCTGGACCTGCTGCACGTCGTTGGTGCCGCGCGTGATGAGCGTCGGCGCGCCGAACTGCGCCATCTCCCGCGCGGAGAACGTCTGCACGGTCTGGAACAGGTCGCGTCGCATGTCCCGGCCGAACGCCGTGGCGACCTGCGCGCCGAAGTAGACGGCGACGACGGAGGCCACGACCTGGCCCAGCGACACGACGAGCATCCAGCCGCCGGTGCGCCAGATGTGGCCGATGTCGCCGACCACCACGCCGTCGTCGATGATGTCTGCGTTCAAGCTGGGCAGATAGAGCGCCGCGAGCGTCTGCACCAGCTGCAGGACGAGCACCGCTACCACCGCCCAGCGGTACGGGCCCAAGTACTTTCGGGCAAGCGTGACAAGCATTAAAGAGAGTTCCCTTCGAGGCTGGGGGCTGGAGAACCAGGGTTTGGGGCGCCCGGTGCCGCAGTACTGGAGGCTGCTGCGTCCGGGCGTTCGGGGCCAGACTTTTTCGCCGGCTCGTTCTTGGGACCGGCGAGACCGTTGACGAGAGCGTCGGCCAGTACGTCGGCGGGCACCGTCGGGAGCAGGTCGTCGAGCCGGTGGTGCGTGCCCGCTATCGCCGACTCGACGAGCGAGATCGCCACCTCGACGGGGACGCGCAGGCGGTGCAGGTCAGGCGCCAGGACGGCGGTGATGCCCTCGACGGTCGCCGCGTGCTGGCTCGCGCGCTGGGCCATGAGCCCGTTGCGGAACTCGGCCATCCGGCGGCGCGTCGCGTCGTCGTCGGCCGGGGGCAGGGTTGCCCGCAGGTGCCGGAGCACCGACATCCACCGCATGACCTCCGCCATCCGGTCGCGGCCCGTCTCGATCACGAGCGCGAGCCGCCGCTCCAGCGGAAGTGCCGAGTCGATCGCCGTGAGCTCGGCGAGGGTCTGCTCGGGCCCGGCAGCACGGTGCAGGCCTTCGACCGCTACCGCCCCGACCAGCGCCGTCTTGTCGCCGAATGCCCGGAACAGGGTGCCCTCCGCGACGCCGGCGGCCTGCGCCAGCTCCCGCGAGGTGACGTCGACTCCCCGCTCCCCGACCAGGGGGAGCACCGAGTCCACGATGGCCGCCTTGCGGTCCTCGGGCGCCATCGGCGCTGCCCGCCGTCGTGCGTTGTCCATGCCCAGACGCTAAATGAGTGAGCACTCACTCCGCAACTCGTTATCCGGGGAGCGTAAGAGCGACGAAGTAGAGCGCCTGTCCGGCTCTCCCCCGTGACACCAGGGAGAGCCGGACAGGCGCTCTACTTCGTCGCTCTTACCGCTCTGGGTCAGCCGACCGGGGGTGCCGGGGGCGCCGGCGGAGGCGGCGTCGTGCCACCGGCCGGTCGCTGCCCGCGCTCGTGGCTCGGGTCGAACGGCTCGCCCGACCGGGTGCCGGCGCTCGTCGCGTCGGCCACGGCGGCCTCAGCCTGGCGCTGTGCCTCGGCGAGAGCCTCGCTCGGGTCCTGGAGCAGCGGCTTGTCGAGCACCGGCGCCGCCGGGCGCGGGCCGTCGGACGGGCTGTCGCCGCCAGGAGGCGTCGGGATGCCCGGCGTGCCCGGCGTGCCGCCGAAGCCCTGGGCGATGCTGCCCAGCGCCGCGGTGAACTCGGTGGGGATGACCCACGTCGTGTTCGACGTGCCCTGCGCGATCTGCGGCAGCATCTGCAGGTACTGGTAGGCCAGCAGCTTGGGGTCCGCGTTACCGCGGTGGATGGCGTCGAAGACCTGGATGATCGCGCGCGACTCACCCTCGGCCCGCAGGATCTGCGACTGCGCGGCACCCTCCGCGGTCAGGATCGCGGACTGCTTCTCACCCTCGGCGGTCAGGATCGCCGACTGCTTGATGCCCTCCGCGGTCAGGATCGCGGCACGGCGGTCGCGCTCGGCGCGCATCTGCTGCTCCATCGCGCCCTGGATCGAGGGCGGCGGCTCGATCGACTTGAGCTCGACACGGTTGACGCGGATACCCCAGCGCCCGGTCGCCTCGTCGAGCACACCACGGAGCTGGCCGTTGATCTGGTCACGGCTGGTGAGCGTCTGCTCAAGGTCCATCGAGCCGATGACGTTACGCAGCGTCGTGACGGTCAGCTGCTCGATCGCCGTGATGTAGTTCGCGATCTCGTAGACCGCGGACTTGGCGTCCGTGACCTGGAAGTAGATGACGGTGTCGATCTCGACGACCAGGTTGTCGCTGGTGATCACCGGCTGGGGCGGGAACGACACGACCTGCTCACGCAGGTCGACGCCGGCGCGGACCCGGTCGACGAACGGCACCAGCACGTGCAGGCCGGGGTCGAGCGTCTTCGAGTACCGACCGAGGCGCTCGACCACGAGCGCCACCGACTGAGGAACGATCCGCACCGCACGGATCACCGCGACGATGCCGACGATCACGACCAGGGCAATGATCAGATAGAGCAGGACTTGCCCGAATGACTCCACGACGTCTCCTTACGCGGGCACCTAGGCCCGCACGGACTGTTTCAAGCTTCTGACTGGGACTGCCTCACGCTGGGACTGCAACAGCCAAGGATCGCGCCCAGGCGCCAGGCGGCTAAGCCGGCTCGACGACGGCGGTCGCGCCGTCGATCTGGACCACACGAACGCTAGTGCCGGCGACCAGCAGAGGCGACCCGGGTACGGCTCGTGCGCTCCACACCTCGCCGCTGAGCTTGATCAGCCCCGACGCGGTGCTGACCTCCTGGACGACCGACGCGGTGCGCCCCACGTTCGCCTCGGCGTTGGTGGGCGCCTTCGGCGTGCTGTTGCGCAGATGACGAATGAGCGTGGGCCGCAGCGTCACGAGCAGCACCACGGATGCCACGACGAAGACGATCGCCTGCACCCACAGCGGAGCACCGGCCGCGTTCGCCACGCCTGCGGCCAGCGCGCCGCCCGCGAACATGATGAAGACGAAATCCAGTGACAAGAGTTCGATCAACGCGAATATCAGCGCTGCGCCTACCCACCACAACCAGGCCATGGGTGCTCCCTCCGAGCTTCCACTTCCGGCTGGTGACCGGTCGTCGGCGGAACCTCTCCGCCGACGGGTCCTCGCGGTGAATCTACCGCCACCTCGGACCTTTGCCCGGACTTTACCAAGGTCCACTGACACAGCGGTAGCGAAAGCGGTGTTTCAACTTGATTTCTTTATTGCGCTGAGTGTTTCAGCGTCGACGACGTCGGCGCGCATTGATCGCGCCGGGTTCCACGCCGGATCACCGGCCGGACGAACGGCCGGATCAGCCGGTGGATCAGCGGGCCGCGCGCGCGAGCCAGCGCCCGCCGCCGTGCGCCACGATGAGCGGGATCCCGAACGCCGCCGACAGGTTGTCGGCCGTGAGGACCTCCTCGATCGGGCCGGCGGCCTGGATGCCCGCCTTCTTCATCAGCAGCACGTGCGTGAAGCCCGGCGGGATCTCCTCGACGTGGTGCGTCACGTGCACGAGGACCGGCGACAGCTCGTCGTTCGCGAGCTCGGAGAGCGCGGCCACCAGCTCCTCGCGCCCGCCCAGGTCGAGCCCGGCGCCGGGCTCGTCGAGCAGCAGCAGCTCCGGGTCGGTCATCAGGGCGCGGGCGATCTGCACGCGCTTGCGCTCGCCCTCCGACAGGGTGCCGTAGGTGCGGTCGGCGAGGTGGTCGACGTCGAACAGCGCCAGCAGATCCTTGGCGCGCTGCTCGTCGAGCTCGTCGTAGGACTCGTGCCAGCGGCCGGTCACGCCGTAGGCGGCGGTCAGCACGACGTCGCGCACCGTCTCCGCCGTCGGGAGGCGCTCGGCGAGCGCCGCGCTCGAGATACCGATGCGCGGGCGGAGCTCGAACACGTCGACCCTGCCGAGGGTCGAGTCGAGGATCTTTGCCGTACCCGACGTCGGGTGGAGGCGCGCCGCGACGATCTGGAGGAGAGTTGTCTTGCCCGCACCGTTCGGGCCGAGCACGATCCACCGTTCTCCTTCGTTCACCTGCCAGTCCACGGAATCGAGGATGGTCGAGGTGCCGCGACGGACGGTGACGCCCGCGAGTTGGAGAACCGAGCTCATGGGTCCCGACCCTACCTGAGGAGCAGTCATTTACAGTTCTGCGGTGGACACCGATCAGGACCTCCCCCGGAGCGTGCTGCTCGCCCTGTGGCTGCAGGGCATAGGCGACACCTCGGACGCCGTGAAGTCCGTGGTGGGCGACGACGAGCCGCACACCGTGGAGGGGCTACCCGGCTTTGCCGACGGCACCAACCTCGACACGCTCTTCACCGCCTGGACGACGGGGCCGCGCGAGGTCTGCGCGCTGCTGCCCGCGCCCGGCGACCCGGCGGGCGTGCCAGCGGTCGCCAACCTCGAGGCCACGGAGGCCGGGGAGTGCGTGGTGATCACGACGCCGGACGGGAGCTGGGCGGCGGTCCCCCGGGTCCAGGCGTTCGGCAGCCATATCGAGCCCGGCCACATGGTGACCTGGCAGGTGCTGGAGGTCCCCGCGTGGACCACCCTGGTGCTCGGCGCCGTCGGCTCGGTCGCCGATGCCGAGCGTGAGCTCCGCACGAGCCTGATGACGGCCACCGACGCCCTCGACCAGCTCGACGTGGCCCGGTGGCGCGACGACGCCGCCGACGCCATCGAGCGGATCCGATCCGCCAGCACGTCGTCGTGGCCCGTGCCGCACCTGGACGGCCGGCGCGCCCGTGTGCTCGACCTGGCCAGCCGCCTGCGCGCCATCGTCGCCCTCGGCACGGTGGACGACGGCGGCGCGGTGAACGTCTTCCAGGTCGACCAGCGGTCCACGGCGCTGCGCGAGGTCGACCGCACGGCCCGCCACGCGATGAGCGCCGCCACCTACGGCGAGGTCCGCTGACCCCTGGCCCGGTCAGGCCCGGCCCAGGACCTGCCGGTAGACCTCCATCGTGCGGTCGCCGATCGCTGCCCAGGTGAAGTGCTCCTCGGCCCGACGGCGCCCGGCCGACCCCATCAGCACCGCTCCCTCGGGGTCGGTCGCTACCCGGGTCAGCGCCGCCGCCAGGTCGGCGACGAAGCGGTCGGGGTCGAGCGGCGTGCCCGTCCCGTCGTCGGACTGCTCGATGGGGACCAGCAGGCCGGTGACGCCGTCGTCGACCACCTCGGGGATGCCGCCGGTGGCCGTGCCGACCACTGGCAGGCCCACGGCCATGGCCTCCAGGTTCACGATGCCGAGCGGCTCGTAGACGCTCGGGCAGACGAAGACGGTGCAGGCGGCCAGGACCGCGATGAGGTCGGGGCGCGGGAGCATCTCCTCGATCCAGACGACGCCGGTCCGGGACTCGCGCAGGCGCTCGACCAGGCGCAGGACCTCGGCCATGATCTCCGGGGTGTCGGGCGCGCCCGCGCACAGCACCAGCTGCACCTCAGGCGGCAGCTCGGCCGCGGCCCGCAGCAGGTACGGCAGACCCTTCTGCCGCGTGATGCGGCCGACGAACACGACGGCCGGGCGGTCGGGGTCGATCCCGTAGCGGCGTGCAGTGGCCTCCGCCCCGGGGTCGCCGATGTCCGGACGGCGCCAGCCCGACAGGTCGATGCCGTTGTGCACCACGTGCACGCGCTCGGGGTCGAGCTCCGGGTAGACGCGCAGGATGTCGGCCCGCATGCCCGCCGAGACCGCGATGACGCCCGCCGCGCCCAGGTACGCGGTGCGCTCGGCCCACGACGAGAGGGCGTAGCCGCCGCCGAGCTGCTCGGCCTTCCAGGGGCGCAGCGGCTCCAGGGAGTGTGCGGTGACCACGTGCGGCACGCCGTGCAGCAGCCCGCCCAGGTGGCCCGCCATGTTGGCGTACCAGGTGTGGGAGTGGACCAGGTCGGCGCCCGCCACGTCGTCGGCCATGACGAGGTCCGTGCCCAGGGTGGCGAGCGCGGGATTCGCGCCCGCGAGCGCCTTCGGGGTCACGTACCCGGTGACGCCGGACGCCTCGGTCGCGGCGTCGCGCGGGCCGTCGAAGCAGCGCACCCGCACGTCGGCATGCTGCGCGAGCACCGCGGCGAGCTCGGCCACGTGGACGCCCGCACCGCCGTAGACGTGCGGCGGGAACTCGCGGGTCAGCAGGTCGACACGGAGGCTGTCGGCGGGCCCCTGCGCGGTGCGGGGCGCGGAGCCCGGGGCGGGAACGGAACGGGGGGCGAAGCCTGGGGCGGCAGCGACGTCGGACATCCTGCAAACCTAGCGTGCGCGAACTCTCAGCGTGCCACCTGACGGACCAGCCCAAAAGGGCTTAATGTCACCCGTATGGCTTCCGCTCCTCGCGTCCTAGCGATCGTCCTCGCCGGCGGCGAGGGAAAGCGGCTGATGCCGCTGACCGCCGCCCGCGCCAAGCCCGCAGTGCCCTTCGGCGGCATCTACCGTCTGGTGGACTTCGCTCTCTCCAACATCGTCAACTCGCGTTACCTGCACGTCGTCGTGCTGACGCAGTACAAGTCCCACTCCCTGGACCGACACATCTCCAAGACGTGGCGCATGTCGCCGCTGCTGGGGAACTTCGTGGCGCCTGTCCCCGCGCAGCAGCGCGTGGGCAAGCACTGGTATCTCGGCAGTGCCGACGCGATCTACCAGTGCCTCAACATCATCGATGACGAGCGGCCCGACATCGTGGTCGTGGTTGGTGCCGACCACGTCTACCGCATGGACTTCTCCCAGATGGTGGACGCGCACATCGAGTCGGGTGCGCGGGCGTCGGTCGCCGCGATCCGGCAGCCGATCGGCATGGCCGACCAGTTCGGCGTCATCGACGTCGACCCTGCCGACCCGACGAAGATCCGCGAGTTCCTGGAGAAGCCGACCAACCCGACGGGGTTGCCCGACTCCCCCGGCGAGATCCTCGCCTCGATGGGCAACTACGTGTTCGACGCCGACGCCCTGGTCGAGGCCGTCACGAAGGACGCGGCGAACCCGGACTCGCGGCACGACATGGGCGGCGACATCATCCCGGCGTTCGTCGCGCAGGGTGAGGCCGGCGTGTACGACTTCATCCGCAACGACGTGCCAGGGTCCACCGACCGGGACCGCGGCTACTGGCGCGACGTCGGGACCATCGACTCCTACTACGACGCGCACGTCGACCTCATCGCCGTGCACCCGATCTTCAACCTCTACAACTACGACTGGCCGCTGTACACGGGTTACACCGGCCTGCCGCCGGCGAAGTTCGTGCATGCCGGTCCTGGGCGCATGGGGCATGCGGCGGACTCGATAGTGTCGCCGGGCGTGCTGATCTCGGGTGCGCAGGCCGCGGGGTCGGTGCTCTCGCCGGGTGTGCACCTGCACTCGTACTCGAACGTGTCGAACTCCGTGCTGATGGACGACGTCCAGGTGCACCGGTACGCGCACGTGCACCGGGCGATCGTCGACAAGAACGTCATAGTCAACGAGCGAGCCCGGATCGGCGTGGACCACGACGAGGACCGGGCGCGGGGCTTCACGGTCACGGAGTCGGGCCTGACGGTGGTCCCGAAGGGCACGGTCGTCGACTGACGAACGCCGTCCGGCGTCGCCGGCGCGTGAGGCGTTGAACGTAGGGGTGGTCGCTGTCTGAAGGCTCAGGCGGCGACCACCCCTACGTTCGACGACGGGACGGCGACCAGGCCTACGTTCGGTGTGCGCAGCAGCAGCACGTGGACCGTTCGGCGGAGCTGTGAGGTGCTCCGGCACACTGGTCCCGTGAAGCGACTCATCGTGACCGACGTGGACTCGACCTTCTTCCGCCAGGAGGTCATCGAGCTCATCGCCGAACATGCCGGCACCCGCGACGAGGTCGCGGCCGTGACCGAGCGGGCGATGCGCGGCGAGCTGGACTTCGCGGCGTCCCTGCGGGAGCGCGTCGCGACCCTGGCCGGCGTGCCCGTCGCGGCGCTGGACAAGGTGCGCGCCGCCGTCGAGCTGATGCCGGGCGCGCGCGAGCTCGTGGCCGAGTGCCAGGCACGCGGCTGGGCGTTCGGGCTGGTGTCCGGCGGTTTCGCGGAGATCGTCGAGCCGATCGCGCAGGAGCTGGGGATCACGCTGCTCCGCGCCAACCGCCTGGAGGTCGCGGACGGCGTGCTGACCGGCCGTACCGTCGGCCCCGTCATCGACCGCGAGGCGAAGGCCGCGACGCTGCGTGAGTGGGCCGCCGACCTGGGCATCCCGCTGGAGCACACGGTCGCCGTCGGCGACGGCGCGAACGACCTCGGCATGATCGAGATAGCCGGCGTAGGCGTGGCCTTCAACGCCAAGCCCGTCGTTCGAGAACAGGCCCCCCACTCGATCGAGAACCGGCTGGACGCCGTCCTGGACCTCCTCTGAGCCCACCTGTCAGACGCCGACGGACGTGTCTCTTCGTGTCGCCGTGCGTCAGACCTTGACGACGGCCGCTTTTGCCTCCGCGCGCGCGGCACGTGCCTGCTGGACCCGCCAGGACAGCCCC